>DAIOGM010000001.1:0-4427 GCA_036745215.1 Gemmataceae bacterium
GGCGGCCCAGGCGATACGCGACGTTGCCAAGGTGGTTCGCCTCCGTCAGCCAGCCCGAATACTCGAAGTCGGCGCTCGTGCGCAAATCTCCCTTGGCGGCGCGAATCCATTCCGCGTAATGCCCGGGCGATCGCGGCAACGTCTGATCGGGCCGGCGGAATTCGGCAAAATCCTTCTCAGGCAACATCACGTATCGACTGTAATCGGACAGGATCATGCCGCGCTCGCCGATGAAGAGGACGCCGTTCTGCCATTGCGGGATGCCGTTCTTGCGCCAGATCTCCGGCTTCATGTCGCCTTGATGCCACGTGAGCCTCACTGCAGGCATGTTGCCGCGCGCGGCATATTGATAGGTGGCGCTCATCGTCGCCGGCGCGAGTTCGCGATGCGGCGGCGGCCCGCTGGCTTCAACGGTCTGCGGCGCACGCAAGCGCAGTGCCCAGAATGGCAAGTCGATCCAATGGCTGCCCAGGTCGCTCATCGTCCCCGAACCGAAATCCCACCAACGATACCATTTCGGGCCGGGAACGTAGACGCCGTTGAATGGTCGCTCCGGCGCGGGTCCGAGCCAAAGGTCCCAGTGCAAACCTTGCGGCGCCATTTCGGATTCTCTCGGACGTTCGTCGATGGTGACGATGTCGCGAAAGCGCTTGGCGTCCTCGGCGCTTTGTCGGCCCCAGGCGCGCGAAACCCAGACGTGGCACTCGCGAATGCCGCCGACCGCGTTGGCTTGCACCAGCTCGACGACGCGTCGGTAATTTTCCGTAGCATGGATCTGAATGCCCATCTGCGTGGCGACTTTCGTCCGGGCGGCCATCTCGCGGATTTGCCGGGCTTCCCAGATGCCGTGCGTGAGGGGCTTCTCGCAATAGACGTGCTTGTTATGGCGCAACGCGAGCATGGTCGCGAAAGCATGAGTATGCTCGCACGTGCTGACGACGACGGCGTCGAATTCGCGATGATGTTTGTCGAAGAGCGTGCGGAAATCGTTGCATTGCCGCGCATTTGGAAAGCGCTTTGCAGCCGCGTCCACCGCGGCCTGGTTGACGTCGCACAATGCGACGATGTTCTCGCCGGCGACGCCGTTCAGGTTCGCGCCGCCGCGCCCGCCGCAACCGATCATCGCGATGTTCAGGCGATTCGGCGCGTCCTGGGCGCTGAGGACATTCGGTGCGGCAATCGCGGCGACCGCGCCGGCGGCGACGAATTGGCGACGCGTCAGTTTCGTTCGGCTCATGGATGGCTCCTTCGCTTCGGGGAGTAGGATGGATGGAGATATGTTAACCGATGCGAAGCGCCGATGTCACGAGCTTTCTTGCCGTAGGGACAAGCGGCTCGCTTGTCCCTTAACCAAAAGGGACAAGCGAGCCGCTTGTCCCTATGGGATTACGACGCTTTGGGCCGGTGCACCAGTATCGGCAACGGCGAGCCGCGGATCACCTTGTCGGCGACGCTGCCGAGCAGCATTCGAGCAATGCCGCCGCGGCCGTGCGTCTCGATTGCGATCATGTCGATCGGCGGCTTCGCATTCTCCAGGATGGCGACGCCGGGTTGCTCTTCGATCGCGACGCGCGTGCGCACCGTCAGGCCATCGCTGCGCAGCTTCACCGCGACCGTTTCGAGATAGATGCCCGCTTCCTTCTTGAGGTCGGCGTGCATCTTTTCGACGCGATCCATGATGTCGGTCGCGACGCTGCCGAAGATCGCCGGCTCCGCGGGCAACGCCGTCGGGTATACCGGCGTGACGACCCGCAGCAGCGTGTAATCGGCGCCCATCGCTTTGCCAAGAGCCATCGCCGGCTCCAGGATTTGTTCGGCCCACGGGGTGCCGTCGAGCGGGATCAGCAGGTGTTCAAACTTGGTTTCCTTGACCAGGTCCGGGGCCTTTTCGCTCGGATGCACCGCCACGACCGGGATGGTCGTATGACGGATCAATTCATCCGTGACGCTGCCGAGCCAGAAGCGCCCGAACGGTCCACGCGCGTGCGTCGTCATCACGATCCAGCCGGCACGCAAACTCTCGGCATGCTCGCGGATGACGGTCGGCACGTCGCCGTCAACGTTGTGAACGGTCACGGGCACGCTGAGGCGATCTTGCACCTGCGTTTGAATGGCTTGCAAATACTGACGTTCCTTGTTGCGTAGTTCTTGATCGAGCGTGTTGTCGAAAACTTGCAACTCGGCATACGTGGCGTCGAGCAACGAATGAACATGAAGCAGGTGAAGCGGCGCGTTCATACGTTTGGCCATGCTCATCGCCATGGGCAATGCGTGTTCGCCAAATGTGGAGCCGTCGAGCGGCACGAGAATGGGAGCGGCCATGGTGTTCTCCTTTCGTTCGAGTTGTGTGGAGAAGCCGACAATGGGTAGTGCAAACTCGATGCCAAATTGAGGCGAACAAATACGATAATACCACGGCAAACACGCGGCCGCCAGAAGTTTTCCACGCTCGCCGAGCTGCGAATTCTCGGTTTCGAGAAGAGCGTTGCACGCGTGACAAAAAGGAGCTTCGATGACCCAACCGACGGCGAAACTCGCCCTTGAGGACGGAACCGTCTTCACCGGCCGAGGCTTCGGCGCCGCCGGCGAGACCTCCGGCGAAGTCGTTTTCAACACCAGCATGACCGGCTATCAGGAAGTCCTCACCGACCCGTCTTACAAGGGACAAATCGTCACGATGACATACCCCTTGATCGGCAACTGCGGCATCAACTCCGAGGACCGCGAATCGAAGTCGCCGCAGGTGGACGGCTTCATCGTCCGTGAATGCACACGCATCCCGAGCAATTTCCGCTCGCATCAAACGCTTGATTCCTACTTCCAAGAGCACCGCATCCTCGGCCTCGAAGGCATCGACACGCGCGCCCTCGTGCGCCGATTGCGCGTGCGCGGCGCCATGATGGGAGTCCTGTCCACGACCGATCTAGACGATGCCTCGCTCGTCGGCAAAGCGAAACGTGCGCCAAGCATTGTCGGCCGCGATCTGGCGAGGGTCGTGATGCCTGCCAAAGCCTTCTCATGGCGTGAAGGCTTCAATTCGCCGTTCATCACTCAGGAATTGAAACCGGGCCGCAAGACGCACAAGGTGGTGGCGCTCGACTTTGGCATGAAGTGGAACATCCTCCGCTGCCTGGTGCAACTCGGCTGCGAAGTGACGGTCGTGCCTGGTTCGACTTCCGCGAACGAGATTCTCGCGCTCAATCCGGATGGCGTGTTCATCTCAAACGGCCCCGGCGATCCGGAACCGTTGACGTACGCCATCGGCGCCATACGCGAACTCGTCGGCAAGAAACCGATCTTCGGGATTTGTCTGGGCCATCAACTACTGGGCCTGGCGCTCGGCGCGAAGACGTTCAAGCTCAAGTTCGGCCATCGCGGCGCCAATCAGCCAGTGTTGAACAAGAAGACCGGTCAGGTCGAGATCACCACGCAAAACCACGGCTTCGCGGTTGATCCATCGACGCTGCCGGCGGATGTCGAAGCGACGCACATCAATTTGAACGACAACACGCTCGAGGGCTTGGCCCACAAGCGTTACCCGATCTTCAGCGTGCAGTATCATCCCGAAGCGAGTGCGGGGCCGCACGATAGTACGTATCTTTTTGAAGAGTTTCGCAAGCTGATGGATTGACCTGTAGTGCAAGCGTCTCGCTTGCACAAAGCCCGTGCAAGCGAGACGCTTGCACTACGGAACGGACTTACTTCAGCGTGTGCTTCTTGAAGAAATCCCAGATCACTTCGTTCGCGGAAATGTTCTTCGTTGACGGCCCAAGAAGCGTCGGCACGCCAAGCACGGAGCTGGGCCAGACGTGCCCGCCGCCGTGGAGGACGTACAGCACGACCTCGCTGCCGTTCTTGCCGTTGTTGTAATCCTTGCGCGTCACCTTGATCTTGTCGACTTTCATTTCGAGTTCGTGTTCGACCGGTTTCTCATCGCAACCGTTGGCCTTGATGCACGCGGCAATCGTATCGTCCACGCTGCGGAAGCGCAGGATCTTCATGACGTCCGTTTTCTTGTCCGGCCCGTTGTACGGCACCATGGTGTCCTTGGTCCCATGAATGTGCAGCACCGGGATCGGCCGTTTCGGTTCATACTTCTCCAGGGCAATCGTACCTGCCACCGCCGCGATCGCAGCGATGCGCTCGGACATCTCCGACGCGACCCGATACGACATCATGGCGCCATTCGAAAGACCGGTCACGTAAACCCGCTTCTTGTCCACGTTGAGAACGCTTTCGACGTCATCAAGGACTTTGCCGAGGTATTTGACGTCATCCGCTTTGTTGCTCTTGTTGAGTTCGCCCGGAAAGAGGCCAGCGTTCCACGTCAAGAGCAGGCCGCCCGGACCGGTGCCGCTCGGATAAACCGTAATGAAATTGTGCTCGTCAGCAGTCTTGTCCAAACCAGTGAAGACTTCCATCACCTT
>DAIOGM010000001.1:4437-31970 GCA_036745215.1 Gemmataceae bacterium
TCCATGGCCGCGCCGTGCAGCGTCAGCACGACCGGCGTCGGCGTTTTGGCATCGTACTTGGGCGGCACGTGAACCCAGAAAGATCGCTTCATTTCATCGACGGTGATCGTGCGCCGATGATCGCCCGCGCCCAAAGATTCGGGTTGGCCCAGTCCAAGCGCGGCGACAAAGAGAAGCGAGGTTTGCATGGGAAAAAGCCCTATTCGCGATGCGGGCGATACGTTGTTACGGACGGGAATATATCACCCGGCATCGCGTTTTTGCAATACTACTACCTTCGCCCACGCAGGCGGGTTTCACTAAACGCCTCCAGTTGATATGCTGTAAGCTGACACTCCGGCCGCACCTGCTCCCGGCGCGCCACTTGAGTAACGCCATGCCAACTCCCGCAGACGAAGCCAAGATCGCGGAACTACGCGACACCTTTCGTGCCCTCGCCGAACAGCTTGGCAAAGTCATCGTCGGCCAGCAAAGCGTCATCGAACAACTCCTGATCGGCCTGTTGAGCCGCGGGCATTGCTTGCTCGTCGGCGTGCCGGGTTTGGCCAAGACGCTGTTAGTAAGCACCTTGGCGCGGATACTCGATCTGTCGTTCAAGCGAATTCAGTTCACGCCGGATCTGATGCCGGCGGACATCACGGGGACCGACATTCTTCAAGACGACCCGGCGACGCATCAGAGAAAGTTCGTATTCCTGCCGGGCCCGCTCTTCGCGAACATGATCCTCGCCGACGAGATCAACCGCACGCCGCCGAAGACGCAGGCCGCTCTTTTGGAAGCGATGCAGGAGCACCACGTCACCGCCGGCGGGCACACTTATCCCTTGCCGCGGCCATTCTTCGTGCTCGCGACGCAGAATCCGATTGAACAAGAGGGAACCTATCCGCTGCCGGAGGCGCAGCTCGATCGCTTCATGTTTCAGATCTCCGTCGCGTATCCTAATCGCGACGAGGAATTGGCGATCATGAAGCAGACAACGTCCGGCCATGCTCCGGTAGTCAGTCATGTGCTGACGGCCGACAAAATCATGAACCTTCAAGAACTGGTGCGGCAGGTGATTGTCGCCGATCACGTGTTCCAGTACGCCGCCGACCTCGTGCGCGCGACGCGGCCGAAGGAGCCGGGTGCGCCGTCATTCTTGCCCGAATTGGTGACATGGGGCGCCGGTCCGCGTGCTAGCCAGTACTTGATTCTCGCGAGCAAGGCGCGAGCGTTGCTCAACGGCCGGGTGCACGTGACGACCAAGGACATCCAGGCGATCGCGTACCCCGTGTTGCGCCATCGCTTGATCACGACGTTCCACGCAGACGCCGAGGGAATCACGACGGACGCGATTATCGAACGCTTGCTCAAGGCAATCCCGTTGCCGCAGGAGCAAGCGGCGGCGAAGGTGATGGTTTGATGAATCCTTTCTTCGTTTAGCGCTCGCAGAGAAGCGCCGGACCGCTCGACGCGTCACTGCGAGCGCTAAACGGGGATTGTCTGAGAATTGCAATGCCTTCGACTAATTCCCCCTTCGATCCCACCACGCTGTCCAAGTTCGGCCGGCTCAGCCTGATCGCGCGCAACGTCGTCGCCGGCTTCCTGAGCGGCGTACACAAAAGTCCCTACAAGGGCTTTTCCGTCGAGTTCGCCGAGCATCGCCAGTATTACCCCGGCGACGAAATTCGCCACATCGACTGGCGCGCCTACGGCAAAACCGATCGCTACTACATCAAGGAGCACGAAGAGGAAACCAACCTGCACGCTCATCTGCTCGTGGACGCATCCGGCAGCATGGCGTATCGCGGCGCAACCATCAGCAAGTTTCAGTACGCTCAATACCTGGCCGCGTCGCTGGCGTATCTGATGCTGCACCAGCGCGACGCCGTCGGCCTGGTGACGCACGATCAAGCGATCCGCACGATGCTGCCGCCGCGTTCAACGTCGAAGCAGCTCATGCAAATCTTGAACACGCTCGAAAAAACCGCGCCCGGCGGCGAGACGCAACTGGCGCCGATCTGGGACCGGCTCGCGGGACAACTTCGCGGCCGCGGCATGATCGTGATCTTCAGCGATTGCTTCGACCAGGTGAATCACTTAATCCATGCGCTCCGTCATCTGCGCCATCGCCGCCACGAGATCTTGCTTTTTCACATTCTCGCCCCGGAGGAGATGGACTTCCCGTTCACCCGGCGCACGCAGTTTCGCAATCTGGAAATCGCCAATCAACTCCGCATGATCGATCCGTCGGCCGTCCGGGCGGCGTATCGGCAGAACTTTGACGCGTTCTGTCAAACGCTGCGAATCCAGGCGTCGAACCTGCAAATCGACTATCATGTAATGCGGACCGACGAACCGGTGGACCGCGCCCTCGGCGTGTATCTGATGAAACGCCTGGCGCGGCGCTGATTTGGATAGCGAAGGAAGACATGCCCTTCCGCATCGACAACGCGATCGTCCTCTTCGGCCTGTTCGCCCTGGCGATCCCGGTCGTGCTCCATCTATTGCAACGCCGGCGTTTCGACACGCTCGACTGGGGCGCGATGCAATTTTTGCCCGACAGCATCGTCTCGCAGCGCCGCCGCTGGCTCGATGAAATCCTGCTGATGCTGCTGCGAATGGCGATGATCGCCCTCATCGTTTTCGCGCTGGCGACGCCGATCTCGACCGGCCTCTGGCTTGGACCGTTCAGCGATCATTCGACGCGCGACATCGTGCTCGTCATCGACGGCTCCTACAGCATGGACGTGCGCGCGCCGGGTCAAGCGACGCCGTGGGATGATGCACTTCGCCGCCTTCGCGAGCATATTGAAAACGCGCCGCCGAGCGACCGATTCAGCATCCTGGTCGCCCGTGATGCACCGGCGTTTCTGCGCGAGGAGTTTGCCCACGAGCTCGTTGACGAGATTTCGATCACGCCAAACGCCAATCCCGACATGCCGCAGACCCTCGCCGTCGCATGGAAACATTTGCAAGCGCGCGGCAAGGCGGCGACCAAGGAAATCGTCGTCCTTACCGACGGTCAGCGTCACGGATGGGCCGATCCTGCCGCGTTGTCGGCACTCGACCATCTTGGCAATCAATGGAACGCCGACGCGGATCGCGCGAAAAGCGAAGGTTCGGCGATACCGTCCCTCCGAGTCGTGACGGTCGGCGGCGCACTGCCGAAGCCGCTTGCAAATTTCTCACTCGCGCCGCTGACGGCGTCGCGTACCGTCATCAAAGTCGGCCAAAAGGCGACTTTCCGCAGCGCTTTCGTGCTTGAGCACATGGCCAAGCATCTGCAAACAATGTCGATCATCGTTCGGATCGATGGCGTCGAAACCCAGAAACTCGCGCTGCCAGAGCAAATCGATCTCAAGAAGGGCCAGATACCGCTCGCGTTTCAACATCGTTTCGACAAAGTGGGGCCGCAGATCGTATCACTGCGAATCGATGCCGATGACGCGCTTCTCGGCGACAACGAACAGATCGTAGCTGTAGATGTTGTGAAAGAACTGACGATTCTCTGCGTGGACGGCGACGAAACGCTGTCTGCAGAGAGCAGCAGCTTTTTCTTGCAAAAGGCACTTGGCGCCCAGGCCGTGCCGTACGCCGCACTGAAAGCCGCGGATTTTTCAAACGCCGTGGTGCTCGTGCTCGCCGATGTGCCGCGTTTGAGCCCCACGCATTTGGATGCGATCGAACGCTTTCTCGACAGCGGCGGCGGCGTGCTCGTCGTCGCCGGCGAACGCGCGGCCAAGGAAAAAGCGTTCTACAATGAGCGGCTTTATCGCGGCGGCGACGGATGGCTTCCTGCAATGCTGAGCGAAGTCGGGCAGTCGAAGAACGGCGCGCAGCCGGACGTTCGCTCGTTTCAGCATCCGGCGCTGGAATTGTTCCGCGCCGCCGGCGACGGTGTATTGAAGGATGTGCGATTTCCGAAATGGACCAAGACGCAACTTGGCCTCAAAGATCGCGCGACGGTGATGGCAACGTTCAACAATGGCGATCCGTTTTTGATTGAGAAAACCCACGGAAAAGGCCGCGTCATTTTGTGTAGCGTGCCGCTGGACCGAAGCTGGAATTCGACGTTGCCGAGCACGTGGGAGTTTCCCATCTTGATGCACGAGCTGGCGTATTACCTCGCGGGTAACCGCGCGGCGAATGGGCGATTGCCGATGGATTTGCGCGAATCGGATCTGACGCGATGCAGTGACGATGATTGGCGAAAGGTGCGCGACCGTTTGCCGGTGACGTGGCGGGACGATGATGCTGATGCATCGCTCGGAACGGCGGAGGCAGCGCGTGAAGAATTGTGGTGGTTGCTCCTCGTTGCCGTGGTGGGGTTGTTATGCATGGAAGTCTGGATGACGCGGCGCATGGCGTTGGCGCGCGGTTGAAAGAGATTGCGTTTAGCGCCCGCGTGGCGCCATGCGGGCGCTAAACGAACACAACCAAGTGACGCAGGAATAGATGTTCAAATTCCCGATCGGTCCTGACGACACCTTTTTGATCCTCGCACCGCGCGGGGCCGATCTCGGTCCGTTCGGGCAGATCGGCCTCCTTGCGCTTGTCCTTCTCGTTCCGCTCGGCTTGATCGGCTGGCTCTATCGCTACGAACTTCGGCTCGTCGCCGGCTGGCAGGCGTGCGGATTGTTGACATTGCGGCTCCTGATGCTCGGCATCCTCTGGCTCGCGGTCGCGTTGCAGCCGCATTTCGCAGCGATTCATGTCGAGGAAACGCCGGGCCGCGTGCGCGTCGCGGTCGATCTGTCATCCAGCATGGACATTGCCGACGCCGATTCATCGCGTTCCCGGCGTTCGATCGTTGAAAATATCCTCTCGACGCAAGGCAAGGACCTACTCAAACGCCTCTCCGACCGGCACGAGGTCGAGATTGTCGGCTTTCACCAGCAGTCGTTCGACATGCAGCCAGCGCAAGTTTTGGCACAACTCGCCAGGCCCACTGCGGACACCGTCGATACGAACCTTCATCTGGCTCTCGCCAACGTCAATTCGCCGCGCGAACATCCGCTTTTGGGCATCGTCCTGTTGAGCGACGGTCAACACAATGTCGGCGCGGCGCCCCTGGATCGCGCGGACGAGTTGAGCCGACAGCGCGTGCCGATCTTCCCCGTCGTGATCGGCTCGAAAAATCCGCCCAGCGATTTGATGATTCTCGACGTCCAGGCGCCGACCAAGGTGTTCAAGGACGCGACGGCGCCGATCGAGATTCGCGTCAAGTCCGCCAACTTGCCGGCCCAGGAATTGACCATTGAAATGCAAATGGGCGACGCGCCGGTGAAGCCGGAGCATCGCAAGGTCATTGAGCACGACGGCAAGGACGACGTTCACACGATCCGCTTTCAAGCCAAGATGGATGAAGTCGGCACCCACACGCTGCGTTTCAAGGCGACGAGCAAAGAGCAAAAGGAAATCACGCTCGCCAACAACGCCGCGTCGCATCTGGTGCGTGTGGCCCAGGACAAGGCGCGCGTGCTCGTGATCGACGGCGAGGCGCGCTGGGAGTACCACTATCTCGCGGTCGCCCTTCTTCGCGATCCGGCGATTGAAGTCGAACGTGTCGTCTTCACCCAGCCGCGCATCGGGGCGATCAAGGACGCCGAACTGGAGAAATCGGGCCTTGCGAAGACGAAATTGCCGGAGGCGAAGGAACGCGATCCCCTCATGGATTACGATTGCATCCTGCTGGGAGATGTGTCTCCTGAGGAAATGCCGCTCGCCGATCGTCGCCGACTCGAGAAATACGTCGCCGAACGAGGCGGCACGTTGTTGATGATCGCAGGCAAACGTCATTTGCCGATGGCGTATTTTGGACTGACGGACGATCCCTTCTCCAAGCTGTTGCCGATCACGGCGCCGACCGAGTTAAAAAAAGACACCGGCTTCGCGCTGCGTGTGACGAATGAAGGCAAGTTGCAACCTTTCTTGCAACTCAATCCGGATCAGCCAGTGTTCGCGTGGCCCGAGTTGCCGAAGCACTTCTGGGGCGTCGTCGGCAAACGCAAGCCGGCGGCGACCGTGCTGCTCGCGCCGGTGGTTGACAATGCCGACGCGCCGACCACGGCGGCCGACGACACGGGTATCTTGGTCCAGCAGAACTACGGCTTCGGCCGCGTGCTATTTCTCGGCATCGACAGCACCTGGCGCTGGCGCTATCGCGTGGGCGACACCTATCACCATCGCTTTTGGGGTCAGCTGGCACGCTGGGCGGCGGCGGCCAAGCTGTTGCCGGCCGGCAATCGACATGTGCGTTACGGCTCGCGCGAGCCGGTTTATGCGGAAGGGGACGAAGTCGATCTCGCGGCCCGCTTGAGCGCGACGTTGCCGCCATTGAAGGAAGCGGCTCGAGTGAAATTGCACAAGCAGTACAAAGACGGCAATGAAGAAATGATCGCCGTCGTGCCGTTGACCGTGCATCCGCGACAGCCCAATGCGCTCGAAGCCAAGGTACGCGAACTTGCGCCGGGAACTTATCGCATCGAGCTAGATATGCCGCAATTCCAGAAGGAGATCGCGGAGCCGAATGACGCAAAAGACGGCATTGCAAAGGGTGGCGATCTGTTTCACATTTTGCCGAAGCAGCAAAAGGAACTGCTTGATCTCTCCGTCAATTGGAGTCTGATGCAAAGCCTGGCCGAGCGCTCCGGCGGCAAACTCTACACGCCGGACAACGTCGAGGAAGTCGTCGAACGCCTGGCGCGCCGCATCGAACGCAAGGAGTACCGCGACGAGCAACGGCCCTGGCAAGACGAACCAACCGTTTGGTGGATGCTAGCAATTCTGCTCGGCTTGCTGACCATCGAATGGAGCTGGCGTCGGTGGCTTGAGTTGGCGTGAGTCTCACGCAAAGACGCAAAGTCGCAAAGAAAACAGGCTTCAAGCTACTCCTTTGTATTGCTTTGCGCCTTTGCGTGAGGCGCCTTTACATTTTCTACCGTCGGCACAATCATCGCAATCGGCATGTAAAGATTTGGCAACATTTTTTCGCCATTCTCCGCCTATTGCACATTTCTGACCTATAGTTGCGGTGAAACAGGGACCGTTTTACCTCCCCGAGACGTTTGTGCCGACGATGCCTGTGCCCCTGCCAACCTGGTTGAGCCACGCAAGCGGCGCGATCCGCCGCCTTGCGGATTGTCCGATAACGCTGTTTCTCCTGCTGCTGGCGTTCAATTCGATCGCTCGACCTTGCTCCAGCTCCGCACACGATGCCCGTTTGTATACCTTGCAAGCGTTGAACGCCGCCACCGATGGGGCTTTCGCCGATGACATTTTCCTATGCTTCGGCTCCCAGGATCAGTATTCGCTCTTTTCGCGCGTGGTCGGCCCGATGGTGTCGGTGCTTGATGTGCGTTGGACGTTTTTCATTCTCTACCTCATTTTCAATGTGCTGTTCATCGCGGGGCTATTCCGATTCGTCCGCGCGTTGATTGAAGATCGATTGATCTCGACCCTTGCCCTCGTTTTCCTCGTGACCGCGCCGTTAGGGTACGGCGGGCACGGCATCTTCATGGTTCACGAGCAATTCTTCACGCCGCGGCTCGTCGCGGCGGCGTTGACGTTGTTCGCGCTGGAACGGTTGCTGCGTCACGCATTCGTCACCGCGTTCGCGCTCTTGGCGATCGGCGTGGCATTGCATCCGTTGATGGCGTTCGGCGGCATCATGGTCGCGGTCGCCTATGTCGCCAGCTCGATGTTGCCGACGCGCCTTTTCGTTGGCCTTACCGCGGCAACGCTCTTCTCGTTCGCCGGGTTGCTCTGCATGCCAAGCATCGCGCAACGGGCATTCGGCGCCATGGACGACGAATGGCATCAATGGATCCGCCTCGCCGTTGGTTACAACTATCCCGACGCGTGGTTCTGGAGGGATTGGCTCAACCTGGGCGTGGCGTTCGCGCTGCCGATTGCCGCATGTTGGTCCTTATTTGGCGACGATCCGATGCGTCGCCGTTTCCTGACCGCGGTTACGCTGGCTAGCGCCGTCGGCTTCCTGACCACGCTCGCCGCGTCGTTTTTGCCGTACGCCCTGCTCTTCCAGGCGCAGCCGTACCGCGTGCTGTGGATTCTGCAAACGCTGCAGGCGCCGCTCGGCTTCCTGTTGATCGCCCGCTGGAGCGCGTCGCCAAGCATGGCCCTGCGAATGGCGGCGCTTGCGCTGGTTGGATTCTTCTGCGTCGTCTACTACATCCCGAACGAATTTTTGATCATCGCGATGGCCGTGCCCGTTTCATTCATCATCAGCCTGGCGAGCGAAGAGAACAAGCAGCCCGGCTGGTGGTGGTACACCGTCGCGCGCGGCTTCGTTCTCGGCGCGATCGGCTGGATGGCGTATCGCTCGTGGTTCTTCGTCGTGAATCGAGACGTGCTGTGGCAATTTGTTGACGTCGACGAATTCGTCATGGTTGACGTGTTCAGCCCGATCGTTTGCGTCGTCGCGTTTTTGCGTTTCCTGCCGACGTCCGAGTTTGCTCCCAGGTTCGCGATGATTCGCCTGGGATCGCTCGCCGCTTCGATTCTGGTCCCCTGCGCGGTTTTCGCGATCGATGCCTTCACCCCGCTTCGCGATGAGTATTCGCTGCTCGGCAAGGACATCGCATTCCTGCACGACTTCATACAAACGAAGGACCACAAAAAGCCTCCGGCGATTTATTGGTCGCTCGGCCGGCCGGACTTGCTTTGGGTCGATGTGCCCGCCACGAGCTACTTCGACATCCTGCAAACCGCCGGCGTCATGTTCAATCGCAAGACGGCGGAGGAAATCGATCGCCGCACCGGCGTGGTCGGCAAGTTCGAGATGGTTCGCCAGCGTAGGGAAGAGCTTTTTGTCGACGATGGGCGAAAAATCAGCATCGAGAATCTTTTCAAGCTAAGCTTCAACTGCTCCGAACCCTCGCGCGAAGACCTGATCGCGCTTTGCCAGCAACAGGGTCTCGACTACGTGGTCATACCGCAGGAATTTCCAGGACTTCACTCGGCCAGCAATGGCCGGATTTATGTTTACGATTGCTCCCGGGTTCGAAGCATTTGCCGCGTTGATCTGAGGCTCAGAGGCGGCATGCCGGTTTTTCATCCTACGACGGACCAGCTGTTTCTTTGGTCGTCGCGAAACTAAGTTTGGCAACCTTTTTATTGAGGAATCTCCCCATGACGCATCCGAACAATGTCGCAATCATCGGCGCCGGTCCCGCGGGTCTCACCGCCGGCTACCTTCTCAGCAAGGAAGGCGTGCCGGTCACGATCCTCGAAGCCGATCCCACCTACGTCGGCGGCATCGCTCGCACCGCGAAATACAACGGCTACCACTTCGACATCGGCGGCCATCGCTTCTTCTCCAAGTCGAAGGAAGTCGAAGATCTGTGGACCGAGCTGTTGCCGAACGACATGCTCGATCGCCCCCGTTCGAGCCGCATCTTCTATCGCGATGCGTTCTTCTCGTATCCGCTTAAAGCCGGCGAGGCGCTCAAGAAGCTCGGCATCTGGGAATCGACGCACTGCATGGCGTCGTATTTCTGGGCCAAGTTATTCCCGATGAAGAACCCGAAGAGCTTCGAAGATTGGGTGTCGAACCAGTTCGGCAAACGTCTGTTCAACATCTTCTTCAAGACGTACACGGAAAAAGTCTGGGGCATGTCGTGCAAGGAAATCAGCGCCGACTGGGCCGCCCAGCGCATCAAGGGCCTGTCCTTGTGGTCCGCGGTCTGGAACGCCATCTTCAAGCCGAAGGCCCCCGCCGCCGGCGCCGACAAGAGCAAGGTCATCAAGACGCTGATCGATACCTTCCGCTATCCGCGCCGCGGCCCCGGCATGATGTGGGACGCCGCCGCCGAAAAGATCAAAGAAATGGGCGGCGACATCGCGATGGGCATGAAAGTCGTCGCGTGCCATTACGACGCCAACGCTCAGCTCTGGACCACGACCTACCAAGACAAGGACGGCAACAAGCACTCCGTCGAATCGCGGCACGTCATCTCGTCCGCGCCGATGAAGCAGCTCGTCAACGGCATCACGCCGAAGATGCCGCAGCACGTGATCGACGCCGCGAACTCGCTCAAGTATCGCGACTTCCTCACGGTCGTCTTGATCCTGAAAGATCGCAACGCCTTCGACGACAACTGGATCTACATCCACGACCCGAGTGTGCAGGTTGGCCGAATTCAGAACTTCAAAAGCTGGTCGCCGGAGATGGTTCCCGATCCGTCGATGACCTGCTATGGCCTGGAATACTTCTGCTTCGAGGGAGACGAAGTGTGGAACGCGAGCGATGCCGATCTGATCGAGCTCGGACGCAAAGAGCTCGCGGTGATCGGGCTCGCGCAACCCGAGGACGTCGTGGACGGCTGCGTGGTGCGCCAGCGGAAAGCGTACCCGGTGTACGACGATGACTACGCGCGCCATGTTGCAACGATTCGCGCGGAGCTCGATCAGAAGTATCCCCGCCTGCACCTGGTGGGCCGCAACGGCATGCACAAGTACAACAACCAGGACCACGCCATGATGACGGCGATGTTGTGCGCGAAGAACATTGTTGCTGGTGAAGCGGTGTTCGATCTGTGGGAAGTGAATCAAGACGCCGAGTACCACGAAGCGGGCAAGGCGGGGGATCAGGTTGGCGCGACGGGGTTGCGGATGGTGCCGACGCGGGTGAAGGGGGAGGAGAAGGTGGCGGCGTCGTGAGCAGTTTTTGTTTTCGGGCTCCGCCGGACTCTTCTTTTTCGCCGTACGAGCTTCTCATACGCAAATGGTCAATAATGCCGGAAACTCGGCATTATTGACCATTTCTTGTTTGCACCTTGGCTGACTTCGATTTCATGGCTTACGTCGGAAACTCAAATCCCGGTACTGTCCTAGTTTTGCGCTGGCTTTTCGGAGAGCGGGCGTAAAACAAGCTCGCCGTCGATCCAGATTAGCTCGAACCAAATTGACTCGGAAGGCGTTCCATCTGAACAGAACGCCTTGATTTGTATTTTGCACGAGTCAGGGCCGTTGAACGAAGGCTCGTGAAAGTGCGATGTCGCTTCCGTTATGAACTGCATCCGTTTGAAGTTGCCCGGGACGAGGAAGAACTTGATAGGTGCTTTTTCGGTTGCATACTCCCCGATGAATTCCAGCCGTCCCTTGCCATCATCACGACAAACATCCCAACGCCTTTCTTCGCCTGCCTGCAAGTCCATTTTTGTCGATTGCTCATGCTGCGCCCGGAGCGGCAACGGCAAGTTTCCAATTGGAGGTTCGCACGCGATGATCTGAACTTGGCAATCCTTGATCGCAGCAAAGTTGCTTGTGTTTTTGATCGTGATTCGCCAATGCAAATCACCGCCGCTGGCCGCTTCACCTTTGTCGTCTTTTTGAAGTACCACGATTGCCGGAACGGTGTGCCATGCGATCCCGAAACAAACGGCGAAAATGCAAATAGCCCCGACGATTACTGGGCCTGTTGGAATGCTGAATCCTGTTTCACCGAGTTTGATCTGTATGGGCAGAGTCCAATCGATTGGAATCCACGCGATGCCGACCAGAATCCCTATCGTGATAATCCAGACAATGACCTTCATTGCCTTACCCCAAAGCGAATTCGCCTTCAGGGCCAATCGGAACGCCTCTTTGGCGAGCGCGCGGGCAAAGGACATCTCAATCACTCCCTAACTGGAAACGCCCGCTTGATCCGCGCCGGGAGTACAGACGCGAACCAGGCGGGCCGAACGGGTAGCTACTCCCGTCGTCCAGTTAAGGGAATTATATTCGCTTCGCTTCGGAAAGTAGCCGCTCCAAACCCCACTTCTCCGTTGTCAGCCCCGCCTTTTGAGCCGGAGTCATTTTGATCGTCAAATATCGTTCACATTCGACACAGAGATAGCGCTGTGAGCCGTTCCGATTCCGGCCCGCTTTTTGGGCTTCAAATCGGCGTCATCCCGGCGAAACGATTACCGACCGGACGCGCCCATTGGAATTACGCAACGGCCGATCTCGAAAGCATTCGTCGAACACTGGTTGACGCCGGCGTGATTGAAGAACCGGCGAAAAAGAAGAAGTGACCAAATGGAAAACCCTACAGCGGCGTGCGCCATAGGGTTTCCATCCTTATCGCAGCGGCAAAGTTGTTGAAGCCGCGCCACTGCGAACAGTTCGAACGTGACTTATGGTAACTTCGAAGATCGTCTGCGCTCAGACTCCGCGCTTCCTCGCGAGCCTGACCCGTCATCAATTCTGGGCCTGGATTGGCCCGCATCATCGTGTTTGACCGGCATGGGCAAGGAAGCCCTCTTTCTGCTCGAAGCATAGTTCACGTTACCAACTGGCACAAGGAAGGCGAATAAAGTCGGCGTGCATTTTCAGCGTCGCCGTCGTTACGATCAGCGAAACCATCGAACCCGGAGAACGAAAGGCGACAAAATTCACCCGTACGGGTGAATTTCTCGCGAGCGCATTATTCGACACCAGTTCTTTCCGCTCGCCTTGTCGCCCACCAGGTTGATAAATGCAGTTGCCGTGGTTCAAAAAAGGAAAAACGAACGCAGCCAAGAAGGACATCCATTTCAGCGAAACCGCCTTGGATATCCCCTCGCTCCCCTCTTCCAAGCTCTCATCCTCGATAGCAAATTAGCGCGCCCTGAATCCTCAGTAGCAGCGCTCAATGCCATCTTGCAAACGTCGCGATGCAATTGATTGGGATCGACATCCACATCGCCAGTGACCGTGAAACCGTCGATTGAATGACCGGGATAGTTGACGACGCTCTCGTAGAGACCCGTCCATACCGCGCGCGACGTGATGACCTCGACATTCGTCGCGACGAGGGTTGTCTTGAAGTGTTGCAAGTCGAATAGCATGGCGGGCTTCTCAGAGTTCCTACCTAATTGTAGCGCACGAATGACACAAAAGACGTGCTGCACGTTCAACGCACTTTGCAATCGCTGGAAAACATCCGCTATGCTTGAGCGATGGAAAACATGCCCCCACTCACGGAGCATTTGCACGGCCGGCGCGACGGCGAATGGAAGCCCGCGTGCAAGATGAAGCGCGTGCGGTTCGGCGGCGTTGACATCGGCAATGACTATTCGCCCGATGAAATCGAATGGATGAACGCGCTCGACCAATTCAAGCGCGACAAGCAATGTCCTTTTCCAACGTGCTGCGAAATGCTTTCAGTGCTGGTGGGGCTGGGGTATCGCAAAATCGCCACTGGAGAAACGTCATGAGCAAAGCAATCGACAAAGCCGCCGCCGCCCACTACGCGCTAGGCGCGCTCGACAAATTCCTCAAAGGATTACCCGTGCCCGTGGGACATCACGACCTCTGCAACATCGAAATGACGCTGACGTTCCCCAACGTCGCGTTCGTCGATCGCGCCGAGGGCACCAAGGGCGAAGGATTCAACCTCGCCAAACCCGTGATCGTCGCGCCTCTGGAATTCACCTTCGAAGCAATGAAGCTCTACGTCGAGCGCTTGAGCGAAGTCGAGTTGAAGAGTCCCGCCAAGAATCAAAAGCTGTTGGCCGAATGCCTGCGCGACAGCTTGAAGGGCACCAAGGCGGAATTCTCGGCCGACGCTTTGAAGGCGCTCGCGATCGTGCAAGCCGAGCAGCCCGTGCTCGAGCCGCCGGCATTGGGCGAGCCGACGAAAACGTCCTCGAAGCGAACGGGCGATTTGGAAGTGGACATCGAATGTCGGCGCCCAGTGAAAGCAAAGGTCGCATGATGCTCGAACTCATCCGCTTGAAAAGCGAAGTCCAAGTAGGTCCGCACAAGGGAGTTGTGTTGGGCTTTCAAGGCACGCCCGCTGAAACATCGGGCGTGCGTTTGATTTATCAGGTGGGCTTTTGGACGGCCGACAAATGGAATGAGCAGTGGTTCGACGCCTTCCAGGTGACGCCGGTAAGTGAGGAACGATTGCAAATCGGTTTCCAGGGGGTAAAATCAGGGGCACACCCTCTTGAAAGGAGCGCCCCCATGCCTCCAGCCCGCGACGCCGACGGCAAGGAATTAAAGGTCGGCCAGAAGATCATCATCGAAGCGACCATCGCCGCCATCGGCAATGACGGCAATCTCGCTGCGATAACTGAACAGCCGAAGATCCCCGGCACGAGTGAGAAATCCGAATTGAACGTGTTCGCCAATCAAGTCAAGGCGGCCTGACGCGAGCAAGCGCGATCTTCCGACGCGAGCCGTCCGTGCGTGATAGCACGGGCGGCTTTTTCGTGCGCATTTCTTGACCGTCTGAAAAGTCCGCTATGCTTGAGCATGGTAGCCTTGGTTCCCACGCTCTGCCGGCATTGCAATACGCGCCGCGCCACTCGGCCGCATCAGCTTTGCAATTCGTGTTACTTCGCGCCGGGAGTTCTCGCGCTCTATCCGTCCACTTCGAAATATGCCCATCGCTTGAGCGCCATCGGCACGCGCGGCGATGCGCTTCCTGAGCCAACCGACGCCGAGCCCGGCAGCGAAGCGAAGATCCTGGTTCTCGGCGAGAGGGCCCGGCTCAATCAAAAGCTATGGCACGACGACGACGCCAAAATGGTGAAGTTCCGCGGCTACCTGGGGGTGCACCTCCATTGCCGAGTGCATATTTCGTCCGCACTGTTGAGCGACTTGCGCTCCGAAGAGGTTGCATGAAAGCCGAGATGACATTGGTCGAATTGGAAGGAATGACCGTGGCCTTCCTCGATTTTGTCGAGGCGATCGGGCGGCCGTTGTTGCTCTCCGAACGCCTCGCCTTCCGTTTCATTTTGATCGGCTGGGAGTCCAGGCCGACGAGGGTTGCATTTCGCAAGAGCGTGCCCAAAGCGAAGCTGCCCTACTATTTGAATTTGATCGAGCAATTGCGCGAAGTGTTCGTCCCCGATCCCGTGAAGCAGATTCGCTTGAAGCGCGACAAGCCCGAAGTCGAGGCCGAGCTGAACGACGGCAACTACTCGCTCAAGACGCCGCTGTTTCGAGGGGTCAGCGTGCCCCGCCTGACGACGCGCGAGATGGTCGAGCGCATGGCGATGATGGCGCGATTCGGCGCGGGCAGCGCCATGCTGGCGTGCGAATTGTCCCTCGCCCGCAATCGAGATCAACCCGAAGCCGCGGCGATGGTGCTCCTGGCTCATCAGATGGCCAAGCTCAATCGGGCGTTCGTGGCCAGGTGCAAAGCCAAACCGGAGATTCCCATCGAGCCGAGCAGCGGCGAAATCGTCGCCAACATGCGCATCATGGGCGACCTCATGGCCCCCGTCGAAGAGGCGTCAACATGATTCACGCATACCCGCATCATCCGTTCGCCGAAATCTTTCCCTTTCGCGATGGGCCTACGCTGACCGACTTGGCGGACAGCATCGCCGAGTACGGCCAGTTCGAAGACATCGTTTTGCACGAGGGTCAAGTGCTGGAAGGGCGAAGGCGGCAAGCCGGTTGCATCGCCAGAGGGATCGCCCCTCGCTACCGTAAATTCGGCAGCCGGCCGGGGGATGGCGACGACGCCCTGGAATTCGCGTTTCGTGTCAATTTCGACCGGCGCAGCATGACCGAGCCGGAGCGCGTTTTGGCGGCCCGCCAGTACGCAAACCTCAAAAAAGGCAGGAGATCGTCAAATGCGACAAATGTCGCATTTGAAGAAAAGCCCATTTCGCAAAAGGAAGCCGCCGAGAAATTCGACGTGACGGTGAAGCAGATTCAGCGCGCGAATAACGTCATGGAAAAAGGCATCCCCGAACTGCAAGCGGCCGTCAAGGAACAGGAAGTTTCCATCTCGGACGCCGCCTCGATCGCCGACGAAGAACCCGATGTGCAGAAAAAGGCAATCGCCGCGGTTCAGGCCGGGGAAGCCAAGACTTTGAAAGAGGCGGTCGCCAGTGGCAAGCCGGCGCCGCCGGAGGACGTGAAGAAACTAGGGCTCGACCTCGAGCATTTGATCGAACGACTCGGCCGCGTTGAAACCAAAGAGACAGCGGCCCGGACGCTCGCGGTGCAAGGGCTCAAAGCAGCGCGAGCATTGATCGCAAAATTGGGTACTGTCCTAACATCGCGCTGGTAAATCAAGTTCGGCGAACTTTTCTTTTAGCCTTTCAACGCGAACGCCGATTTCTCTTCTCCAAAGGTCAAACATACTTTCTTTTATCGGATTGAGGACGGGCGGAAACGGCGGAACACCGGCCCTATCGACGTACTTACCAATGAAGTCCGGGAAATTGTTTTTTACAAATTCATCCACTTGGTTTTGCCAATCGATGATGTGATCGACCAGTTCCTTGGGAACTCTAAAGGAACCTGGGATGTTTGACCTCGGCGGGGGCTGCATATGAAAAAGCGAATCGAACAACTCTTGGCCTGACCGTATCCATCTTTCGGTTTCTAGTTTAAGCTTCTGATTGCTCGTCAACTTCAAGTTGAGCCGATCTTCAAGCTCAAGCGCTCGCTGATGGAATTCTTGGGCGACCTTGAATGAATGCCAAAACAGATACGGAATTAGAATTGCGACGAAGACGGCGAATGAAATCGCCGTCACGTATTCGCCGAAAGCCTCCTTGATGGCTTCAACGTAGATCGCCAAAAACCCGACCGTCGCGAAAATAGAAGCCAAAGTCGCCACCATACCAACGATCCATTTTTTTATTTTCGAGGCGTCCGTCCAGGAACTCTCGATGACGCGCTCAAGGAAGACACGGAACGTTAGCGGGGCGTTCCTACCGTCCGTAGAATCACTCATGGGACACGCTCCGATACAGCGGGTCTTTCAGTTCCCCGCGCGTCGCCAAACGCGCGGGGACATTTTCCTTCGTCGAGTTGACGCCATTATACGCGGCCAGCTTCGGATAGTAGCCGCTCCAAGCTCCACGTCTCCGACGTCAGCCCCGCCCTTTGAGCCGGCGTCATCTTGATCGTTCCGTGAACGCGAACGAAATTGTAGTAGGCGAAAAACAGCGCCATCGCCGCTTCGTGGTTCTCCCATTTTTTCGAGTGAGCGTCAGTTAGGCGCGTCAGACGACGGATTCCCATCCGAAGCGTTTTGTTCGCGCGCTCGACGTGAGACGTACAAACACGGTCCTCGTCCGGCTCGCCCAAAACGGCGGTTTCTACGGTTCCGATTACTACGCCTGGCGAATACCTTCCATCGTCCGCCGAATCGCCGTACACCTTCACCAGCGTCGCGTAATCGACGCGCGCGCCAAGGATCGCCCGGATCGCCGGTCGATAGGGTTTGTAGCCGTCAGTGGTCAACTGGAATCGGCCCTGGGTCGCGAAGTAGAGATTGTCCGCGAAGATCGCCGTATCGGTCGGCGTTCGCTTCCCGACATGGTAGGTCAGGATCAATTTCGTGGTTCGCTCTAGCGCGGTGAAACACCAAACATCGCCGAACCATTCCGGCGCTTCATTCCGTAGGCGCGTCTTTTCCTTCATCCCGACGAACCCCCAAATCTCATCACACTGGACATCTTCAACCGGGACATTCTGGACTGTCTTTTCAAAAAACGCTTGACACGCTTCGCCGGATTCGACCATGTTGGCGATGATCGTATCACGATGGACGCCGAACGTTCGTTCCAACGCGCGGATACTGTTCCCCTCCAAGAGTAAGCGAAGGATCATAGTCATCGTCTCGGGCGCGACACAACGCCGATCCAGGAACCGCGTCGATTGGTCCGTGAAGTAGCGCCGACACTCGCCACAATAGTAGCGCTGTGAGCCGCTTCGGTTCTGGCCCGATTTCTGGGCCTCATTCTGACATAGGTGACACAACACGGGAACCGCCTTTTCGTCGTTTGGCGGTTCGCGTAGAATGAGTTTCTCAGGCTACGTTCTGGCGCGAACCGCTGGACTGTAGTGGCCCTGGATTCGTTAGCGCGAATCCAGGGTTTATTCTTCTATACATATTGTAGGCAAAATAAGTCTACACGTCAATACTCCCGTCTTGATTTATTGGAAATTCTTTCCTACAATAAGTTCATGAACAAAAAGCGCATGGGTAGGCCACCCAAAAACAAGGCCGAGCGGAAAGACGTTGACCTGCGCGTGCCGGTAACGGCGGCGCAGAAAGCTCGCATCGTGGAAGCCGTCTCGCTTGACGGGCTGGACATGGCCGAATGGGCGCGGGCGATATTGCTCCGAGCTGCCGAGAACCGGCTTGCGAAGGCATAGGACGGTAGGTAGGATGAAAAAATGCTCCCCCGGCCTGTGGTATCGCCAGGACGCGGGGGAGAGCCTACCTCCTCATGGGTGCCTCCAATCGTCAAAAAGAGAAACGAAGTGAAACGGCTGGCTCGTGCCAGCCGCTTTCATTTTGGGGTCCGTTTGGACGTTTATCAACAACGTTGAAGCGACAATGCGCAACGAAATCATCAGATGCGCGACGTTTGGTTTCGTTGCGCAACTAATTCATTAGTTGCGCTTTTTGGATTTTTTTCTCTTGTATGCGCCGTGAACAGCCGGGGTGGTAAGTGGTTTGCCATTCTGCATTATTGGCCACTTTTCTTCTACTATCTGGCGAACCTGGCCAAACGACCGAGTTGATCCGTCAGGCAAAACCTCGTCTTTCAGGCGGGCAATCTCATCGTCCCTTTCTTCAAATCGCGGACCCGGCGTTGATCGTGTGAAATCTTCAGGCGACATCGTGTACGCCATGATTCGGTTAAGCGCCTTTTCGTGCGCCGTCAACGCCATTTCAACGGCAGCTTCATCGCGAGACTTGACCGCATCGACCAACTCTCGGTTGGCTTCGCGAAGTTCTTTGAGCCGAGCCGACAAACGGTCATCCTCGACTTCGGACAGGAAAAACTCCAAATTGGTTAGACACGATTCGATGTGATCGGCGTTTGGGATTAGTCCATCGTCAAATGACGACCTGAGAACGTCGCGGAATTGGATACTGTGGTAGACAAAATAGCTAAGGGCAGACATAGGCCAGTGTCTCGGCTGGCGTCTCAAAAAGGAACGACGGCTGGCGGGTGAGACTACCCGCCTTTTCGGATCGCGACTTCCTAGCCGTCGTGGTATTATTGTAGTAAAAAAATGTCAGGATGGACGTGAATCTACCAGCGCGATGTTAGGACAGTACCCAAATCCCGAACAGCATTGCATGAATCTGGCTCATTCGATCGCTAGCGGTATGGAGATTGCTAACTCGCCCAATAACAGGGAGTACAAGAAATGGTAATCACGGTATGCTTTGGTACAGGCAATTTCGTGAAATTCTCATGTTCGAATGACACAACGATGGAGCAGGTTTTGACCGATCCTGAGGTCAAGGACAATCTCGGCTTCAGCGACAATGTCGATGGCCAGATCGATAACGTGACACAACCGCATGACTTAGTTTTGACGGACGGTCAAATAATCAACGTCGTTACGCGTGGGTGCGGGAAATCAGCACGAATTCGATTGGTCGGTGACGGACCATATCAGTTTTACTTCAAACAGATCGAGCCATTAGTTGGTGAGCCTTTCCATATACATGTTTGGCGAGATGGCTACGAGACAAAGTTTTGGCTGGATCCGATTGAGCATGACGGAATGAAAACACGGTTTTCGAAATCGGACCTACGAAAGATCGAACGGATAATCAAATACCCTGGAAACGTTGAGATCATTCGTTGCGAATGGAATTCGATTGTCGAGCAAACGAAGCGCTTCCAGAACCCGCCCAGAATCATTAGGAACCCAGCTTCCATGAGGGATTCTCGTTGACATTGACATTCGCGGGCGTCGACTGATCTGGAGCGGGAAACAACACGATCAGCGGCAGCTTGAATCCAGGAACAACCGTACCGCCCTCCAAGACGTCGCCCAAGGTCAGCACGCGAATCCACGTCGGCGATTCGTGAACGCGAATCTCACCCAGCAATGGGTACACGACCCAGACCAGCACCACGCCGACGCGAAAGTACTCGGCGATTTTTCGCTCCAATTCGTCAGGTTTGTCCGCCGGGCTGACGACTTCGATCGCGAGATTCGGAATCACGTCCCACGCTTCGCAGTTTGGCAATGGACGCGACCTCGCCCAACGGTCATACGAAACAAATGCAATATCCGGCCGCCGGTATTGATGGACGGGCGCGGGCAGATGAAAAAGGCAATGGCTCAAGCACCAGCCCAAGCGCTTGTCGCTGACAAAATTGCCCAGCGGAAACGCAAGCAAGGAAACCGTCCAGGCGCAAAGCGGGCCGTTGGAAAGTTGAACACGCTTGCCGTCCACGATTTCGTAAAGATCGTCCGTGCCATCTTCGACGACCGTTACACATCCGTGTTCGCCCTGCTTCAATTCACGAATACCTCGCAGGATTTCTTCGCCAATGTTGCGTTCCGGCATGATCTCTCCCCATACCAGCGACATGCACAAAACCAAGAAAGCGAGTTATGTAGAGTATACCGATTCAGCGGTCTTTTGGTCCGAAGGGCGCCCGACGACGAGCGATATTGAGCTTGCGGAATCATATGGCCTATAATAACGGAAGGCTGTGTGACATAATGGCTCTCGCCAGGTCGCCCCCATGCCGACATTTCGCGACATTGATCCAGGAGACCTGCGTTTGCCGCCTAGCCGGCAAGATGGAGCGGTCCCTTTTCGTTACCATCGACAAGTCTCGGCATATGGCGCCGCCACGACGGGGATGCCAGTCATTGAAGTAACTGCAGGGCGGGACGGCGAATTGATGATCAACAACGGAGTGACACGAGCTACACGCATCCACTATCTGGCGCCAGGGCAGTTGGTTACCGTGGAGATCACCGAGGTAAAGCCGAAAGCCAATTTTTCCAAGTTGCTACGAGTGCGCGACGTCGCGCCGCCCAAATAAGGAGCTTCTCTCATGCGTGATCCTGAACGAATTCCGCTGGTTTTGCAAGAAATCGAGAGAGCATGGCGGCTTCACCCCGATTGGCGGCTTGGCCAGTTGGTCTGCAATCTCGCCGCGTGGATCGATGCTTCACAGAACATCGTATGGGATGTCGAAGATGACGCGCTCGTCGCGGAAGCCAGGAGGCACGTGGCGGAACGTGGCGATGCCGCGAAAACAGGAGAGCCCGTTGTGGCCGGGAGTTGATTTGACAAACCCCCAGCGCTAACCTACATTTGCGCGTCCCTTTAATTCCCGTTCGTCGCTGGCATTTCGTTATCCCCATGATCCAAGACGCGCGCCAAAACGAGACCGCGGCTGCCGATTGTGACTGCGCGCGCGAAACGCTCTGGACGCTCGGCGCCGGGTTGCTCGTTGCACTCTTCTGTTTGACGCTGGTGCTGCACACCAATCAATGGTTCTGGCAAGACGATTTCCAAAGCTATCAACTGGCGAACTACTACGACGTCGCCCGCGCCTGGCAATCGGGCGAGGCGCCGCTGCTCAGCCCGTATTCCTGGCAATGCGGGGCGCTCGCGGGCGAATATCAGAACGGCGTCTTCTCGCTCGCGATCACCGGACTGGTGCTGCTCATCTTCAGCACCAGCATGTCGCTGACCGCGGCGGGCACGGTGCTTTCCATCAGCCATCTCGCAATCCTCGCGATGGGCACGTTTCGCCTGAGCCGACGACTCGGCACTCCGCGCGACCTGGCGCTCGTGGCAGCGCTCGCGACGGCGCTCAGCGGCTGGATCATGATCTGGGGCGCGAAGGCGTGGTTCCCGGCCCTCGCGGCGTTCGCGTGGCTGCCATGGTTCTGGTGGGGACTCGATCGCAGTCTCGACACCAACAACTCGACGGCTCGCTTTCTGCCTGCTGGGTTTTTCCTTTACCTCATCATCACCGCGGGCTGGCCGTTCACCGTGCTCATGGCGGCGCTGTTGACGGTCTGGAGCGTCCTTCGCCACCGCGCCTTGCACGGCGGTTGGCTGGCGTCGTGGCCGATCGTCGGCGCCTGGGTCATCGGCCTCGGCCTGTCGGCGCCGGCGTGGATGATGCTGCTTGAATACACCAAGGAAACCGTGCGCGGCCAAACGCCGGCGAAGCATCTCAGCGACCACTGGACCGTTCCCGCGGCCGGGCTGCCGGGGCTGGTGCTGCCGTCGCAATGCGTCACCTGGAATGTCTACAGCCGCTTCAAGCCTCATATGAGCGCGGAACTGGCGGGCGGTCTCGTGCCGCTGGCGTTCTTGCTCACCGCTTTCGCAACGGGCGGCCGCAGCGTTTTTCGCAAATTCGGTTGGGAGATCGGTCTTTGCGTTTTGGTGCTCGCGCTCGCAATGCTGCCGAGCCCGGGAAATTTCCGCTGGAGTTATCGCTGGCTGCCGTTCTTCTCATTGATCCTGGCGGTGCTTGGCGCCCAGGCGATGGCGAACGCGCGCCTGTCGGGCAATCTGAATCCCGGGACGTGGGCGACCTTGCTGGTCGGCGCGGCATGCGTGATGACGCTTTGTGCCGTATGGGAGCAACCAACCATCACCTTGATTCACGCGAGCATCCTCGCGGCAATGTGTTTTGCCTGGGCGATCGCGGATTGGCGCATGCCTTTTATTGCGACGTGGATCGCGCCGGCCGTCGTGCTCGTCTCCAGTTGGCTTACCTTTGCTCCGATCGCACCGTTTCTTGAAGTGCCCTGGTGGAATCCCAACATGGCGCAGAACCCGGCCGGGCTCGATCCGAACGTGCGCTATCTCAGCGTCCACATCTGGCCCGACATTTTCGAAGATCGACCGAGCTGTCCGGAACGCGCGCTCGATCCGGCCGATGGCGCGGTCGTTCCCGGCAACTTCGGAACCTATGCGGGCATTGAATTCATCAATGGCTACAGCCCGATGGGCCCACTCGACTTGTTTGTTCTGTTCAATTTCGGCACGCACGGCTACCTGGGCGGGCCGCATCAGCCAATGGAAAACGAACGGGTGCAAATGGCGGTCGATTTGATCGTCGCCGAATCGGGGCCGAACGATTTGCTCGCATTGATGGGCGTTGACGGCCTGATGATCGCCGATCGTTTCGCGCGCGTGATCCCGCGGCTCGAATCGCGCGGCTGGCAACGCACGGCGACGCTGCCCGGCACGACCGTGCTGCATCGCACGATTCCCAGCAAGCAGACGGCACGCTCAATCGAAACGGCGATTCCGCTGGGCGACTGGTGGCAATCCTTGGAGCTGATTCGCCAACGCAAAATGCTCGATCTCGGCGTCATCCTATTTGAAGGCAACGGCCCACCCGATGAAGCGGCGCCGGCCCGCGACTTTGCTCGTGCGCAAGTGAAGGTTCGCCAGGAGTCACGCAACAAAGTCGTCGTTGAAGTGACCAATCCAACGCCCGGCCAGGAGTCGCTGGTCGCCTTTTCCCGCCCGTGGTTTCCTGGCTACGGCGCCACGTTCAACGGCCGGCCGATTCCATTGAGCCGCGCCAATTTGATCCTGCCCGCGGTCCGGTTGCCGCACGGCGAAAGCGGCGAACTCGTGCTCGAGTATCGTCCGGACTCGCTGGTGCGCGGCGGCAAGACCGCGGCGGCGACGATCCTCCTATCGCTCTTGCTTTCCATTCTTGCGTTGCGACGTTCGCGAACCGCTGCATAGTCATCTCACGTCCGTCGGCGTAAAATCATCGACATGTTCACCGGCCTCGTCGAATCCATGGGAGTTATTCGAAGCGTGAACGCCGACAGAGACGGCGTGTCGCTCGTCATTGAGGAGCCCGAAGTAGCCAAGGAATTGCCGATTGGCGCGAGCGTCGCGGTCAATGGTTGCTGTCTGACCGTGGTCACGCGCAACGACCGTTCATTTGTTTTTCAAGCGGGGCCGGAGACACTCAAGCTTACGAATCTCGGCGAACTCAAGATCGGCGACCGAGTCAACCTCGAACGTTCGCTCAAGGTCGGCGATCGGCTCGGCGGGCATATCGTGCAGGGTCACGTCGATGGCATCGGGCGCATCGAACGCCGCGAAAGGCAAGGCGAATGGGAAACCGTGTGGATTGGCTGCCCGCACGAGTTGTCGAAACAGATGATTCGCAAGGGCTCCGTCGCCATCGATGGCGTGAGTTTGACGCTCGTCGATGTCGAAGCCGGGCGGTTTTCGATCGTGCTGATTCCGCACACGATGGCCGTCACGACGCTTGGCTTCAAGCAAGCGGGGGCGACCGTTAATCTCGAGACGGACTTGTTCGCGAAGTATGTGATCAAGTATATGCAGTCCATTGCGTTGCCGACGAAATGAAACTAACCGTTTACGTTTAGCGCTCGCGCGGCGCCGCGCGTGCGCTAAACGTAAACGGGCTGAACCAAACTAAAGGATTCATGGAACCCAATCCCACACTCCATCCCGCGCCTCGGCAAACGCAATCGTACCTGCGCGAACTCTTTCAAAGTCATCGCTTGCATCCCAAGAGCAAACTCGGCCAAAACTTCCTCATCGACTTGAATCTGATCGACTTCCTCATCCGCTCCGCCGAATTGACGCGCGCCGATCTCGCCCTCGAAATCGGCTCCGGCACCGGCAGTCTCACCGCGAACCTCGCGGGATTGGCCGGCTCGGTGCTGTCCGTCGAAATCGATCCGGCGTTCCACGAACTGGCCCGCGAGACCGTTTACGGCCACGCCAATGTGCGATTGATTCTGGCGGACGTGCTCAAGAACAAGAATCGACTCAATCCCGACGTGCTGACAAACCTCAACGAAATGAAGGAACAGTATAAACCAGAACGCATGAAGCTGATAGCGAATCTTCCCTATGCCGTCGCGACGCCCGTGATCTCGAACTTCCTGATCGCGGGCGTCGCGTTCGAACGCATGGTCGTGACGGTGCAGTGGGAGATTGCCGAGAAGCTCATCGCCAAACCCAGCACCAAGGATTACGGCGCGCTCGCGGTCATGGTGCAAAGCCTGGCGGACACGGAGATTCTTCGCAAGTTGTCGCCGAGCGTGTTTTGGCCGAAGCCGCAAGTCGATTCCGGCATCGTCAAGATCGTGCCGAATGCCGAGAAGCGAAATCGCGTGCCGAACGTACAGCGATTCCGTGACTTCCTGCGCGGCCTTTACGCCCATCGCCGCAAGAATCTGCGCGGGGCCATCATCAGCATGACGGGCCGTCAGCATGATAAGAAGGTCGTCGATGAAACGCTCGCCAAGCACGGCTACGCGGGCACCGAACGCGCGGAGACGCTGTCGATCGAGCAGCACGTGGAATTGTGCGAGGCGTTCAACACGTAGAGCGCCTCACCTGCCCAAGACGATCATGTCTGCTTCTTCTTCGCCTTGGCGCAGGCGAGCGAGCATAATCTGGATCGCTTCGTGGATTTCTTGTGTCTGATTGATGACAAGTGCCTTACCGAGCGGAAAAAACTGCCAATCACCTGGCCCGCCGCGTTCTTGCCAACTCGCCGGTGCAATTGTCTTGGTTAGCGTGTTGACGAGGGTTTTCAGGTGTTCCTCGCCGCTCACGATGTCGCTGACCGGATACGTGACACGGATTAATTGTTGTGCATCGGCGACGCTTGCCGCGATGAACCCACATACGGTTGCGAGGAATAACGTACGAGTTGCCATTTCTTTCCCTCCTGGAACGAGCGAAGTGACGGTGTGCGCGTTCAATAAAACTCATCATCCTCGAAATCGTCCGCCTCGTCATTGAACGGCATCGGCCTGTTGCCGAAGATTTGGTCGAACACGTCCATCATGCCGCGATTGCGCGATTCCAACTGCGCCAGAAGGTCTTCCTTGTCCTGGATTTCGTCCAGCATCCGCTGCTGCTCCTCGCCGCGCGGCAACTCTTGAATCAGGCGACGGGCGGCATCCAGGTGCTCGCGAGCCAGGTGGGTTTTCGGGTCTTTCGATGCGTCGGACAAATAATAATCGACGAACGAAAGGCGAAAGATCGCATTCTTGAGATATCGACGCCGAGCGAAGTTCAAGCAATTGAGCCATGCCTTGCGTGCTTGCAGGATTTGCAATCCGCCCGCCAGGACCGATAGTTGCAACTCGTCGAACGCGTCAAAATGCATTTGTTCGAGGAACTTGACGATGGACTTCTCCTGCGTCTTTTGGCCATGGAACGTTTCGTCATGAACGAGGTGCTGCTGGCCGGCGCTCTGTATCAGGATGACGATTTCCGCGGGCGTCGGCGCCTCGGCCAGGGAAGCTTTCAAATCGGCGGCGATGCGTTTCTTCTCGTTGGGCGGCAGCTTGGCGCGAATGCTCTCGCCGACCAGCGTATAGCGGCACGCCAGCCGCTGGCCCGGATCGGTCAATGCCTGGGCGATCAATTCCTCGGCTCGGTCGGCATTCTTCGCCTTCAGTTCGCACGCGGCCCATTGGCACAACAGAGCGGTCTTCGGGCCGCTCCAGATTTTGAGCGCGTGCTCGTACTGCTCGCGGGCCTTGTCGAATTTTCCGTCCAGCGTCATGCGCAAGCCCCAGCGCTGGCGCACGATGGCAAGGATTAGGTGCAACGAGCGATCGAGCGGATTTGCTTGCATCGCCTTCTGCAAGTAATCCAGGGCTTTCTGATATTCCTGATTCTCAATACACATGGATGCGATCGCTTCCAACGTCGCCGCATCATCGGGGAATCGCTTGAGCAGCTCTTGACCGATCTTCTGCGCCTTGGCGAATTTTCGATCCTGACAATAAACGTCGAAAAGGGCGCGATAACTGTCGTGCCGATCGGGCGCCAGCTTGATCGCCTTTTCCAGACATTGCTCGGCGCTCGGCTTGAGCGGGCCGGTGTTGGCGGCAAAAAGGTCGAACAGGGGATTACCGGAATGGCCCTTGCGCCTTCGATCGGGCATGGCATTCTCGGCCATGCGCGACCAGATGATTGCCTGCACGCGTTTGCCGACTTCGCCGGGCCATTGCTGAGGCAATTGAGCAATTTGATTGATGAATTTTTGCCAGCCGTTGTGCGCCTCGGGCCACAAGCCGCGTGCTTCGACCGCCAGCGACTCGAGGCGATGCAGCTTCGGATCGTCCGGCGGCGAGCCGAAAACGCGCAGATGCCGATCGACGTCTTCGGGCTGCCCCTGTTCGACGATGGTCCAAAAAAAGACCTGCGCGAGACGGGCCGCGAGTTGGGGACATTCCCGGCGCATGATCGGCACAATCAACTCGGCCTTGCGAAAAGCCGGCGCGAGGTTTTCCTTGTGCAAGAGATCGCGCAGTTCGCGCAGCGCGGGTGCGAAGCTCGCGCCTTGCTGCTGCAATAACTTGGCACGCAAGGCCTGTTGGACATTCGCCGGCTGCGCCGCAAAGTACGGGTGATCGATCCCGGCTCGACACGCAGCGCATAACCTTGCCGGAAGTCGCGTCGGATCGAGGCGTTGCCAGTTTTCCACGGCACGCACGTCGTCATTGGCTTGATAGGCGATCAGGCCGCGCAAGAGCACCTTCCATTCGAGAAACGGCGATTGCAGACCGATGTTTTGCAGGGCGGCGCGAGCGTCGTCGTCTTTCCCGGCTTCATAGGCTTGAAAGGCCTGCAACACCAAGTCGAACGGCGCATGGAGCGATTCAGGAAGTGCATTGCGACCGGTAGGGCCTTGCGCGACCGCGGCATCGACGATGGCGTTCAGCGCGCCTTGACGCAGTTTCGGGTCGGCGATCTTTTCCAGGGACGCCGTTGCTTTTTCGACGGCGCCGCACCCTGCCAGGCCGCGAATGACGGCGGCAAGAAA
>DAIOGM010000001.1:31980-35096 GCA_036745215.1 Gemmataceae bacterium
CCCCCAATCTCGAGCGCGTTGCTAAACGCCGTGGCGGCGTCGCTCGGCTTACCCTGTGCCAGCAATTGCTGGCCGCGCTCCAGCGTCACCTGACGCAAAAGCTCGCGGCGCTCCTCGGTTTGTTCGAATTTGAAGTATTGCCGGGTGAGATCGAGCGCTTGTTGGGTGCGCCCTTCGCGCCGGGCGTTGGCGATTCGCTCGTGAAGCGGCCGCTCCGGTGACTTGGCGTTTTTGCTCACGCGTCGATCCTTTCCGCTCCATGGATATGCGACGGGTTCGTGCGAGTTTTTCCCCTATGGGAATGCGCGGCTTTTGCGCCCGGACCTCGGCCCCAAGCGTAGAATAATATTGTAACAACTTCACCCGCTTGCGGCTTCGCGCTCGCGCTGGTCAACGCGATCGCCACGCCGCAAGCGGATTGCTTTTGTCCGGCCTGCCTGGTAAATCCACACCATGAACACGCACGAACTGGTCCTTCTCAGTCCCTATCGCTTCCCCGCGCAATACGCGATGACCATGACCGAGGAAGACATGGCCGCCTGGCTCAATGGCTTCACCGTGCTGTGGCACCCAGCAATCCTCTGGCAAGCGAAGGGCGCCCCGCGCTGCGAGGCGACGTACGATCACGAAACTCCAAAAGCCGGCTATATCTACGCGCTGCCCGATTCGCCGCCGTCGTATCTGCCGGACGACTGGGAAGCGCGCGTGAAGGCCGCCGGCGCGTTGGTCTTCAAGGCGACGACCGATCGCAACGAAACACTCGCCAATCTCAAGGCCGCCCTGAACGCGGAAGGAGCGCCCGACCTCGCCTGGAAGCCGGGGCTCGAATTGTCGGCGGACGACGCCGGCCCATTCTTTGGCATCGCGTGGGGCCACATGCTTCTGGCGTCGCTGGCCGAGGCGATGGAGCATGAGAACCTGCTCGATCAATCGGCATTCTGGGACGACGTGCAACACGCGGTCGCGCTATTAGGTGGAATGCCATACACGCCGGTCGCGCAGTCACAAACCAATCCTTCAACGCCCGATTACGCGGAAAACCCACCCGATGAATATGACGCGCCGCCCCCCGATGCTCCGGTGATGGCGCCGGCGCCCGATGCTGCCGAGACTGCTCCGGTCGCTAACGCTCCCGGCTCGCCGGCCCCGATCGATTGGCGCACTCTGTTGCAATCGGCGGCGGCCAAACTGTTGATCGCGCGTGAAGTGCTCTATCCCGTCGCCATTCATTTGCTCGACATGAGCTTCTTCGACGAAAAGGCGGCCACGCAAAGCTGGCCCGCGGCGCTCGATTGCGGCGTCGCCACCAATTTCCTCGCCGCCACGGCGTCGCTCGAAAAGCTGGCCGACCAATCGCCCGAACGTTTCGCTCAACTCAAGGAGGCAGTGCAAGGTGAACGCGTCGAAATCTGCGGCGGTTCGTACCTCGAGCGCGAGGATGCCCTTTTGCCGATCGACTCGCAGCTTTGGAACTTGCGTCGTGGCTTGGATCGCGCCAAGGAATTGCTCGGCGCCGACATCCGCGTCTTCGCCCGCAAACGCTTCGGTTACCATCCGCACATGCCGCTCTTTTTGAGTTCCAACGGCATCACCAAGGCGATCTTCCTGACTTTCGACGACAACTCCGGCTTGCCGAATTACTCCAACGTCGTCGTCAGTTGGCCCTCGCCGGACGGCAAGCAAGTGGACGCGTTCGTGCGAGCGCCGAAGTACACGGACACCGTTGAAACGTACTTCAACCTCGGACATTTCTGGTTCAAGACGACGCGTGAAGATCACACCGCGACGATTTTCTTTCTGCACCGCGACAAGCCGACGGTCCTCTGGCATCGCGACATTATGGAACTCGCTAAGCTTGGTCCGGTGCTCGGACAGTGGACGACGTTTTCGCGTTTTCTGAGTGAGGTCATGCCCGGCGAATATCCTTCCACGATGCTCGCCGACGATTTTCACTTCGATTTTCTGAGCGAACGAATTGACGCCAAGAGCGACGCGCCCGTCAGCGCCTTCCCGCGGCAATTGCGAGCACGGCGGCGCGTTGATGCATGCTGGACGTATGCCGCCTTGAATCGTTCGTTGAGCGGCGTGGGCGACACGCTGAATGTGGAAGACGCGCTGCGTGCCGCCGAAACCCACGTCGAAAGCCACATGAACGTGCCGGCCGACTTCGACGATCTCGAAAAACGCATCGCCGGCGCGCTGACGGATCGTCTGCAATTGCGGGCGGCGCCAAATCAGCCGGGATGGATGATCCTCAACCCGTGCGGCTTCGCGCGGAGGGCAGCGCTGGAGCTGGACGCCGGCGCGCGGCCGCTCGCGATCGGCGGCATCGTCAAGGCGTGTCAGCTCGAAGGCGGCAAGATGCGCGCGGTCGTCGAGGTGCCCGCGCTCGGCTTCGCCTGGTTGCCGCGCGAAGGGCCGCCCGATGTCAAGCTGATGACCACCAAAACGCCGCTCGGCGACGCGCAGTTCAAGATCATTCGCAACGACGCCATGGAAGTCGAGGTCGATCCGAACTCCGGCGGCCTCAAGGCGATTCGCGATCACAAGACACGCATCAATCGCCTCGGCCAGATGCTCGTTTTCAACCCCGGCAGCCGCATGGTCGCCAAGGACATCAAGGTTACCTCGACCGGTCCCGCAATGGGCGAGATTATCTCCGAAGGAATCTTGCTCGGCGAAAAGGACCAGGTTCTCGCCAACTTCCGCCAACGTCTCCGCCTCTGGCTGGGTAGGCCCCTGCTTGAGATGCGCATCGAAATCACGCCGGAGCAGCCGCCCGCCGGCTACGGCTGGCACGCGTACTTCGGCTCGCGCTTCGCCTGGCGCGATGAACGCGACGTCCTCGTGCGCGGCTTCAACGGCATGGGCTACGTCACCAACCATCCGCGGCCGCAGTCGCCCGACTATCTTGACGTCCGCTCCGTGATGCATCAGAACACGACCATCCTGACGGGCGGCTTGCCGTTCCATCAAAAGCAAGGCGGCCGCATGGTTGACGTGATCTTGATTCCCGAGGGAGAAAAGACGACGACGTTCGAACTGGGCATCGCCTTCGATCGCGACGTGCCGCTGCAGACAGCGTGGGGCTATACGTCGCCGCTCGCGATCGTGCC
>DAIOGM010000001.1:35106-55271 GCA_036745215.1 Gemmataceae bacterium
TATTTCACGCAGGTGCTCGACGGCAGGTTTCCGGACGCGTCGAACCTGCTGTTGACGCGCATGACGCCGGGGAGGGGCGAGAGCGGAGGGACGAGGAGCGAGGGGGTCGAAGACGCGATCACCGCCCGCTTCCTCGAGTGCGCCAATTACAGCGGGCACGCCGAATTTCGCTGCGTGCGTGATCCGCAGCGCGCCATCGTGCTTGACGCGCGTGGCCAATTCGTGCTTGAAGCGCATCGTTTCAGCGATGTCGTGAATCTGGAGGTGACGCCGAACGATCTGGCGCACGTGCAGGTGGAGTTTAGCGTGCCAGTGGAGAAGCCGGCGGATGCGGCGGGAACGGATATGTGATAATATGGGGCAAAAGGCCGCAGTTTATCGACAACTGAATCATGGAAAACATAATCATGCAACACATCACAAAAACTCCCGGCGTTTGCGGCGGTAAGGCGTGCATCGCCGGGCATCGAATTCGGGTCATGGATATTGTCGTATGGCACGAAAAGCGCGGGCAAAGCCCCGGCGATATCGTCGCTGCGTTCCCGGGCATCACACTTGCAGATGTGCATGCCGCTTTAGCATACTATTTCGACAATCAGCAAGAGATTGAAGAGGAGTTTAAGAAGGAAGAAGTAGTCGCGGAATCATTGCGCCACAAATTCCCGTCGAAGTTGAGGGAGAAACTCGGTGGCTGAGCCGGTTCGCTACTTTTTCGACCAACACATTCACGCGGCCGTAGCACATGGTCTGCAAAACCAAGGTCTTGACGTATTGACCGCCCAAGATGCCGGCCGATGCGGCCTGGATGATCCAGATCAATTGCAATTCGCAACGGCTGAAGGCCGCGTACTCGTCACCCATGATACGGACTTTCTCGTCCTGGCCGCGAGCGGCGTCCAGCATGCGGGAATCGCCTGGTGCCATGCAAAGAAATACTCGATCGGAGAGTTGATTCAAATGCTTGTGCTTTTGCACAACGTTTATGACGCGGATGGCATGAAGAATTGCGTCGAGTATCTTTGAAATTGGAATTGAACAAGGACGTCTGGCGGTTTCACTTGAGGAGTTCAAATGAAACCGCCAGGCGAAATGTGCGCTCGACTGGCACTATTATTCCACGAGGTCACTTCGGCAACTTCAGCAACTTCCGCCACGCCGCCGCCGTCGGCTCCGTGTCGCGCCCCGTCAACTCACGCAACGCATAAAGCGCCGAGCGATGATATGACGACAGCCGGCCCGGCTCCTCGATTTCGCAGCACGGCTCGTACCCTTGCGCTTCCTTCTGCGTCAACTCGCGCGTGCGGACCAGGAAATCGAACCGCTGCATTTCGGGCCACGGATGCGCGTCGGCAACCGGCATCATCACGGAAAAGTCTTGCCGCAAGTAGGTCATGTCGATGCGCACCACCACGTCCGGCGACGGCGGCGGCGTGCTCTGATAGCCGCCCTGCGACGGCTTCGGCAACGGCTCGCTCGGCAACGGCACGGCCACCGTCAAGATGCCGTCGGGCATGTTTTCCGTGTTGCCCGGCGCGTGGCACAACGCGCAGTTGCGATGATGATTGAGCTTGACCAGTTCGCGAACAACCGTGATGTCCTTGCCGTCTCGCTTCTGTGTCATCGGTAGCCGTGGGTCGGAGCGCTCGAGCACTTCCACAATGTTCGGAATCAAATCGGCGCGTTCGAGCTTCACCAGCGCCTCGGCCGATCGCTTGGCGACCGCCGGCAGCGGATAGCGAAAGCCTTCCAGAAGGATGTCAGTGTAATCGCGTTCGCGCCGAAGCTTGAGGCCCTCGATGGCCGCGGCGCGGACTTCGTCCTCCGGCGAATAGATCGCCAGGCGTGCAAGCGCCTTCGTCGCGTCGATGTGCTGAACACGCGCGAGGAACTTGGCGAGACCGGTGCGAGAACGTTCGGATTCCGGCATCAGAATCTGCGTCAGCGCGGCCACGATGGCGCGATCGGTTTTTTCGTGATTGATGCGATTGAAGTGGCCACGCGCTTGCTGCGCGACGGCACTCAGGAATTCAAGCATGTCGGTGACTTGTTGCTGATTCGTCGCGCGAATGTTCTGATTGAGCGCGTTGGCCACCACGTGGAACGTCCGCGCCTGCTCCTCGCGCGTGCGGCATTCGTCTCCCATCAAATACGGCAGGCCGCGCAGGTCGGTGCGATGCTCCATCATGGCAAGCATGAAGCTGTCGGTCTTCCTGGCGTTGAGTTGATTGACCTTGGCGAGGATGTGAGCCGTCGCTTCCAATGCCTTTGTCTTGTCGAGGTTTTTGGCGACCGGCTCGCCGAACGTCACCTCGGGGACTTTCGTTAGGTCTTCGTTCGTCCAGATCGGCAGCTTCGACGGCGTTTTGGGCGCGGCCGGCAACAACGTCGTGATTGGCTCGTTTTTGTCGAATTTGAAGGAAAACCGAGGCGATGGCGCCATTGGCATGTTGGGAGGGGCCATGCTCGGAGTTAGCTGTGGAAAAAACGTTACGCCGGGACCTGGCCCGCTCGGCGGCTGCTGTGCGATCGTCGGCGGCGCTATCAACGGCTGCGGCGGTTGATCTCGGCCCAGGACGGACTCAATCAATTGCAAGATCAATTTTTGTTGCGCCGGCGTCAAAACTTCCGGTGATGGATCACGCGGCTGCGGCGATGTCGCCACAACCGGTGGCGTTGTCGGCTGCGGCGATTGAGCACCGCTCGGCTCGACGGCCAAGAGCAACCACGCGGCGATCAGAAGGGTCCCGATTAGACGAGAAGCCATGTGCAATTCCTCCTCTTGCGAATGGTGATCGGCAATGCAGATTAGGAGTTGAAGCGTCCTTTGTGAAGGGCTCGCTTTCATCCATGATTCGAGTGTTGAGTGTACCACGGCGACGCCTGCCAACGCCAGCGCATTTTCGTTTGGCGACGATTGTGAAAACACGTAGCATTTTGTAGACGGCACACTCCGTGTGCCGATTGCCGCACACGGAGTGTGCGGTCTACATTCATTGACCTCTGGTCAGGTGCCATCCCATGCTTCGCACCGTCAGCGTTTTTGTCATCAGTTTTGCCGTTGTCGGCGCGCTCGGCGCGCAAACAAGCGGCCGGCTCGAATTGTTTGCCGACAAACTTCCCGCGTGGAAAGAGCCGCACGGCGATTGGCGAGAAGTCGCCGGCGTCGAACTCGATCCCAAGAACCCGCGCAAATTCGTCGCCAAGGAGGGCAGAGGCGCCTGGTACAACGGGCCCAAGGGGAACGCGAAAAACCTATTCTCGAAAGAAAAGTTCGCGGACGTTGAAATCCATCTTGAGTTTAACATTCCCAAAGGCTCAAACTCCGGCATCAAGTTTCATGGACATTACGAGATTCAGATCCTCGACAGCTTCGGCAAAAAAGAACTGACCGGCGAGGACTGCGGCGGCGTCTATCCGCGTGCCGACGTCATCAAGGGCCGCTACACGCATCTCGACAAGGGCATCGCTCCGAAGGTGAACGCGTGCAAAGCGCCGGGCGAATGGCAGACCCTTGACGTGACGTTTCTGTCGCCGCGATTCGATAAGGATGGCAAGAAGATCAAAAACACAATGATCGAGAAGGCCATGCTCAATGGCCAGATGATTCATGAGAAGCAAGAACTGCTGACGCCGACCGGCGATCGCTGGAAGAATCCGGAGATGGTCGAAGGGGTACTGATGTTTCAGGCCGATCATGGACCGGTGGCTGTGCGAAACATGAGTGTGCGGGCGATCAAGTAACTGGTTTACGTTTAGCGTTCGCGCGGCGCCGCGCGAGCGCTAAACGTAAACAACGGCGGGTTCATTTCTTCGGCAGCCGAATCCGCCCCTGCAACTCCAGCAAATCCAACAACGTCTGATCCATCATCCGCTCGCCGGCGCCGATTTCCACGGGCGACACGGTCGTGTCCGCGCCATAGCCCCCCTCGGCGACCGCTTCGATCGTCGGAAAATACTGCTGATAATCGTTGCAGTAGCCGAAGACGAACAGGTGCTGCAATTGCGCTCGCCGCTTGAGATGAATGGCGTGGCTCGTGAAGAGTTCGCCGGAGACGCCGACGAAGCCGATTTTGTCGTCGAGCAGTGCCGTCGTGACGTGCGGGCGAACGCCTTCGCGGTATTCGCGTTCGTAGAAATCGACGAGCTTGGGAAAGAACGCGAGCGCGTACGCTGCGTAGACGAGTGGATTGCTGATGTCGATGCGCGCGGAGAACTTGAAATCGCGCTCGCGAGCCTTCAGACTTTTCGGCTCCGCCAACTCGCACTTCATCGCCCTGCTCTTTTCGACGACGAACTTGCCGACGGCCGCACCGAATTTCTCCGGTCCCTCGCCCGGAGAATTCGCCGAGAGGTCGCCGGCCGCGCCTTGTAAGAACAAGCAGACGCCGCCGAGTTCCTTCTCGACGTGCTCGGCCAGGAAGCCGGGAAAATCGGGCGAGAACTCGCGCAGCTTCGCGGGGAGCATGGTCGGATGCGCCGCAAAGTGAACGAGATGGGCGATCGGCTTGCCCTTGGCGTCGTCGATCCGGGCGATGAGCATCTCCTTATCGACGGGCGGATTCGCTTTTCGCCAGTGGCGATTGCGATTGAACGGCACGTCATGCGACGACACGCCGAACGCGGCGGGCATTAGGTTTTTGTTCGCATCGGTAATCACCTGAACGAGCTTTTCCTCAAGTGTTCGAACATAGGGTTTTTCCTTGTTCGGCCAATCGTCGAGTTCGAGCACCGGTCCATGGTGCGTATGACTGGCGACGAGGAAGATGTTTTCGATGCCGATGGATTCTTTCAACTTCTTGCGGATGTTCGCCATGCTGCCGCGCGTCGGCGCCCGGCCAAGGTCGAGGCTGACGATCGCCATCGCCTCTTTGCCGACGGTGAGCACGACGGCGCGGGCCTGGAGCGGCTCGCGCACGCCGGTGGACGGCGCGTCCTTGCGGGCGGCGTAGCCCCACATGGGGTGGCCGATCGGCGGCGTGATGTCGATCTTCGCGGCGCCGGCCTTCAGCGGCTCGGCGCGAATACTCGTTGACATGAACAGCGTGACAAGCAGTCCGCAGGCGAGAGTTCGCATGAATGCTCCAGGGTTCAATTGGGCCGCACGGGCGGATCGCCTTCCATGATTGCGCCATCCGGCCCCGCCGAAGGCGCCGGCTCGCTCGGATACCGCAGGGAAACGAGCCATCCACCTAATAGCGACAGCGGCACCGGCAGAAGCAGCCCCGTCGCAATCAGCCAATCGGGGTGGGAGTAATCCAGCTTGGCTTTCATCTGGAAGAAATTGACAATGGTCGCCGCCAAGATGAGCACGCCGATGATGCCCGCATGAATCAACCGACCGCGGCCGGCGATCCATGCTGCCACACCGCCGCCGAAGAACGCGCCGAAGCCCCACCCCACCTGCAACATGGCAAGGGCGGACGTCGGCATTGAGCGGAGCCATTCCTTGGCGGCCGGCGTGCATTCCTCGAATTCCTTCGCCCACTCGGTAATCGACTTGCCATCCGGCGGCGGGTGTAACAGCCCGCTGGTCGATTCAACGACGATGATGACCAGGACGGCCACGATCCAGCCGACTACGACGGCAGCGATGCTGCGGATGACTCCCATGGGAACCGCCTTGCCTGCGAATGGCATTGAGATTGATGGGGTTGAATTTAACGGAAATGGACGCGCGCCGCCAGAAGATTTGCAGCTATTGCCCGCGCGACGCCGTCCCATGCCGCGACGCCGCGATCGGCGCCCCTGGCGGCAGCGGTCGGCCGGCGATGTCGTGGCCGCGCTCGTAGAGATGATCGCGCAGCCGGCGGAATAGTTCGAAGCTATCGGGATAGACCCAGAACGTCACGGTCGTCAGGTTCGGATCGAGCGGATCGGCGAGCTGGCGGAACTCCGATTTTTCCTTGAGCGCCTGCTCCATCGTTTCGCCGCGGTCGGGCGTCAACGGCTCGACGGCCCATTCGCTCAGCCCAAATCGAAAACCGCTTGCCGCCGGCGTCGGCCCCGCGTCGGTCGCCGTGCGTTCACGCTCGATAACGTAACGCAGCTTGTATGGTCCCACCGAGGCCGTGGTGCGTTCGACGCGAAACGTGTCCTTCAGCTCTCTCGCGACGTCATCGAGCGACAGACTCACCTGATTCATGAACGCCGGCAGGTCGATGTACGCGACTCGGCCATTCTTGCATTCGAAGAACATCTCCTCGATCTGCACGGCCTTGCTCAACGGGGCGTGGTACTTCAATTGCTTCTTCTTCGACTCGGACGCTTCGAGCAGCTTGATTTCTTCGAGCAGCTTTCTGGTCTGTTTGCGCACGTCGTCCACGCCCAGGCTCGCTAGTTGAACCTGCGAGACGCGCGCGACGCCTTTCATTTCGAGAGAACGACGGTCCTTTTCAAGCGCCGTTCGCTGACCGATGATCACAACAAGATTCGCGTCAGCCGCCTGTTTTTTCTGCTCGATCTCTTCCAGTTCCTTCAATTGCGCGAGCAGCCGCGTCTTGGCGTCGTCGAGTTCGCTCCTGGATTGCTCGATGCGGGCGTGCAGCGGATCGTCCACGACCTTCGGGTTTTCCAGCGGCGGCAGCGGTTCGAGTTCGAGAAACTGCATCGATGCGTGATAAGAGCGCGCGCCGACCCAGGTGACCAGGATCAGTCGGATGATGATGCCGACGACGTTGGTCACGAGGTCCAGAAACGAATCGAAGCTGAAGTGGATCGATTCGTTCTTCAGAGGTCTTCTGCGCCGAAACATCGTTCAGGCGTCAAGCCCCAGGATGAGCGACACGATTCCTGGAGGTCGAGCCGCTCAGTCCTCCACGTTTTCGCGCGTCATGGCGACGCGCAGATGCTCCAACAATGGATACACGCGAAGATAGGTGCGCAATCCATCCGCCGAAACCTGGAAGCGAATCATCGGCCGATACGGCGGTTCGCCGGGCCGCACCGACGCTTGACGCTTTGCGATCAGGTTCGTCACCGTTTGCACGAGGGCCTGATCGTTGGCGTTGGCGTTCATGCCGGACCAGCGATACTGCATGCCGCCGGGGAAGACGGTGGCGTGATCCGAGTAGCAATCAATGGTGATAACGAAGTCGCGATTGCCGAGCACGCGGCTGGGCGGCGGCGGCGCCGGCTTCTTGGCGTCGTCGGCGCCGAAAGACAGCGCGGGCTTGATCCGCGAATCGCCGGGCGGGTTGTCGCCGCCGGGTTGCTTCGGGGTTGCAGCTCCACCGGTCGTGCCGACGACGTTCTGTCCGGGGATCGGAATGCCGATCGACGGAAGCCCCGACTCGGACTTTGCCCCCGCTGCGATCGGAACGGTCGGCGATGGTCGGGCGATCGGCACAAACGCTGGGCCTTTGTTCGGCGCTCCCGTTTCCATTCCGCCGCCGGAAGGCCCCGGCAACGGCGGCAACGCCGGGCCGCCTGCGTTGCCTAAGCCGAGATTCGGCGGCGGATTGAGCCCGACATTTTTCGGCTCAAGACTGCCGACGTTCTTGGACGAAGGTCCGCCAATCGATGGCGATGGCGAGCCACTCCCCGTACCCCCCTGCCCCGTTCCGCCGTTTGCGAGAGTCGGAAACGGCGTGACGCCCTGTTTCCTCGGTTCGCTCGCCTTCGCAAACGCGATCGGCGGCGCCGGCTTCGCATTCGGATCGCCGTTGAAATCGAGCACCCAATTTTGATCCACGAGTTCATAGCCGAAATCGAGATCGTAGCCCTTCAAGCCCGCCTGCGCCTTGTAATAGCTTTCAATGCCTTCCGGCCGAATAAGAAAAAGCACGTACGGTCCCTTGCGTTCCGCCGCGATCGTTCGGCTCTTCTCCTTGACGGACTTTTCGACCGCCAACGTTCCTGTGCGACGTTCGACTTCGGCCTTGATCGCGTCCGGCGTGAAACTCAATCCTTCGAGCATCTTCTTCTCGGGATGAAAAACGACGCCGAAACGGACGCATTCGACGTAAATCGGCGCTCGAATCTCGCCGCGCTTGCCGCGATACGGCACAACGGAATAGACCTGCTTTTCGTTTTCCTTGAGAGCGCGTAACGCGAGAAACGCGCGTTGCAGCTCGGCCAGCTCCTTGGCGGCTTCGAGCAATTCGGCTTTGACCTTGCCTTCCTTGCGATCGGCTTCTTTCAAGCCATTGCGCTGGCCGGCGATTTGCGTTTGCAGAAAAGCAATTTGCTGAGCTTCACGATCGGCTTTTTTGTTGAGATCCAGATGCTCCGTCGTAACGATGACGAGTTTCTGATTGGCGCTGTCGAGTTTTTCCTGCCATCCCTTCGCATCGCCGAGCACCTGCTGATGCTGATCGAGCAGCGATTGATGCAACTGGTCCTTTGCTTTCTGCCATTCAGCGAGGCGAGCATCCTCCTCGTCTTGCGTGCGTTTCTTGCGTTCGGCGACGACTTCGGAGGCGGTGTGCTGGGCGGCGATCTTCGCGCGGCGGTCCATGATGAAGAGCAATAGCAATAACGCCCCCATCGCGCACAAGAGTACGGCGAGAAAGGGGAATGTCGAGACCTGGAGTTTCGAGCGTGGCCGTCGCATGGAAGATGTCCGAGGCGTTCCTGCTTGCGTTAAGCGCTCGCATGGCGCCACGCGAGCGCTTAACGAAAAAAGGGGATCACGCAGCGTTTTCCCGATTCGGCGCGATGCGCAACGGTGTCGGGTTCGGGTTGACGCGCGTCGTCAACAAGTGAATGGCCGCCGTCAAACTCTCGACCGCTTGCTCGAACGTCGTCGAGTTCGCGAGCAGCGCCAGATTCTGGCTCAACGATTCCTGCAAACGCAAGAGTTGTTTTTCGTCCGCCTTCGATTTCGAGATCACTTCGATCGACAGGCCGATCGCGTCCGTTAGCCGTGCCAGCGCAATCTGATGTTCGCGGCCGCTTTCCTTCAACGTGGCTGCGAGGCGCGTCAAGCCTTCGAGCACGGCGTTCTGGCGTTCGATGAGCTTCTTCTCCGTTTCGACGATGCGCTGTCCGAAGCGCGTGAGCACCGTATCCAGCGCTTGCTCGAGCGCCTTCGCCATCTGCGGCGAGGATTGCGTCCAGCGTTCCTCCGCTTTTTGCATGCTCGTTGACCACATGCCGACTTGCTTTTCGAGGAGTTGCTGCAGCGCCGGCGTCAATGCGGGCGCTGCAGTTGATATTTCGGCTTGCGGGCGAACGAATCGATGGGCCAGCTCTTCATCCACGTGTTGATCGACGCGTTCGAGCAGATTTTGTTCGAGCTTTTCTAGCAGGGAATTGAGAAACATCGCAACCAGCGTCAGCCCGAGAGCCAGCGCGGTCGCGTCGAACGCCTTGGTCAAGCCGGCCGTGACGTTGTCGGCGCCGCCCGTTTCCAGTTGCTTGGGATCGATGTTGCCGATCGCTTCCGTGATGCCGAGCACCGTGCCGAGGAAGCCGAGAATCGGCATCGCCCAGATCAGGAAGCGCGTCGTGGCGTAACTGCCGTCGAGCGCGATGGCGTCGTTGTCGGCCAGCGTGCGCATCTGATCGTCGAGATCATCCGCCGAGCCGCGGCTGGCGACAAAGTTGAGGACGTTCGCGATGCGTCGGCCGAGATACGTGCGCTTCACGCCATCCCAGACGAGGTTGAGCGATTGTTGAAGCTGCGTGACTTCCGTGGCGGCGACTGGTTTGCCGTCCCATTTGGGCAACAAGGTTTGCGCGTGAACGATGCGTTCGTTCGTGGACGTGCAAAACTTGGCAAAAAACGCGGCCAGGCAGCAAAAGAAAATAACGACGACCGCTTGCTCGGCCTCGTGATGGACGTAACGCTGAATCGTCGCGTCCTGCCACGGCCCGTATTCGATGAGGTAGAGCGCGCCGACGCCGAGCGGGATGCCGACGAGAAAAGTGAACCAGGTCGTGAACGAACCTCGACGCGTTTCCAGCGCCGCCCGCGCGGTTTGTGCCATGATATTCCCTCCTTGCAATGCTTGATAATCGTATCATCGACCGTGTACAAGGCAGCTCATGACGATTTTGAACGTGCAGAATCGCGTCGTGGCCTGATAGGTAAACGCGGCAATCCTGTGGACGAGAAGTTGCATAGAATAGCGAACAAGCGCATCTGACTTGTCAAACTGGGAAAGCAAATGGACGCACGCAAGATGCTCTTGGAAACCTTCAAGGCCCGCGCCTTCTCGTTCGGCGATTTCACGCTGGCGTCGGGCAAAAAGAGCAGCTATTACGTCAACAGCAAGAAAGCGTTGTTCAACGGCGAAGTCGTCAACTGGTTGAGCGAAGTGCTTTATGAAATGACGAAAGACCTGAACATCGACGCGGCCGGCGGGCTTGAAGTCGGCGCCATTCCGATGGCCGCGGTGCTGGCGCAGCGTTACGCGATGCATGGCAAGCCGCTCGAAGGATTCTTCGTCCGCAAACAGCAGAAGGAGCATGGCGCCAAGGAACGGGTCGAGGGAGTGCTGAAGTCAGGCATGCGCGTCGCGGTGCTGGAAGATGTGCTGACGACCGGCGGTTCCGTGTTGCAGGCGATTGAAGAGATAGAGAAGATTGGCGCGGTAGTCGTCGCGGTCGTGTGCATTGTCGATCGCCTCGAAGGTGCGCGGGAGGCGTTGGCGAAGTACGATTTTCGGCCCATATTCACGATTCGCGATTTCGGCGTGGCGCCGCCGCAAGGCACGTGATCGCGAAACCGCAAGCGGAACAACGAGAGCAAATCGATGTCGTTGGCCAACAAGACGATTGCGTTAGCCGAGGGCCGGCAGCTCGAAGAACTGGCGCAGATGCTCGAGAAGGAAGGGGCGACGCCGCTGCGCTGTCCGTTGCTCTCAATCCTCGATGCGCCTGACGATGCGCCAATCCTCGCCTGGCTCGACCGGCTTGAAGCGGGCGCCTTCGATTGGGTGATCCTGCTGACCGGTGAAGGCCTGCGCCGCCTGTTGAGCTGCGCCGGACGGCACGAGCGAAAAGATTCGGTCATCGCCGCGTTGGCGAAAACGCGTACGCTGACGCGCGGCCCGAAGCCGGCGCGGGCGCTCAAGGAAATCGGCTTGACGCCCTCGTTGAGCGCACAAACCCCGACGACCGATGGCGTCATCGCGTCGCTGCGTTCCTTGAGCTTGCAAGGCGTCACGGTCGGCGTTCAGTTGTACAACGAGAGCAATCCGCCGCTGGAGCAGTTTCTGCGCGACGCCGGCGCGATGGCCTTCACCGTGCAGCCCTACATCTACGCTCCCGCTGCGGACGCTGAGCGCGTCGGTCATTTGCTTCAGAAGATGGCAGGCGGTCAGATCGATGCGATCGTCTTCACCAGTTCACCGCAGATCGATCGCCTCTTCGAAGTCGCGGAGGAACGGCAAGCGCTCGAATTGCTTCGCGCAGGCTTGGCGAAAACGGTTGTCGCCGCGGTCGGACCGATAGTGCAAGAGAACCTCGCCAAACGCGGCGTCGCGGTGGATGTTTGCCCGGAGCAAGGATTCGTCATGAAGAATCTGGTGCAGCACTTGAAACGGGTGAGTGCAGATTGGTAGGCACGCGTGTTTATTCGGATTGATGCACAACATGCCGGCCCGAACGCGTTGGGCATCCTCGTTCCGCCGGGCGCGCGAACGCTCGTCATCGTTCGGCCGCGCGCCCTGGAATGGGATCTCCTTCCCGCGCGATGGGACGGCGATCATGGCCACGCGCCGACGTTTTGCACGTTCACGCGTGACGATGCGGCAAGCGTCGCACGTCAGCTGATTCAAGAGCTTGACGCGGCAATTCGAGACGGCGTCGATCCGCTTGAAACGTTCGGCAACCCGGACGGGACACGCGTACAGATATGGTTGCGCACGAAGGAACATGTCTGGATCGTTTGCCGGCGTCAACTTGGCCAGCACTATGAGCCGATGATTTTCACATCGCGAGACGCAGCGAATGCCGCCGCGGCATCGTTGGCTGCCATCGTTTCGCCCTCAGCCGGCGTTGAGCAGCCGTACTACTTCAATACCCAGGGATTTCATTAAACATAAATGTCTGCGAGAAAAGTTAATTTACAGTTGTTTTTTACCCGAACTTGCGGGAATAATAGTGGTGGAATTGCATCAAGAACACGTCCCTTCCACCTGGAGAATCGTCATGGCCGGTGCGAATCTGTGCGTGTCGTGTGCTCAACTTCCTCAGAAAGACAAATCGCTTGCCGTCGCATCGAAGCGTTGTCAGGAATGTAAAACCACATTCGGCGTGACATCGTACGGCTCGGCATTCCGCTTCGCGTCCGCGCAGCCTCGGCCGTTTTTGTCGCGCGGCTTCGTGATCGGCGTCGCGGTCGGCGGCGGCCTTTTGTCGTTCATCCTGTTGCTCGTCGGCCTGGGCATGTGGTCGCGCGACGTCGTCGTGTCGAAAGCGCCGCCGGTTGATCCGAAGGCGCCGATCGAGTTGACGCGCGTGCCGGAAGTCGGCGTCGATGATCCGATTTCGCATAACCTCGACCGCGCCAGCGCCAAACAAAAAGTCGTCGCACTCATCGCCAAGATTCGTCATGAAAACGCACAAGGTGTAAACAAGGACGCCTTCGTGCTCGCGCAAATGGAGCGCCGCAAGGAGCTGCGCGGCATGCCATTCGTGATGGGCGCCGAATGCCGGCTCGAACCGCAACGCGCCACGTCGTTTGAAAAATCGGTTGAGGCGGTGCGCGACGGCATGGAACGCGATCAATCGAGCGGCGCCGACACGGCCGCGTTCTGGAGCACCTATCAGGCACGCAGCGGCGGTCAGGGCGTGCAGACCCCGCACGGCGTCGCCGCGCTCGTGCAAATCCTCGGCCCCGAACGCGTCGGCCTGCGGCAAAGCCTCGTGGAGCAACTCGGCCATTCAAATAGCCTGGAGGCCAGCCGCGCGCTCGCTCGCTCCGCGATCTTCGACGCCTCCAGCGATGTGCGTCGCACGGCACTTCGCGAACTCAAGAAGCGTCCGAAGGATCACAACGTTGACGATATCCTCATGCACGGCATTCGTCATCCGATGCCGCTGGTCGCTCATCGCGCTGCCTTCGCGGTCGGCCAGCTCGAACGCAAGGATCTGGGGCCGCAGCTGGTGGCGTTCCTCGATGAGCCGGCGCCGGGCGATCCGGAAAAGAAGGTCGTGGACAACAAGGAAGTCTGCGAAGTGCGCGAAGTCGTCCGCATCAATCACCATCGCAACTGCTTGCTGTGCCATCCGCCGAGTGTCACGGGCCAGCCCAATGAGGTGCCGGGCGTGATTCCGATTCCGAGCGTTCCGTTCTCGACGTCGCCGAAGGAAGCGTACGGGCGAGCGCAATCGTCCGGCGAGCCGATGGTGCGAGCGGATACGACGTATCTGCGGCAAGACTTCTCGGTGTTGATGCCGGTGGTCAACGCGACCCCGTGGCCGGACATGCAGCGCTTCGACTTCCTGGTCCGCACCCGCGTCGTGGACGGCGAGGAATTGAAGGCGCTAGCGGAAAAAGTGAAAGCCCGGCCGGCGGATTTCGTTTCCGAGAATCACAAGGCCGCCGCCGACGCGTTGCGCCGCATCACCGGCCAAAACGGTGCACCGAATGCCGCCGCGTGGCGAGACGCGTTCCGCGTCAATCGTGACAACGATTGAGCTTTCGAGACTCAATCGATCAAAAACACCATCATGCTCTTGTTCTCAATCGTTGGGAACAAGAGCTTTCCTTTTGTGTAACGCAATGCCGACCCCACCCATTCGCGTCGCCGTGCTCTTGAGCGGCAATGGCACCACGCTGCAGAATCTCCACGACTGCATCGAGGCGGGCCAACTGCCGGCGCGTGTCGTGCTCGTCATCGCCAACAACGCCGACGCGTTCGGACTGGAACGCGCCAAGAATATGAACGTCCCCGGTGTCGTCATCACGCGCAAAGAAGCCGGCTCGCTGGAAGCATTCAGCCGGCGCATCTTCGAGGAATGCCGCAAAGCGAAGGTCGATCTGGTCGTCCTCGGCGGCTTCTTGCAGCTTGTTCAAGTGCCGGACGATTTCCTGGGCCGGGTCATGAACATTCACCCGGCATTGATCCCCGCGTTCTGCGGCAAGGGCTTTTATGGGCATCGCGTTCATGAGGCGGTGCTGGAAGCGGGCGTCAAGGTGACGGGCTGCACCGTGCACTTCGCGGATAACCAGTACGATCACGGGCCGATCATTTTGCAGCGCACGTTGGCCGTGCTCGATGACGATACGCCGACGACCCTGGCGGCACGCGTCTTCGCCGAGGAGTGCATTGCGTATCCGGAAGCGATTCGGCTGTTCGCAGAAAAGCGATTGAAGATTGAAGGACGACGAGTCCGCATTCTGACGACATGAATATGCAAAGTTAACGCGACTTCGCCGTTTCCGTTTCGGCCAGGAGCTTCTCGACGGCCTCGTCCAGGGCGCGGCCTCGAACATTCGCATGCCGCACGATGCCGTCGGGATCGATCACGAAAATCGCAGGCAATAAACTCACGTCCCAAACGCGGTCGATCGGGCTTTCCGCGTCCGGTTGCCAGATCGGCCAGGTCATTTTCTTGGAAGCGATGGTTTTGCGAGCCGCGTTCAAATTGACATCGACATTGACGCCGAGCAATGCGAACGGCTTATCGCGATGACGCTCCGCCAGTTCGCGTTCGTGCGGAATCATCTCGAGACACGGCATACAGCCGCTGTACCAGAACACCACGACGACGACCTTGCCGCGATGGTCGCTCAACTTCAAATGCTGGCCGTCGAAAGTCTCGCCGTCGATTTCGGGCGCGGGGGTGCCGACCGATGGGCCGTTGGCGCGAGCGCAAGCCGGCTCGGCGCGGCGGAAGAGGTCCAGCTTTCGGCAGCCGGCCGCCATCAACGCCAACGCGATCAAAAGCAGCGACAGCCCAACCATCGGCCGCATCGCGCGCCTCCCTGGATATTTCAATGAAGGCGGCACCATAGCGGCGAACGGCAGATGTGTCAACCATTTTGGAGTGCGGCGGTTTGACGCCGCTTTCTTTCTTTTTTTCTTTCTTTTGAGATTGAGTCCAAGGAAAGAAGGAAAGAAGGAAAGCGGCGTCAAACCGCCGCACTCCAAAGATTGGCGCCAACTTATCCATAATCTGCTCGTTGACTATCTTTTGCGAATCCCGCGAATTGTACGCGCTGTGCCTTCTTGCAATAGTCTCGCGAGCTGGCGCTGCGGCGTGCTGAGCGGGTAATCTCTGAGCCCGTCGATGCGGACCCACGCGATGGCCGATTGTGCTGATCTCTTTGCTTTGCCGCGCTGAAACGCAACCGGCAAGCACGTCATTGTGATGCGAAATCGCGTGACGCTGTGGCGAATCGTCGTCAACGCAATGCCGACATTACCGTCGATGCCGAGCGACGCGAGCAGGCGACTCGCCGCGGCTTCGTGGGTTTCCCCCGCTTCGACCTCGACATGCGGAAACTCCCACAATCCGGCCCAGCGGCCGCCGTCGGGCCGTTGCACGAGCAACACCTGGTCGCGCTTGCGAACGATCACGCCAACTTCGGTTACGTCAACGATTTTCTTGGCCTCGGTCCGGCGCGGCAATTCGTGTTGGCGCTTTTGCCCGAATGCTTGACATGGGCCTTGCAACGGACACGCCAAACAGTTCGGCTTCGCCGGCGTGCAGACGAGCGCGCCCAGCTCCATCAACGATTGATTGAAATCGCCGGCGCCTTTTCGCGGCAACAAGTCCTCCGCCAGTTGCCAAAGCCGCGCTTCCACAGCTTTCTCGCGCGGATCCCCCTCGACGGCAAACAGCCGGCACAAAACGCGCCGGCTGTTTGCCTCCAATATCGGCAGCCGCCGATCATATGCCTGCGACAGCACCGCATTGGTCGTGTAGCGGCCGAAGCCCGGCAAGGCGCGCACCAGTTCGAGATCATCCGGAATCGTCGTAAAATTATTTTCACGTAATAGCCGCGCGGCCCGGCACAAATCGCGGGCGCGGCGATAGTAGCCGAGCCCCTCCCACAGGCGCAAAACCTCTTGCTCGTCGGCTCGCGCCAAAGCGCTCAAGGTAGGAAACGGCTTGAGAAAACGACGGTAATAGGGAATGACGGTCGCGACCTGCGTCTGCTGCAGCATGACCTCGCTGATCCAGATGCGATACGGATCGCGCGTCGCGCGCCACGGAAGCGGCCGCGCATTTTTGCGAAACCAGCTCAACAGCCGGCGGCGGATCACCGCGCCGGTGGCATTCGCGACAAGTGCAATGACGACACTCGGGAGTGAATTGGCATCACGAAAACGCGAAAAACGAAAACGCGAAAAGTTGCTCGATGACCCTTTTCGTGTTTTCGTTTTTCGTGTTTTCGTGATTCAAGCGTTATTTGCGTTTGCCGGTGCGAATTTTGTCGAGGATTGCCTTGGCGGCGTCCTGCGCGGCGCCCGCGGCGTGCTTCTTGCCGGCCGTTTTTTTCTCGCCAGGTTTCGCCTCGCCGCCTTCCGGTCCGGCGATGGCTGGGATGTCCATCACCGTGGTGCCGCCCGGAACGGCATCCGCGCCGGTGTCCGCGCTGGTGATGCTGACGTTGCCGTTCTCTTCGACGGCGAGCAACGCGGCGGCGGCGGCATCGTCGTCGGAAATGTCCGAGACCGCCGGCGGCGGTGTCAGCTTCGGCGTCGACTTGGCCGCGGGCGCTTCCGCCTCAATTACGACTTTGAAGCTTAACGGTCCGACTTTGATAATGTCGCCGTCCTTGAGCGGCACTTCACCCTTGATTTGCTGATCGTTGACAAAGCTGCCGTTGGTGCTGTCGAAATCGCGTAAGGTCACCTGATCGTCCTTGACGATCACCGCACAATGCCGTTTGCTGATCATGGCGCTGGCGGGCCGCAAGTTGCATTCCGGATCCCTGCCAATGATGAATTGCGCAGACGTGATGGACAACGCCTTGCCGGCCGCCTTTCCGGAGGACAGCACCATCAAGCTGATTTTCATTGTTCGACCTCAACCCCGTGTCGGTTCAATCCAATTTTTTGACCGATCCCTACGGGAGCAGCGTTTCCCGCTGTATTAATTCTAGTCCACATTCCCTCGTTTTGAAAGGGGCCGTGGCGGGAAACCATTAAGGCGAAAAAAACTTGAAAACCCTGGCACTTCACGTCTTCCATGCATGCAGTTCGGCAACGCAATCATTGTGATCAAAACCACGCCTTCTTTTCGACGACGTAGGTTTGATAAAATTGCTCATCTGTCTTCGTCAGATAAATGATGCCTTCGATCAATCCGATGATTGCAGAGACGGGTTGAAGCAAAAAACAGCTTAGGAGCGACACGCAAAGCAGAATTACCCCTCCAGTAGTTTGTCCCATCATGAACTTGTGAACTCCCACCCAGCCGAGGATGATCGCCAAGATTCCGCACATGGTTCGATCAGGGCCTTTTTTTTCTTCTGATTGTCCTTCTGCCATTTTTTTGTCCTTCTTGTGGAATTGGCCGAATGGCCACTCGGAATAGGTTTAGGATTCTCAACGCATATCAATCGGCAAGGCCCGTCGCGTCCTTGTCCGCTACACGGGCCGTTTTGGCCGAACTACACTCACTCGGTGCGTTTTGCCCTTACGACGCATCTGGATCGCCCTTCATGCTGTCAATGACCCACGGTAACCAACACAAGCAAGGCCCAGTCATCACCAGCAAAATAATGAAAACGATCATCCCCGTTTGATTCAACCCTGCAAAGACCACTTTCCCTTCCGGCATGGCATGTACTCCTGCAGATTGGGTTTGATGTCAGGAATCGGCAAACACGGAGAATAAGGGTACAACCCCCAGTTTCCATGTCAAGAAAATTGTGGCGAGTGAAGCCGGAAAACGAAAAACCCCGCGGGCGTGTTTGCCGCCTGCGGGGTTCGTGATTCCACTCAGTTGTCCGATTACGGCTGTGGATTGTCGTAAGCTTTGCGGGCCGCCTCTTCCAGGCTGTTCAGCTCGCGCGGCAACGGATACGGCGGCGACGGCGGGAAATATTGCGGAGGATGGCGAATATAGTGCGGCGACGGCAACGTAATGCCCGCTTCCGGCACCCACGTCTGGCATCCGCTCATCAGCGTTAGCGCCACGATGGCAATCCAATTGATTCGGCCTAGCGTCTTCATAACATGCGCCTTTCTTGGCAATGCCCGCGGAATGTCCCGCATTTTCGGCACGTCTTTCCTTATCGGCAAGGTTGATTGAAAAGTTTAAACATTTTTCAAGAATAAGTAAAGGAGAATCGTAGGGACAAGCGGCTCGCTTGTCCCTGGGCGAACCGGGACAAGCGAGCCGCTTGTCCCTACGAACGTCACGCATGAGAAAACACCAACTTATCCTGCGCTGGCAAGAACCTCACGATCCGCTGCCCGTGCGCGCCATTCGTGCGACGCAACGGCAATCGATCTGGTCGTGGTTCACGCGGCAAACGCCCGCGGTCAGCGGACAGGCGACCAATCAAGCGTTCGACTTCTGCGCCCATATCCAGCACCTGACGGCGGATATCGCCGAGCGCTGCCCCGATTTTCGCCACGTGCAGGCGCCGCGCATTCTGGTGTCGGTGACGCAAGCGCGCGGCGGCCAGTCGCATGGGCTGCAAGCGCGCGTCACGCCGCTGCGTTTCAAGAACGGCGCCATGATCCGCAAACGCCGCGGCGTGCCGTATCATATTCAGCGCTATTTTCTCGGCGAGCACGAGTATCTGTATCTGATGACATTCTGCTTGCCGCGTTTCCTCGATCAGGATTTCGATCAGAAGTTCATCACGCTGTTTCACGAGTTGTATCACATCGGCGAGGCGTTCGACGGCGACATTCGCAGGCACAACGGCCGCTACCACTATCACTCGCACAGTCAGCGCGAGTATGATAATCGCATGGTGGCGTACGCCCGCGAGTATTTAGCCGGCAAGCCCGATCCGAATGTGCACGGCTTCCTGCGCATGAGCTTCGCTCAGTTGCAGGAACGGCACGGCGCGGTGACGGGCGTCGTTGTGCCGAAGCCGAAGATGATCCCGCTCGTCGGACCATATGCGCCGACTTGACGGAATGACAGGTCTTGCAATGTCCTCTTTTCAACCGATTCCATTCCTGAGCAACCCGCACGTGCAGACGATCCTCGGCAATCTGCTGACGGGTCGGCCACGGCCAGCGCGATCGGTGCAGCGTGCGGTGGCGTTACCGGACGGCGATAGAATCGTCTTGCACGAATCGCCGCCGCGGCATGTGGATGGCGAGGTTATTCCCGTTGCATTAATCGTTCACGGCCTGGGCGGCTGTCACCGCTCCGGCTATATGCAGCGAACCGCTCATCGGCTCAACGCACTAGGCTGGCGCGTCTTTCGCATGGACTTGCGGGCGGCGGGCGCCGGCATGCGCTTCGCGCGGCGATTCTACAACGCGGCGTGCTCGGCCGATGTCGGCGTTATCGTCGAGTATTTGGCTAGCACGTATCCAAATGTTCCGCTCGCCGTCGTCGGCTTTTCACTGGGCGGCAACATTGTTCTGAAATACGCCGGCGAAACTGCCGAACGAGGTCCGCCGACATTGCGTGCGATCGCCGCGCTGGCGCCGCCGATCGACCTGGTGCGCTGCAGCGATCTCATGATGCGCCAGCCGCTTTACGACGCGTTCTATGTGCACCATCTGACGCGCCAGGTGGCGGAGCACGAACGCTGTTTTCCCGACGTGCCCAGGGCCAACTTTCCGCGCCGGCTCATCCTGCGCCAGTTCGACGATCTTTTCACGGCGCCGCGCTGGGGTTACAGCGACGCGCTTGATTATTATCAAAAGGCGTCGGCGCTCCAAAAGATCGGCGCGATTCGTTTGCCGACGTTCATCCTGACGGCGCGCGACGATCCGTTCGTCGCCGTCGAGCCGTTCGAAGCGTTGACGACGCCGGCGTCCGTCGAAGTGCACATTTCCAATCACGGCGGACACCTCGGCTTTCTGGGCGCCGATGGCGCCGGCGGTTATCGCTGGGCGGAGACGCGGCTCGTCCAGTGGTTGGCGACGCAGATCGGCGGAAGCTCCCGTCCGGAGAGCCGCAACGGCTTGCGCCAATGACGAATCACGAAGCACGAATGACGAAAGAAGCACGAATGTCGAATCCCGAAATCAACGCTGACCACATTCATTCGGTATTCGGATTTCGTCATTCTTTCGTCATTCGTGCTTCGTCATTCGTCATTCCGCAGAAACTTCGCGGGTCAC
>DAIOGM010000002.1:0-14973 GCA_036745215.1 Gemmataceae bacterium
GCAAGTTCATCGTCCGAAGGGAACTTGAGCGATGCGATTTGTTTTATCGAAATGAGAAGCCGATTGCGGCATACCGTCTGGCAGTAGCTTGGCGAGCCGAGCCCCGTGAGGGGCCGGTTGAGTCACAATGGACGCACGCAACCGGCCCCTCACGGGGCTCGGCTCGCCAGGCCGCGCGGATCAACCTTTGTCTTTCTTCTTCGTCGGCGGACTGGTGGGCGGCAATTGCCCCGGCGGGATCAGGCTCATCCAGGCGCGCACGGCCATTTCGCGTTGCGCGCGGGGCATGCTCGGGTCATACGGAATGCTGCGCCCGGCCGGCGCCAAATACGCGACCAGGTGCCAATGGCTCAACATGCGAATCGGCATCAGCTCATTGTTAAGGCTCTCGATCAGATGTTGATAGGTCGCCGGTTTCTTGGCTTCCGCCTGTGGGAAAATGTGGAACAATTCCATGATCTTGATGGACGGCGTCTTCTTGATGTTGTTCTTGCGCACGATTTCGAGGAGTTGATAATCGTTGTCGCGCTCCTGGGCCAGCCAATGGCGGAGCAGGGTGATGCATTCGGCCCGCATCGCGACCGGAGTCCCGTCCGTGGCCAGCGTGTCAAACAACGAATTCGTGTCGTCGATCGCCGCCGTGCAGCGCAGCGCGTGACGCCAGAGGATATACGTTTCCAGCGACATGAATTTTTGCTTGTCGATCTCGCGCTGGGCCGATTGTTGCACGGTCTGCGTGATCTCGGCCAAGGCGACGTCGATTTGTTTGTTGTCCTTGTCCATGAGCTTGGCCAGGTATTCGTGAGCCTCGATCGCCTTGTCGCGCGCCATTTGTTCGTTCTTGTCCTTCAGTGGAGTTTTGCCCTTGAACCAAGGCGGCGCCGCCTTGAGCGATTGCGTCACGAGCGTTCCTTCGCGGTTTTGCCATTGCGCCAAGGTGTGCTGGGTTTCGTCGAGCGAGTGGGGCGACTTTTCTTCGTGACGAATCGTCGAGAAACCGGCAAAAGCGAAAACGCGTATCACTGCGATCGGGCCTTTTCGCATGGGGTTCTTCGGATCTTCGAAAAAGGGCTCCGCAGGATCGAGGTCCGCGACCAGTTCAATCGCCACCGCGGCGCCGGGTTGCATGACGATGTCGAAGTAGTCTTCCTTGGTTTGCATCGGATCATTGAATCGAACTCGCGCAAGCGCTTCGCGCTCGCCTTTCTTGTTGTTGCGCAGAAGAATGCGGCCGCGTTCGAGGGTCAAGTCCGCGTCGAGCAAGTCGTGGGAATGAAGGGTGGCCCGGCTCTCCGAGAGCAGCGGATCGGGGTTGCTTTCAACAAGATTGCCCCACAACGTCAACTCGACGCCGGAGTCGAGCGCGACGGCGCACTTCGAACCGGGCAAGCTCAAGAGCGAACGGCCCGAGACCGCGGGGGTCCCCTTGCCTGCGATGCGAGTCCAGCCGGATTTGTCCGGCTTCGCCTGCAGGAGCACGCCGGGCTCCTTGAGTCCTGGCATCACATACTGGCCGACGGGCGCCTGTTTCTTGCTGGCTGGACCGAACTTGATGTCCGGCGGCGGCTTGATTTCCACGGGCACAACGTCGATCGGTTTGATCTCCGGCAATTTCCCATCGGTCTTCGGCACTTCGATCTTTTCGGGTTTCGAATCCTTCTTCTTATCCGTTTCAGGGGTTTCTTTTTTCTTGTCGTCGTCCTTGGGCGGTTCGATTTTCTTGCCGCCTTCCTTGTTTTCGCCCTGGACGAGCGTGCCGTCCTTTTTCGGTTCGCCTTTGTTGACCGGCACTTGATTCACGAGCATCCAGACGGCAAAGATGAAGACGCCGACGGCGACCACGCCGCCGCTTGCGAAGAGCCAGATTTTGCTCGAGCCGGCTTTGCCGCCGACCGCGGGGACGCCCATGCGGAGGGTGTCGTCCATGTCGCCGTCGATTTCGCTGGAGAGATCGAGATCGTCCTTCGTGCCGGCCTTGGGCGGTTTGCGGAACGGAATCGACTCCGGTCCCTTGACGAGAGCATACATGCGTTGCTTGGCCGACGGCGGCACGAGGGCCGGTTCGCCCAAGACGAGCGTCAAGATTTGATGGCAACCCGCGACTTCCGCGAGATGCACGTCGGACGCCAGGCAGATTTGCTCGACCTCGGCCGCTTGCTCCGGCGTGACCTCGTTGTCGAGATATTCGCCGATCGTATTCGGATCGATGCCGCCCGGTCCCGCGGCGGGGGGCGTCGTCAAGCGGCGACGCCGCGTGACTTGCTTGATGCGTTCGACCAGATCGCGCGCCTGTTCGCTTTCCGCGACCTTTTGGCCGATCGCTTTCGCCTGGGCCGGTTCGAGCGTGTCATCCAGATAAGACAGCAAAGTCCGCAAAGTCAAGCGCATGAATATCTCCGTTGCAAGCTCCGGGATGAGCGTGGCGATTCCCGGGGGTTTTGTTTCCTATATATGTGCGAACTTGCGGCGGTTTTCGTGCAACATTCTCTTTTTTTTCTGATGGAAAGGCAACAAAGTCGCCTTGAATCGATCAAACGGCAGTGCTATCACGCACGACATTGGATCATGGAGGCATCCGATGCGCGCCGTCTTGTGCATTTGCGTGGTGTTCATCATTCCCCAATTCGCGTTGGCGCAACTGCGGTTCATTCAGCCGACGGCGGACCTGGGCGAATTGCGCGGCGGCCTGGTTTATCAGCATCGCTTCGAGTTTGTCAACGAGTCGTCCGACTCCATTGCAATCACGGATATTCGCCTCGGCTGCGGCTGTTTGTCCCCCGTCTACGACAAACGCGCCATCAACCCAGGCGAAAAAAGTTCGCTCCTCATGCACGTCCGCACGCTCGGTCAACGCGACGGCCCACGCACCTGGCAGGCGCACGTCCAATATCGGCAGGGCAACAAGGAGCAAGAGGCCACCCTATTGATCGGCGCCAAGATTCGCAACGAAGTCACCATCGAACCGTCGATCATCGCGATGACGGTCGAGACGACGCTCAAGCAGGAACTGACGATCACCGATCGCCGCGCCTTGCCGTTAAAGATCGCCAACGTTCTCGCGTCGTCGCCGGCGATCAAGGTCAACACGCAAACGCTGGCCAACGGCGTCACCAAGGTCACGCTCGAAGTGAGCGGCGCGGCGCTGACGAGGGCACGGTCCGAAGAGACTCTCAACATCTACACCGATGATCCGCACTATCGCCATCTGCAAGTGCCGATTACGCTGACGAAGCCGGAGCGTGCGAACGTGATCGCGTCGCCGGCTTCGGTCGAAATTGTCGGCGGCGGCTCACGACTCGTCCGATTGCGCACAACCGGCGAGCAAGCAGTGCGCGTGGACAAGATCGAATGCGATCATCCCGCAATCAAATGCACCTGGGCGCCGGGGCCGGGCGATGACGCGACGTTGAAAATCGCGACGCAAGCCGCCGAAGCGCAAACTCGCGTTCGCGTTCACGTCGGTGCGACGGTGCTGTCGATTCCCGTCCTGCTTCGGAAAGAATAAATCCGTCGCTTGCGGTTTCGCGCTCCCATTGCGCGCTGAAGCGCGAAACCGCAAGCGGCGATTTTTTCACTTTCATCGCCGTTCCCTTTTCGATAACATCTATCATCAACCAACAAAAGGAGGGCCCGATCGTTGAACAAAACCCGTCTGTCATATCTTCTCGTCAGCCTCTTCCTCTGGCTTTCGCCAACGCTTCATGCTCAGGAAAAAAAGCCGCTCAAATGCGGTACCGACACCGAAGGGGGCGTTCCCTATTTCTTCGGCTCCAAGGACGACCCCAACTCCAAGATCGGCTTTGAGATTGACCTGATTGCCGCCCTGGAGAAAGAACTTGGCCGGCCGATCGAGTACGAACACACGGAATTCGACAGCTTGTTCTCGACGCTTGAGCGGGGCGGCAAATTCGATTTCGCCATGAACGGGCTGGAGATCAGCAAGGAAAACCTGCGAAAGGCTCGTTTCACACGTCCGTATTTCATTTATCAACTGCAACTCGTTGCCCGCATCGACGACGCGCGTTTTACAACACTTGACGACTGCAAGGAGCAGGGGCTCGTCGTCAGCACACTCACGAACTCGGCCGCGCATCATCTGTTGAAACAAAAGGGCGTCGAGCATACCGACTACAAAGATCAGGAAAGCTCCTTCAACGATCTCGTCAACAAGCGCGCGGACGCCGTGTTGTTTGACACGCCGATCACGACTTATTACGTGATCCCCGATGATCAGATCAAACATCGCAAGCGGTCTTACCCCGGTTTGAAGCTGGTCGGCCAACCATTCGCGGAAGGCTACTACGGCATCGCGGTCCGTCCGGATGACGACGAACTGCGCAAAGAGCTCGATGGGGCGCTTGGCCGCGTCATCGAATCGGGAGAATTGAAGCGAATCTTGTCCGAGTGGCACCTGTGGTCGCCGGATCAGTACCGTCTGTACACTCCGCTTCGTGTCGATTCGGCGCCGCTGCCAGGCCTTGAGTTCACGCAGTATTTCCTGCTGCTCGTGGAAGGCGCGGGCATGACGATCTTGCTTACCATCGCCAGTATGGCGCTCGCCGTCGCGCTGGGATTGCCGATTGCCGTGACGCGCCTTTACGGCCCGATGCCGCTGCGCTGGCTGGCCATCGCGTACGTCGAGTTCTTTCGCGGCATTCCGGTGCTGTTGCTGCTTTACTTTCTCTACTTTGCCTTGCCGGGAATGGGAATAACGCTCGATCCATTCACGGCCGCGATCCTCGGCTTCGGTCTCAACTACGCGGCATATGAGGCGGAGATTTATCGCGGCGGCTTCCAGTCGATCCCGGCGGGACAATGGGAGGCGGGAGCGTCGCTCGGCATGTCGCCGATCTTGACGTTTCGCCGCATCGTGTTGCCGCAGTCGATTCGCGTGATTCTGCCGCCGATGACGAACGATTTCATCGCGCTGTTCAAGGACACGAGCGTGGTCAGCATTGTTTCGGTGATCGAGTTGAGTAAGCAGTATCAGATTTTGACGAAGAACTACGGCGATTATTTGCGCATCGGCCTGACGACGGCGGCGCTGTACTTGATCATGTCGGTGCCGCTCGGATATTTGTCGCGCTATCTGGAAAAACGCTGGGGCGCAAAGTAAGCAGGTTTACGTTTAGCGCTCGCATGGCGCCATGCGAGCGCTAAACGTAAACGGCGAGGAGAAAACTCCGATGTCCTGGTCCATCAACGTTCGCAATGTGACGAAGCGTTACGGCTCTCGCACCATCCTCGACAATGTCTCGCTGACAATCCCGTCCGGCGAAACCATCGCGCTCATCGGCCCATCGGGCGGCGGCAAGTCAACGTTGTTGCGCTGCTTGAATGGACTCAACACGTTCGACGGCGGCGAAATCCACGTCGGCCCACATCGACTCGCGCCGGGCTCGCATCATCAACGCGCCCAGGTCGATCCGATACGCAGGTCGTTCGGCATGATCTTCCAGGACTTCCAGCTCTTCCCGCACCTGAGCGTCATGGATAACGTGATCGAGGCGCCGACGCGCGTGCTCGGCGTTGCGTCATCGGATGCGAAGGCTCGGGCCGGACAATTGCTCGATCGCGTCGGCATGGCCGGCTTTGCCAACGCGTATCCGCAGCAGCTCTCCGGCGGACAGAAGCAACGCGTCGCCATTGCACGGGCGTTGGCGATGGAGCCGCGCGGCTTGTTGTGCGATGAGATCACCAGCGCGCTCGATCCGGAGTTGAAGAACGAAGTGCTCGGCGTGCTCGAAACGTTGAAACGCGACGGCTTGACGATGATCCTCGTGACGCACGAAATCGGCTTCGCTCGCCGCGCCGCGGATCGCGTGGTGATGCTGTGCGACGGCCGCATCCTGGAGCAGGGGCCGCCGGCCCAGGTGCTGGACAATCCCAAGACGGAACGGATGGGCGTGTTTTTGAAGCGCGTGATGGGCTAGCGAGCCACGGGGTTAATCCCCGTGGTGCGGACCTTCATTCCACGGGGATAAACCCCGTGGCTCGCTAACCTGGTAAAATGACAACATGACTGACCTCGACACCAAACGCGATCGCTTGCTCGCCCTGTTGCGCTCCATGCGGCGAGTCGTCGTAGCTTATAGTGGCGGCATCGACAGCACCGTCGTCGCCAAGGCCGCACATCTGGCGCTCGGCGATAATGCCATCGCCGTCACCGCGGACAGCCCGAGCGTGCCGCGTGCTGAGATCGCGGAAGCCCAGGAAATCGCCAAGCGCATTGGCATTGATCATCGCCTGGTTTCGACGGCCGAGTTCGCGAATCCCGATTACATCAAGAACGACGGTACTCGCTGCTATTACTGCAAGGACGAACTGTACGGCCAACTCGATCGCCTTTTGCCTTCTCTGGAGGCTGAAATCCCCCTCACCCCCGGCCCCTCTCCCCCGGAGGGGCGAGGGGAGAAAATCGTCATTTGCAGCGGCGCCAATCTGGACGATCTCGGCGACTATCGCCCCGGTCTGATCGCGGCCGCCGAGCACAAGGTCCGCCATCCCCTGCAGGAGACCGGCTTCTCGAAGGCCGAAGTGCGGGCGCTCGCATTGCAATGGGATTTGCCAACGTGGGACAAACCCGCATCGCCGTGCCTGTCGAGCCGGATTGCGCCGGGCGTCGAAGCGACGGCCGAGCGCACGGCACGCATCGAGGCGGCGGAAGCGTATCTCAAGCAGCTTGGCTATCGCGAATTCCGCGTCCGTCTTCACGAAGGGGAGCTTGCTCGCATCGAGGTGCCGGCGGACGGAATCGCCCGGATCGCCGACCCCGCGGTTTGTGCGGAGTTGGTAAAATATCTGACATCCCTCGGCTTCCGTTATGTGACGCTCGATCTGCAGGGATTCCGCAGTGGGAGCTTGAATGAACTGGTGCCATTAGAACTGCGCGCGCAAAATCAAAAAACGTTGCAAGGAGACAGGTCGTGAGTGGAGAATCTCTTCGTGAGCTGATCAAAGCACAGCCGTTCGAACCTTTCGAAGTCCACATGTCGAGCGGCGATGTCTATCAAGTTCGACATCCGGAACAGGCGTTCGTGACTGGCGCCAGATTGTATATCTGGTTTCCCGATTCGGACAAAGAGGATCATGTGGCGAGGTGTTCTTTGTTGCATATCACGGGCGTCGACTACTTAGAAAAGCGCGCGAAGAAAAAGGGAGGCAAGACATGAAACCGTTGCCCGCGAATAAGGCTCTCGAAAACTACTTCTTCGAAGCCCGCTGCAAACTGCTCGACATCGCCGCGATGCTCGACCGCATCAATCGCGGCCAGGACGCCGGCGAAATCCTGGCGAGCGACCCGCGCATCGACAAGATTCGCAAGGCGCTCGAAGTGCTGCACGATCAATCGGGCGGCCGGGCGGAGCGCATTCAGCAGATTTTTTCGCTCGAATATGAATCGACTTGGGACAAGCCCAAGCCGCGATATTGAACCATGGCAAGCCCCGCGATGAGCGCAGCGATTCGCGGGGGTTGAACCCGGGACGACCCCCGCGAATCGCTGCGCTCATCGCGGGGCTTGGGGTGCATTCTCATGAACTACATCGACCCCCACATCCACATGATCTCGCGCGTCACCGACGACTACCATCGCATGGCCCTCTCCGGCTGCGCCGCAATCTCCGAACCCGCGTTCTGGGCCGGGTTCGATCGCGGCTCCGTCGATGGTTTCCGCGATTACTTTCGCCATTTGACGGAAGTTGAACCGAAACGCGCCGCGCTGTTCGGTATCCGCCATTACTCCTGGCTCTGCATCAACGCCAAGGAAGCCGAGAACGTCGAACTCTCACGCGGCGTCATCCAGATGATTCCGGAGTTCCTCAACAAGCCGAACGTGCTCGGCATCGGCGAGATCGGCCTCAACAAGAACACCAAAAATGAAGCGACCGTCTTTCAAGAACACGTCGATCTGGCGATGAAAACGAATGAGCTGATCCTGATCCACACACCGCACCTGGAGGACAAGTACAAGGGGACGCGCATGATCATCGACATGCTCAAGAACGACAAGCGCGTCGATCCGGAGCGTGTGTTGATCGATCACGTCGAGGAACACACCGTGCGGCACGCGCTGGACGGCGGCTTCTGGTGCGCGATGACGCTTTATCCGACGACCAAATGCACGCCGCAACGGGCCGCGGACATCATCGAGATGGTCGGCGCCGATCGCATCATGGCCAACTCCGCCGGCGACTGGGGGAAGTCCGATCCGCTCGCGGTGCCGGAGTTCATCCTCGAGATGCGGCGGCGCGGGCATCCGGAGAGCGTCATTCGCAAGCTCGTGTTTGAGAATCCGCTGGCGTTTTGGCGCAAGAGCAATCGTTGGCAGGAGTGGCCGACGGAGGACCTGGATTCCAAGAAAAAGCAGAAGCCTGTCCACGTTTGACCTGTTTACGTTTAGCGCTCGCATGGCGCCACGCGAGCGCTAAACGTAAACAACAAAACTCCTATCGCGTACGACATGGACGCTTGATCGTGGCGACGGGCGGCTCGCCTGTCGCAAATTCCGTGCAGGCGAGCAGCCTGCACCACGGAGAAAAGTATGAGCAAAACCGCTGGCATTAACTCCGACGCCGTCAAGAAGGCCACCGGCAAGTCGTGGGAGGAATGGTTCGCGCTTTTGGACAAAGACGGCTGCAAAAAGCTGGACCACAAAGGAATCGTCGCCGTCCTCGCCAAGAAGCACAAGGTCGGCCCGTGGTGGCAGCAAATGGTCACCGTCGGGTACGAACAGGCGCGCGGCCTACGCGCCCTTCATCAAAAGACCGACGGCTTTTCTGTCAGCCGGTCCAAAACACTGTCGGTGCCGACCGCGGACGTCTTTACCGCGTGGCACGACAAACGCAAACGCGCGAAATGGCTCAAGGATGACGGCATCACGATTCGCAAGTCGACCGAGAACAAGTCGATCCGCATCACCTGGATTGACGGAAAAACCAGCGTCGAAGTGATGTTTTATGCGAAAGGCAAAGACAAGTGCCAGGTGACGGTGCAGCACTCAAAGCTCAAGGATAACAAAACGGCCGCGAAGATGAAGGCGTACTGGGGCGAACGAATGGACGCGCTCGCCGATTTCCTCGTTTAGCGCTCGCGTGGCGTCTTGCAAGCACTAAACGCAAGCGTATTCACGGCCGAATCACGGCGCCGTCGCGGCGCCGATAATTGCCCCAGCGCATGTCGAACGGCGGATCATCCGTAATCGGGAAACGCCGGGCCGCCGTCACATCCATGTCAATTCCCAGTCCCGGCCGTTCGCTTACCCAGAAATAGCCGTTGCGCAACTCCGGACAACCCGGGAACACGTCGCGCTCCGCTTGCGAGAATTCGCGGCCTTCCTGGATGCCGAAGTTCGGCGTCGCGATATCCAGATGCACGTTGGCGGCATGGCCAACGGGAGAGACATCGCCCGGCCCATGCCACGCGGTGCGGACGGCGAACCATTCGCACAAGGCCGCGACTTTACGCGCCTGCGTCAGGCCGCCGATCTGCGAAATGTGGATGCGGATGAAATCGATCAGGCGATTCGAGATTAAATGGATGTACTCGTTGGGATTATTGAACAACTCACCCATCGCGATCGGGCACGACGTGAGCGCTCGCAGTTTTTCGAAATAGCCGACATCTTCGGGGCTAAACGGATCCTCTAGAAAGAATGGCCGATAAGGTTCCAGATCTCGACAGAGCTGCATCGCGAGAATCGGCGGCACGCGTTCGTGGGTGTCGTGCAGGAATTCGACGTCGTCGCCCATCTGCGGTGTCGTGCAGGAATTCGACGTCGTCGCCCATCTGCCGGCGCATGTGTTCGAACAGCTTGGGCACGATGCGCACGTATGGCCCCGGCTCCCATAAGCCGCCGCGGCGATTGATCGGCACGTCCCGTTCATTTTGCGCCTGCCCGCCGACGCCGTACGTGCCCGTCAAGCCCGGCACGCCCACCTGGATGCGGATGTGTCGATAACCGCGTTCGCGCGCCCGGCGAGCGGCGGCCTCGACCTCTTGAAAGGTTCGGCCGCTCGTGTGTGCGTAGGTGTCAACGGCATCCCGGCACTTGCCGCCGAAGAGCTGATACACCGGCATGTTCGCCCGTTTGCCGACGATGTCCCATAATGCCATATCGACGCCGGAGAGCGCATTGCCGAGCACCGGTCCGTTGCGCCAGTAGCTCGAGACGAAGCCCGATTGGAAGATGTCCTCGATTTGCAGCGGGTCCTTGCCGATGAGGAACGGCTTCAGGTAGCGATCGATGGCCGTCTCGACGACGCGAGCCCGTTGCGTGAAAGTGGCGCAGCCGAGTCCGTAGAGGCCTGGCTCGCTGGTCATGATCTTGACGACGATGAGGCGAATGTTCGCCGGTTGGGTCAGAATCGTTTGCAAATCGGTGATGCGCAAGGCGGGAAGGCGACGACCCTGCGCGGCGCCGGCGGGGCCGCGTGAAAAGATGCCTTGCTCGGCGGCGGCCATCAGCGGCAAGCCCACCGCGGCGAAGCTGGCCGCGGACGTGCTGACGAAATCTCGGCGGTCCATGATTGATCTCCGCGAAATGGTTTAACTTTTGCCGTTCTTCTTCGAATACGCCGTCGCGATCTCGTCCCGCACCCATTTGGCAAACGATCGCATGAGTGTCGTCTCATCCACCGTTGCCGCACGTTTCAGAAACTCCTGTACTTTTTTCATCGGCAAGAAGGGGAACGCCCGGCTTTGCAGCCGTTCGCGATATTTGCCGTTCGATCCGAGCACGCTAACACGAATGGACTCGCCGTCGCTGCGCCAAACCTCGCCAATGCCGAGGGCGGCATGAATGCTCATGCGATCCAGGGCACTGCGCGTGACCTCGACTTCAATCGACAAATCGGGCGGCGGATCGACGTCGATGTCAAACGTCCGCTTGCCGCGCATCTTGCGTTCGTTTTGAATCCACCAGCATTTGTCCGGCTCAATTCCTTTTTCGAGCGTTTCATCTTTGAACGTCGTCGAACCTCCGCTATGGATTGGGATGTCAAGCTCCATCGTCGGAAGACGAACAAAATCGGCCAACAGCTCCCCGTCGAATTCGTGTTCGTGCGAAACGGCCATGATTTCCATGACTCCCTTGTCGTAGGTGATGCGAAAATGGCGTCCTTCCAGTTCGCGCAGCATCGTTTCGTAACCGTTCCAGGAAATATCGTGAAGGAGAAGGTACGGCAGCGGCTCTTGGATGTTCGCAATCATTTCAAGGGAGTCCCAAGGCGAGGCGACTGCGGAGTCGTGAAACAATTTGAAGAGCGATGATGTTACGATAAGCGAGCAGTGAATCGGTGTAAAGCGAAATCAGGTGCTGCCGGTCGCGCAGGTCGAGATGGCCGCAATTGCCCACTGCGCCGCCTCGCGCACCAGCGGCGAACCATCCTCGGCTGCCCGCTCCAGCGCCGGCAGCGCGCGCGCGTCGCCGAGGTTACCGAGCGCGATCGCGGCGTTGCGCAGCAATCCATCGCGGCCGCTGCGCCAGAGCGGCGTATGACGAAAACGTTTACGAAAGGCGTCCTCATTCAAGCTCAATAATTCCTCCAGGTCCACGCGCGTGCCCGTCACCGTCGGCTGCAGCATCGGCTCGTTTCCCGCCGGCGATTTGCGATTCCACGGACAAACTTCTTGACAAACGTCGCAGCCGAAAATCCAGTCGTCCATCCCGGCTCGCAATTCCTCCGGGATCGAGCCGCGCAGCTCGATCGTCAAATAGCTGATACAGCGGCGCGCGTCGAGTTGATACGGCCCAGCAAACGCATCCGTCGGGCACGCGTCCAGGCAGCGCGTGCAGGTGCCGCAATGCGATGTCTCGAACGGCGCGTTCGGCGTCAATTCGAGATCGAGCAAAAGCGCCCCGATGAAAAAGTAGCTGCCGAGCTTCTTGTCGATGAGCATCGTGTTTTTGCCGAACCAGCCGAGCCCGGCGCGGCGCGCGAAGTCGCGTTCCAGGAGCGGCGCCGTGTCGATGACGGCGCGGCCGCGCGTGCCGGGCGCTTGCTCTTGAACCCACGCGAGCAACGCCTTCAGCTTGACGCGCAGCACGTCATGATAATCGCCGCCGCCCGCATAGATGGATACCCTCCCCAAGCCCCGGGATGAGCGCAGCGATTCCCGGGGGTCGTCCGCCGTTTTGTAATTGATCCCAACCATCACCACCGATTTAACATTCGGCAACATCGACTCCGGATGTCGCCGCGCGTCAGCGTGGCGCGACATGTATTCCATCTCGCCGGCGAAACCTTGGTTCAGCCAATCGGCCAGATGCGCGAAGCCATCGGATTCGACCGCCGGAGCGATGCCGGCGAGTTCGAAGCCGAGCGCATTAGCTTGTTCTTTGATGCGTGTTTCAAGCGACGACATGAAGGCATATTACTCGAAGAATCGAGCAATCGGCAGTTCGAATCCGGGCAGCACCTCGGGCAGCGTAAGCACATCTCCCTCGAAGAGAACGCGCGGCGGCATATTCTTGCGGCAGATCATCATCGAATCCGACAGCGGATCCAGCACCGCGACGACCAGGACGCCGACCTTGAACATCTCGTTGATTCTCTGGATACGACGCGGCCAAAAATCGTTGACAAAGCGAACTTCAAAAGCGGCGTCGGGCACGATCGCCAGATTTCCTTCCGGAAGCCGTCCTTTGGGCAAGCGCTTGTAGCTGTAGTAGGTGATATCCGGCGCGCGTACGGTATCGGGATTACGCTCCGTGACCACGCGGCAGTTGTCGTTGAATATACGGCCCTCGTCGTGTTCGTTGGCAAATTCGCCGACCCAATCGAAGATGAGACCGCTGTGGTAGCTATGTTCCGGAGGCGGCACGGGCTGCAAAGTAATTATCCGTCCGCGATCGAGTTCCCACGGAACGCCGTCGTTGGGCAATGCGAAAAACTGTTCGGCCGTCAGAAGTTTCCCGGGTGTCGCTGGCGATTCCATGGGGCACCTCCGGACAATCGAGTTGGCGCTCATTCGAAGAAGCGTGTGACGGGCAAATCGAAACCTGGAAAAATCGTTGGCAGGGAAAGCACGTCTCCCTTGTACAGCACTCGCGGTGGTCCATCCGTGGTGCAAACGGTTATCGATTCCGTTCGGGGGTCGAGAACGCAAACGACTTCGACGCCGGCGTTAAGGAGCTCATTCACTTTGGCCATCGTCTTGACCCAATTGTCGGTCGGCGAACGGATTTCCCATGCCGCGTCGGGGGCGACGTTCAGGTAGCCATCGGGGATGGGGCCCTTCGGCAAGCGTTTGAAACTGTAATAGCTCACGTCTGGACCGCGAACGGTGTCGGGATCACGTTCGGTAATGACGCCGGAATCGTTGGTCATGAAACGCCCGGAATCCTGTTGCCGAACAAACGGGGCATAGAACTCAACACCGAGCGCACAGAAATAACCATGACGCGGGGCGGGAACTTTCATTGTTACAATCCTTCCGCGTACTAATTCCTTGGGAACACCGTCGTCCGGCAGGAGAAGGAACTGTTCTGCGCTGAGGAGTTTCTCTGCAAGTTCTGCTGTCGCCATGATGCCTCCCATTCATTCCCGATTCACGTCCATCGTACTCGCGCCGAGCCGATGGAGCAACTCCCGATACCACTTCTCCGCCTCCGCAGTTCGCCCCGGCAACGCGTTGGTTCCCCAGATTACCGTCAACGTCTGCATCGTGCTCGCGTCGGTCTTGGTGCGCTGCGCATCCTTGACGGCGTTGGCGCACGGCCCGTCGGCGTCGCACAAGCATAGCAAGCCACTGAGGTCGATCGATTGGCCCGAAGCGTTGAACACGTACGACGCCCCCGCCGGCGCGATCGCGATATGGAATGGCGGTTTCGCCTTCGCCAGATCAACGACGCTGATCGGCAAGCCGCTGTGCAAGGACACGATGTTGCACACATCGACGCACGCATTGATCGATGACAACGCTCCGTCGCCCACGGCGCGGATCAGATATTCCGACGCCGGCTTGCTGCGGCCTGACGGCTTGAATCCGCCGTGCCGCAGGAGGACGCGCACCGCCTCGCGCACGGCGTCGTCGCTCTTCAGCGGCGCGGCCGCGTCGAGTGACAAGAGCGCGAAAATCTCCGGCGGCGTTGGCGTCTCGCTCAATGAACGCGAAAACGTCGTCGTGAACACGCGGGCGTCAAGCAGCGGATGAGGATCGATGTGCATAATCACTTCATCGCTTCAGAATAGGCCGCAACGCCTTCTCAAACGCGTCGGCCTGCCGCAGAAAACCGAGATCCGTCGGATGCGAACTGTCCACCGTGCCTTCATCATCGTCGCCGAGCAAATGGGCGCCTTCCAGATAATGGACGCCCTTCACGCCATCCTTCAATAGCTGGTTATACGCCGCCTTCAACGCCGCCTGGCTTTCCGTGTTCCGCTGCTTCGGTCCCGGCAACAGAAACGCGTTGCTGTAGTTGCGGTCCTCGACCAGCAGGATCGGCGTCTGCGGCCGTTTCTGTTGCAGCAACCGCACGAGTGGCGCCGTGTTTGTCGCCACGTCCTTGGCCGTCATGTTTGGCAAGCAATCGATCACGTAAACCGACGCGTCGATCTCGGCGATCAGCTTGACGACTTCGGGCTCCATGCGGCCGTTGCCAGAGAAGCCGAAGTTGATGACGGGATAGCCGAGCCGGCGGCCGAGGATGGCGGTGTGGACCATGCCGGTGCGCGACGCGCAGCCGCCTTGCGTGATCGAGGTGCCATAGAAGACGATCGGTTTGTGATCTTTCGGATACGCCGGCCCCTTGGCGAGGAACTTGGCGGAAGCGATGCCGATTTCGACGGACGACACGCCGTTGTAGAGCGGCAGGTAGAGCAAGTACTCGCGCGTGCCGGCCGGGATGCCGGTCGCCAACGTCGCAGTGTTGAGTTGATCCTTCGGCTGACCGACGCCGAGCCAGCGCCAACCCTTGTCCGTCTTGACATAGAGGTCGAGCCCGCTGACGCCGGTCGCGGCCATGTGCGGCAT
>DAIOGM010000002.1:14983-36052 GCA_036745215.1 Gemmataceae bacterium
GGCGAGCTTGGCCGACGTCAACTTCCAGCGTGCCTGAATCGCACTGGCATCGGTGACGAAACGCACGCACAATCCCGCCGAGTGCCGGCTCAAGCCCCAGACGGCGTCGCGCACCATCCCTTCCGCTTTCGCGGGCAGGCGGTCGTAGTACGCTTTCGTGTCGGTCCACGCCTTGCCTTCGAGGTCGAGGTTCTTGACGTCGTACCAGAGCACGTCCTTGTCGGCGACGGCGAGTTTCGGATCGAGCTTTTCCTGGGCACAGATTGGCGATGCCAACGCAATACACGCGACAACGACGATACAAAGGCGCGTCATGGGAACTCCTTTTGTGGACTCAAGGATGCTTCCCGGATTGTACGTCAATGTGACACGAAATAAAGCGTCATTCGGTCGCCGAATCTTTTGGCGTATCAGCCGAAAGATGTTCGGCCCCGATTTTTTGATACAGATCGCGAAGGGCCGTCGCCGCCTGATCGGCGAGCAGGAACCACTCGGCATTGGCAACGCACGCCGGGTGATTTTGGATTTGTTGTTCGACCAAGTCACCCAGCAGAGCCACACGGTCGAGGAGTTCGTGGCACCCAAAGGAACCGGGCTTATATGCATCGGCCCAGTCCTTGCCGCCGTCCGCCGCCAATTCGGCCGCTTGCTCCAATCGATCTTTTTCGATTTCTTCGGAAAGCAAATCAGTCGCGTTCATTTTTCATCCTCCAGGCCGGCCTGGCGCAAGATGCTGCGATAGGTCCCTTCAGGCAAATCATCCGATGCTTTTCCCGGCACCGTTACCTTGCCTGGTTTGATTGGATGTTTGAAATGCCGATGACTTCCTTTTTGTGCGATTTTGACCCAACCGTCCTTTTCAATCCGACGGATCATATCGCGAACTTTCATGGGCAACCTCAAGGCGTCGGATACTGGCAAGGATTATTTTGGCTGGAGAATCATCGCGATGCAACCCAAGAATGAGAAATCGAGAGTTCCAATTGAAGCGTCGGCGCGTTACAACGAAATTCGGCGAATGTTATTCTCTTAAGGAATTCAACCATGCGACTCGTTCTTTCAACTCTATGTTTTCTCTTGGCAATCGCTGCACCCAGCTATGCTCAAGGTGAGAAGGCCAAGACGAACACGCTTACGGCGAAGGAAATCGCCGATGGCTGGATTCTGTTGTTTGACGGCGAGACGACGTTTGGTTGGGAAGTAAAAGGCAAGACGCGTGTAGCCGACGGCGCCATAACGCTTCCCGATTTTGACGCTGAAATTACGCATTCGAACCCGTGGCGAGATCTGGAACTTCGCTTCGAAAGTCGTGCCAAGCCCGGGAAAAATCCGCGCTTGGGAGGTGGTGGTATTGGACTCATAGGAACGGGCGCGGCGCAAGGCCTTCCTCGCGACAACAAATGGCACGACTGCCATTGCATTTTCCAAACCGCTCCTAACCCGCCGTCATTCAGTCTCAGCATTTCGGTTGACGGTGTCGTGGGCACCAACGCCAAGAACATCGAGGCCAACTTGGCGGAAGTTCGCCCAACGATTTTCGGCCCCCAAGACGGCTCCGACCTTGAACTGCGGAACATCAAACTCCGCCCCCTCAATACCAAATCCATCTTCAACGCCAAGGACCTCGACGGCTGGCGCGTCTTCTCCGGCGACAGGTACAAATCGATATTCACCGTCAAGGACGCCGCCATCAACGTCAAGGACGGTCCCGGCGATCTGCAAACCGTCGGCAAGTACAAGGACTTCATCCTTCAGTTCGACTGCATCTCCAACGGGAAACATCTCAACAGCGGCATCTTCTTCCGTTGCCGCGATAACGAATATCAGAATGGCTACGAGGCACAGATTCGCAACGAATTCAAGGCCGAGCCGCAGAAGTACCTGGTCGAGGACTACGATCCCAAGACCAACAAGCTGATTGGCAAAAAGGAAGTCCTGTCCCCCGCGTTCGATTTTGGCACCGGCGCCATCTATCGCCGCGTGCCGGCGCGAAAGCAGATGTCGAAGGACAACGAGTGGTTCACGATGACCGTGTTAGCTCATGGCAATCATCTGGCGACTTGGGTCAACGGCGTGCAGCAGACCGACTGGACCGACAATCGGCCCAAAAGCGACAATGCCCGCACCGGCTGCAAGCTCGATGCGGGCCATATCAGTATTCAAGGGCACGATCCGACGACTGATTTGAGTTTCAAGAACTTTCGGATCGCGGAATTCAAGTAGCCGGCCCGTTTGCGTTTAGCGCTCGCATGGCGCCACGCGAGCGCTAAACGTAAACGGCGAGCAATCATTGACCATGCCAATAATACGGCATCGGCTGATAACTGGTGTTCGGATAGTAGTACATCGGCACGTACGGATAGTACGCCTGCGGATAGTACGGCTGCGGATAGAAGTTCGCCTGCGACACGCCCTGATACGGATACATCGTCGTGTTCGGCCCCATCGGCAACGGCATCGGCATCGGCGGCGTGAATTGATTGTTCGCGGGCCCGGGGGCTGGGACCATCGCGTTATTGCCGCAAGCGCCGCCGAAGCACGGGCCGGCGCCGCACGCCCACGGGGGAGCGCCCATCGTCATGGGCAACTGGCCGCCCGCGACGCCGCACGGATTTGGGCAGCAGCCGTCGCACGTCAGATTCCCCCAGCAGATCGGCGTGAAGGCGTTGTAAGGCCGACACGTGATTTGGGTGGTGTACTTGTGGCAACGAAACAGACACCACGCTTGCGATTCCGTCGCGAAAAGTGCCAGGGCACACAGACTAAAAAGACCAAAAGCGATTTTGCGTTTCATGACGACCCATCTCCATTCGGCGCCGGCGAAGCGCCGCGTCCATCGTCGTGATGGCGGCCTTTCGCCTGCACAATCATCGACCATTAATCGAGCGCATGTTGCCTGCGAAGTTCTTTCCCCCCGTTCCGCTTCGTCGAGCGCGAACGTGCAATTCGCACAAAACGCAGAGCGAGCACGCATCGCTCAATGCGCACGGATGGCGCGTCCATTTGCAAAGGGCCGCAAGATTGATTCAAGTTGAAGTGCGGAATTGCCGACGCGTCGAAGGGAAGTCAGTTTTTGCCTTGATAAGTTGGCACGGCGTCGAGGTCATCCGGCGCCCACAATTGGCGGCGCCATTTTTCGACGGCGACGGCCGCCATCGCCGCGTTGTCGGTGCATAGGTTCATCGGCGGAATGAACAGCTCAACCTTTTCGCGTTTGGCCATCTTTTCCAGGGCCGACCGCAGCGCCTGATTGGCCGACACGCCGCCGCCGATGGCGAGCCGCGTCAATTGCGTCTTGCGTAACGCTTGCTTGCACTTGCCGACGAGCACGTCAATCACCGCCTGCTGAAAACTCGCCGCGAGATTGGCACGCGCGGCGCCGGGGCCGGGCAGGGGGCCGCTCGTTTTGCTTTGGCCGTAAAGCGCGTAGAGCACTGCCGTCTTCAAGCCGCTGAAGCTGAATTCCAGCCGATCGTCCTTGAGAAACGAACGCGGCAACGCGTGGGCCTTCGGATCACCGCATAGAGCTTCGCGTTCGACCGCGGGGCCGCCGGGGAAGCCGAGGCCGAGGATGGCGGCGACCTTGTCGAACGCTTCGCCGGCCGCGTCGTCGATGGTGCCGCCAAGCATGTCGAAATCGAGCGGCGACTTGCAATGAAACAAGCTGGTATGTCCGCCGCTGACGACCAGGCCGACGCACGGGAAAATATCGCGCCCCGCCGCCATTCGTGCCGCGAAGATGTGCGCTTCAATGTGGTTCGCATTCAACAACGGCACTTCGAGCGTGACCGCCAGCATCTTCGCCGCACTGACGCCGACGAGCAGGGCGCCGACCAGCCCCGGTGAATTCATGACGACGACGGCGCCGATGTCGGCGAGTTTGATGTGCGCCTGCTTCAGAGCTTCCTCCATCGTCGGTAGCAAGCGTTGCAAATGCGCCCGTGCCGCGACTTCGGGGACGACGCCGCCGAAGCGCGCGTGCAGATCGATTTGCGACGCGACGACGTTCGACAGCACGCGCAGCTCGTCGGTGAAGATCGCGACGGAGGTTTCGTCACAGGAGGTTTCGATGGCGAGAAAGTTCATGAATGCAATGGCAAAAAAATGGTTGGCAAAAAAATGAGACAAAGAGAGTAAATTCAAATCCAAATTCCCATTTTTTTGCCATCCATTTTTTTGCCGTCCTCTTCAAACATCATCCCACAGTTCGCCGACCTCTTTCTTCTTTCCCTTGCGCGGCCGCTTGCGCTCGATTCGCTTGGGCTGATTCTCATCGCCGGCGTCGCTGCTCGCCTTGGCGCGCAGGTACAGCTTGATCGGCACATCCGGAAAGCGGAAATGATCGCGCAGCGTCTTCAGCAAATAACGCAGATACGTTTTGTCAAAAAGCTGCGGCCCATTCGTGAACAAGACGATCGTCGGCGGATAGATGGCGACCTGCGTCGCGTAATACACCTTCGGCAAGCGATTGCTGCGCACGGCCGGCGATTGATCGAACATCGCCTTCTCGATGACGCGATTGAGCGAGCCGGTCGAGACGCGCGTCGCCGCCTGCTTGTGCAAATTCTGGGCGAGATCGAGCACGCCCTGCACATTTTTGCCGTCCTTCGCGGTGATGAACGCCATCGGCACGAAATCGAGGCTTGGAAACGTCTTTCGCAAGTAATCCGCGAAATCGCCGGTGACGAGCTGGTCTTTCAAGAGGTCCCACTTGTTCACAACGAAGATCGCCGGCTTGTAATTCTCGAGGATGTAGCCGGCGAGCTGCTTGTCCACCATGCTGATGTTCTTGGGCGCGTCCAGAAAATGCAGGACCACGTCCGCCCTGCGAATCGAGCGTTCCGCGCGGGCCAAACTGTAGAACTCGACGTCGCTGCGAATACTGCCGCGATTCCGCACGCCGGCGGTGTCGATCGCGATGATGGTTTTGCCGTCTTTTATGAAGCGCACATCGACGCTGTCGCGCGTCGTGCCTTCGACCTCGCTGACGATGGCGCGTTCTTCTTCCGCAAGGCAATTGATGAACGTACTCTTGCCGGTGTTGCGTTTGCCGACGATGGCGATTTTGAGCGGTTCCTCCGCATCGGCGGGAGGCGCGACGGCACTCGACTTCGGCAAAACTTTGATGAGCCGCGCCAAGAGCGCATCCTTGCCGCGATTCTGTTTGGCGCTGACGGTGACGACGTCGCCGAAGCCGAACTTGTAGAATTCGCCGACCTGCGTTTCCAGGTTGGCGGTGTCGCACTTGTTGGCGACGAGAATCACGGGCTTGTCGATGCCGCGCAGCCGCCGCACGACTTCGTCATCGAGCGGCACCGGTCCCGAGCGGGCGTCAACGAGGAAGACCACCACGTCGGCCTTGTCGATGGCGAGCGAAATCTGGCGTTCGACGTCTTCGGTGAGATTGTCGATGTCTTCGATGCCCATGCCGCCGGTATCGGTGATTTCGAGATAGCGGTCACCTTTGGCCCCTTTTCCAGAGGACGGAGGGGAGATGGTGATGGGCGCGGTGATGCGGTCGCGCGTGACGCCGGGCGTCGGGTCCACGATCGAGATGCGTCGGCCGGCGAGCCAGTTAAAGAGCGACGATTTGCCGACGTTGGGTCTGCCGACAATCGCCACCTGCGGGAGGGGCATTCAGTGATTCCTCAAGCCCCAGGATGAGCGCAGCGATTCCTGGGGGTTCGACCGGTTCGACCCCCACCAATCGCTGCGCTCATGGTGGGGCTTGATGCGTCAATTCAATCCGTAGAATTTCATCGCGTTATCATGAAACAACTTCCGCTGCTCCTCCGCGGGGCGATTGCGCACAATCGATCGCAACGCTTCGACCCACTGGCGGTACGTCGCCTTGAGCGTGCACACCGGCCAATCGCCTGCGAACATGACACGGTCGGGGCCGAAGACGTTCATCGTGTGATTGATGACCGGCGCCAGATCGTCCGCGGTCCAGCGTTCGCGTGCTTGCACGACGATGCCGGAGATTTTCACGACGACGTTCGGCAGCTTCGCCAGCGTTTCGATGTCGCGCTGCCAGGGATTGCGGTCCTTGGCGTAGACGGGGCCGTTGCCGCAATGGTCGAGGATGAAGCGCGTGTTCTTGCACGCCTCGACGAGCTTGACGGCGTCCGCGATTTCACCGTGCCGCATGCAAAGGTCGAAGCTCAAGCCCGCCTCGCCGAGCTGTTGCACGCCGCGCAGGAACGCCGCGGTGACGCAGAAGCCGGCTTTCGCCGACGCGCTGTGCAAGACTTGCCGCACGCCCTTGAGAAAGCGATTGCCGCGCAGCCGCTGAAGATATTTGGGAAAATCCTCATCCGCGGGCCGGCCGCCGATGACCGCGGCGGCGAGCGGCGTGTTCGCTTGTCGGCAGATATCGAGCACGAAGTCGGCCTCCGCGTTCAGATCGCGCGGATCGACGTCCACTTCCATGTAAACGGACTTGACGACGTTGAGCCCGTCGATGGCCGTTTGATAATCCTTCATCAAATAACTGCGCGCGAGCGGCGAGTTCTTCTCGATCCACGGCAACCGCAGCCGATTGAGGTCCCATAGATGCACATGCGTGTCCACGATGCGCGGCATCTCGGGTTGCGCGGCGTCGCTCTCGGGAAGGATCGAGGCGGCGACACCGGCGCCGGCGGCGACCAGGGCATCTCGGCGGGTCATGGAAAAAACTCCGTAATGTTGGCTGTTTTCCTAATCCTAATCTTAGAGCCTGAAACAGAATTGGGAGGGCGAGGCTCCTGCCGAGCCGCGAACCCGCAAGAAAAGCTGATTGCGGACGCCGATTCCGATGCTTCGGCTCGGCGGGAGCCTCGCCCTCCCGGTTAATTTTGTTTCAGGTTCTTAATCTTAATCCTAATCTAAATCCTGATTTTCTTGAACTCATTCTCCATTTGGAGACACTTATTCCACGCAAGTGAGTCGCAAGTGGAAGATTAGGATTAAGATTAAGATTAAGATTAGGAGGATTTGTGGCCACCGCTCCCGGCATCACGCAATGGCTTCCGCTGCCGTACGGCAACTTTCGCGACATCCTGCGCGACATGCTCGGATTCCAACTGCAAGCGTGCGAACAATTCGGCGACGTGTTTCGCTTTCGCGTCGGACCGATGACGGTTCACTATCTCTATCACCCCGATCATGTTCGCCGCGTCCTGGTCGATCATCAGAAAAACTACCTACGCGGCTGGCACTATCGGCTCCTGCAACGTCTGTTCGGCAACGGCCTGGTCTCTTCCGAAGGCGATTACTGGATTCGGCAACGCCGGCTGGCCCAGCCCGCGTTCACGCGGCAACGGTTGGCCGGGTACGCCGACGTCATGGTGGACGCCACGGCGCGGACGCTGACGCGCTGGCGCGAGATGGCGGCGAGCGGCAATGCGATCGATATCGCTCCGGAAATGTCGCGTCTGGCGCTGGCGATCGCGGGCCGAACGCTGTTTAGCCGCGATGTCAGCGGTGAGGCGGACGTGGTCGGGCAGTCGTTCGGCGTCGTCGCGAAATACCTGGAGCAGCGGTTCCGCCATCCGTTTACGACGATTCCCGCGTGGGTCCCGACGCCGACGAATCTCCGCTTCAAACGCGCCGGACGCACGCTGAACGAAATCGTGCTCACGCTCGTGCGCGATCGGCGGCGCGAGGGACGCGATCACGGCGATTTGCTCTCCATGTTGATGCAGGCCAGGGACGAAGAAACCGGCGCGACGATGACCGACGATCAGGTCCGCAGTGAAGCGTTGACCTTCTTCATGGCCGGGCACGAGACGACGGCGACCGCGTTGACGTGGACGGCGTTTTTGCTGGCGTCGCACCCGTCTCATCAACAAGCGGTGCGCGAGGAGGCGATGACGGTGTTCGGCGATCGGCCGCCCAGCTTTGCCGACGTTCCGCGCCTCGAACGTGCACGCATGGTGATTGAGGAGTCGATGCGGCTTTATCCGCCAATCTGGGCCGTCGCCCGGCAGCCCGTTCACGGTGATGAGATTGACGGCTATCGCATCCCGGCGGGCACGGACGTCGTTCTTTGTCCCTATATCACGCATCGGCACCCCGCGTTCTGGGAAAGGCCGGACGAGTTCGACCCCGAACGCTTCGCACCGGAACGCGCCGCCCGGCAGCACAAAGGGGCGTACTTCCCGTTCTTGGCCGGCCCGCATCAATGCATCGGCAACGAGTTCGCGATGCTGGAAATGCGCATCATCATTGCCATGATGTTGCGCGAGTTTGAGCTGGAGTTGCAGCCCGGTCAAACGATTCAGCCGGTGGCGGCGTTGGTGCTGCGGCCAAACGGACCGGTGCGGATTGTTTTGCGTGCGAATCACGAAATTGCGAAAGACGAAACCACGAAGGAAGAAGAGAATTCGTGCCACTACTGATCTCCGCGTTCTCTGCGTCTCTGCGTTTCCAAATTGGATGTCGTTCACTCATGGCGCGGAGTACTTTTTTTAGAAACGCAGAGACGCGGAGCACGCAGAGAGACTTTGATTGCGAAGTAAGGTTTCTCCTCTCCTGCGGCATCGCCGGGTTGTGAATTGCAGTTGACGAAAAAAGAAGCACGCCCGGGGAACGCCCCCGGGCGCCTTCTTATTGGGGAAGAGTTGGTGCCAAAGTGGAAGGTCGGCGATGGTCGACGCGTGCGAGTTATGCTGGGCGTCGCACGTCTTACACGCCATGGACGCAAGGGCTGATCGTGCTTGCGCACGATTTTCAAATAATTTGCGGCATTTCTTGGTCCAGCTTGTAAGTTTTTGCCTGATAGGGTTTTGCGTTATTCGTGCCTTGACGTTCCGCGCGGAACACTTGAACGATTGTGCCGTTTCGTTGATTCATTGCATAGACCCCCCAAGCCAAGTGCAACGAAACGCGATTTTTCAATCTCATGCAACGAAACGGCGCAACCTATTTTCAGAAAACGATTTATGCTGATGCGATTCAGGCGAGCGGCCGCGGCGTATTCGCTGTTGCATCAAACGAAACTATTTCGCCTCCGCTTCCAGTTGTTTCTTCGCCGCCGCGATTTGTGCGAGCTTTTCCTTCGTCACCTCGGGGTATTTCAGGTCGAGGCTTTTGATCGTGCGGGCGACGACATTCGCGACCATGGCTCGGCTCACCCATTTGTAATCGGCGGGAATGACGTGCCACGGGGCCCACTCCGTGCTCGTCGCGGCGATGCAGCTTTCGAATGCGTCCATGTAGTCGTCCCAGTAGCCTCGCTCCTTGAGGTCGGACGCGGAGAACTTCCAGTACTTCGCCGGATCGTTGAGCCGGGCGAGAAAACGTTTGGCCTGTTCCTCTTTGGAGACATTCAAGAAAAACTTGAGGATGACCGTGCCGTTCAGCGACAGATGATGCTCGAAGTTGTTGATGTCGTCATAGCGGGCTTGCCAGAGTTCTTTGGTCGGCTTCGCTCCCGGAATCCGCTGGTTGGCGAGAATCTCCGAATGCACCTTGACGACGAGCACCTCTTCGAAGTAGGAGCGATTGAAGATGCCGATGCGGCCACGCTCGGGCAGCGCCTTGGCATAACGCCACAAAAAGTTGTGGTCCAACTCTTCATTCGAAGGATGCTTGAACGACGCGACCTGGCAGCCCTGCGGATTGACGCCGGACATGACGTGAGCGATCGTGCCGTCCTTGCCGGCCGCGTCCATCGCTTGCAGGACGATGAGGATCGAGTAGGAGTCGGACGCGTACAGGAGATTCTGCGACTCGGCGAGGGCGGTGACGTCGTCGGTCAGAATCTTCTCGGCGAGGGCCTTGCGTTCCTTTTTCGGCACATCCAGATCGCCGGCCCAGGCGGGATCGTGGTCCTTCAGGCGGAATTTTTTGCCTGGTTTAACACGGATCATGTTGACGATGTCTTCGAGTGTGTTCGCGGGCATAAGTTCTCCCTGGCGAGCCACGGGGTTTATCCCCGTGGATTGAAAGTCCATACCACGGGGATAAACCCCGTGGCTCGCTAATGAATTTTCCGGCGAAATTCGATACACCGGCCGTCTGCTGGTGTTTATACTATTGGATGGAAATGGGGACGTAGAAGGTACGTTCATTTATTGGTGCAAAAAGGGGGCACGGACCCATGCTGACAATCCACGGCCAAAAGAGCCGCTACTGCGACGGTGTTTCCCGCCGCTCGTTCCTCAAGATCGGCGCCCTGGCCATGGGCGGCCTGAGCTTGCCGTCGCTTCTCAAAGCCGAACAAGAAGCCGGCACGCGCTCGAACAAAGCCGTCATCATGGTGTATCTGTCGGGCGGCCTGTCGCATCACGACACGTTCGACATGAAACCCGACGCCCCCGCCGAGATCGCCGGCGAATTTCGGCCGCGGCCGACGAACGTCAACGGCATTCAGATCTCCGAACATTTGCCGAAGCTTGGCCGCATGATGGACAAGCTCGCCGTTGTTCGCGGCATCGTCGGCCTGCGCGACGAGCATTCGAGCTTTCACACGCTGACCGGCTACGGCATGGATGTCACGCGCCGCGAGAGCAAGCCGAACGTATGCTCCGTGATCTCGAAAGTGATGGGCCGCTCGTCGCCCGTCATCCCGGCGTATGTCGATCTCTTCCCAGTCATGCAGCATCGGCCGTACAACATCCCCGGCCCCGGCTTCGTCGGCCCCGCGCACGCCGGCGCGAAGGTAGAGAATGAGCAGATCAACCTGATGCGCTTGAGCCAGTTGTCGCAAGAGGAATTCTCCGGCCGTCGGCAACTGCTCGAATCGATCGATCAGATGCGACGTTCCCTTGACGCGCAGCCGATGGAGCGGATGGACATTTCATATCGTCAAGCTTTTGAAGTGCTGACGTCAAATCGTCTCGTGGACGCGCTCGATTTGACGAAGGAATCCGGCCACGTGCGTGATCGCTACGGTTTTGGTTCGCCGCGGCATCAGGGCGACGGCGCGCCGTTGTGGAACGATCAACTGCTCATGGCTCGCCGACTGGTCGAAGCGGGCGTGCGCTGCGTCACCGTCGCCTACGGTTTCTGGGACACGCACGGCAATAACTTCCGTTCGCTGCGAAACAATCTGCCCGTGTTCGACACCGGCGTCTCGGCGTTGATTGACGATATTCACCAACGCGGACTTGATCGCGATGTATCGGTCGTCGTCTGGGGCGAGTTTGGCCGCACGCCGCGGATCAATCGCGACGCGGGCCGCGATCACTGGGCCCCGGTCAACACTTGCTTGATGGCCGGCGGTGGCATGCCCACGGGCCAGATGCTCGGCGGCACCGACAACATCGGCGCCTACGCAACGCGCAATCAGGTTCACTATCGCAACATCCTGGCGACCATTTATCACAACATGGGCATCGACCCGCACACGATCGTGCGCGACGTGTTCGATCGGCCGACGACGATCCTGCCGGAAGACGCGCGGCCGGTGCGCGAGTTGTGCGCGTGAATTGAACCACGGGTAACACGGGGATCACGGGGGGAAAGAGAGTTTGAATTACTCTGCATTTCCCCGTGCTCCCCGTGTCCCCCGTGGTTCAATTATTAATCTCGCAGCGCCCGCCCCGTCAAATGCAGAAACACTCGCTCCAGGTTCGGCTCCTCCGTCTCCAGGCTCGTCATCTCCACTTGCTCCTCATTCAAGATCGGCACCAACTGCATCAAGGTGCGCTTCACATCGCGGCATTCGATCTCGATCGACTCGGCGTTCGGCGCCGTAATGCGTAACGCGTCAAGCGATTGCAGGCGTTTCCGCGCCGTTTCGGGCAATGCGCGAGCGCTAAGCCGCAAGCGGCCGGGCAGTTGGGCGAGCAGGTTCTGCAGCGAATCACATGCGATCAGCTTGCCGTGATCGATGATGCCGATGCGCGGACAGAGCGCTTGCACCTCTTCCATGTAATGGCTCGTGTAGACGATGGTCATGCCCAGCGCGTTGAGACGCCGCACTTCTTCGAAGATGTGATTACGCGATTGCGGATCGACGCCGGTCGTCGGTTCGTCCAGGAGAAGGATTTTTGGATCATGCACGAGCGACGCGCCGAGATTGAGCCGGCGTTTCATGCCGCCGGAAAAGGCGCCGGCGCGCTCGTCGGCGCGGTCGGCAAGGCCGATGGCCGTGAGGATGGCGTTCACGCGCCGTTCGAGCACGTTGCCGTCGATGCCGTAGAGCTGGCCGAAAAAGTGCAGGTTTTCGCGTGCCGTCAGTTCGTTGTAAAGCGCGACGTCTTGCGGCACGATGCCAATCATGCGGCGCAGGTCGCGATCGCTGCGGTGAAACTCCGTGTCGCCGAGGAACACCTGGCCCGCGCTGGGCTCAAGAAGTCCAGAGACGATGGACATGAGCGTCGTCTTGCCCGCGCCATTGGGCCCAAGCAAGCCGAAGATCTCGCCCGGTTCCACCTTGAACGAGACGCCGGCGAGGGCGGGGTTCCTGCCGTAGTTTTTGCGAAGGTCACGGACTTCGAGCATGGTGCGGTCATTCTATAGCGAGGCGGATCCGTTGCATCGCGAATACGAATCCGTTATCATTTGATTTGGAGGGGACCCATGCCGTTAACTGCAAGTTGGATTTCCAAGCGACCGGACCGTTGCGGCGGTGATGCATGCGTACGAGATACGCGCATCACGGTCTGGGGTCTGGTGGCGTATCAGCGTTTGAGGCTTACCGACGCCGAAATCATGGCCGCCGTGCAAGGATTGCTGGCGAATGATTTGGAAGCCGCCTGGGAATACGCCGCCGCTCATTCCGCGGAGATTGATCAAGCCATTCAAGAAAACGAGTCCGGCGAAAACGGTGTTTTGGAGTAATCACGGATGCTCCTTTACGCCGACACTGAGGGTGAACCAAGCAGCTAAACAAATCTCGGCCTACTGCCTCGTCAACGCTACATTTTGGGGTTCAACAGCACGTAGGACGGACATTCCTGTCCGTCCCTTGGCGAGAGGACGGACAGGAATGTCCGTCCTACAACCCGAATATCAAGGCTTGCACTGACACTAGCCATAAAATAAACCGTGTTATTAATCCTCCAACACGGAACCACGCACATGCCTTCCCTCATCGGCCAGCCGCTCGACGCCCTCGATTCGCCGCAATTGCTCCTGGATCTCGACATCATCGACGCCAACCTGAAACGCATGTTCGACGCGGGTAAGGCGCGCGGCGTCAATGTGCGGACGCACTTCAAGTCGCTCAAGTGCGGCGGGCTGGCGCGCTACATCAAGGAACGCGGCGGTGCGACGTTCCTGGCCGCCAAGCTCAATGAAGCGGAAGTGCTGGCCGACGCGGGCATCACGGACATCCTCATCGCGAATCAGATCGTCGGCCCGCAGAAGATGCAGCGCGTCGCCAATCTGGCGAAACGCGTCACGCTGCGCGTGTGCGTCGATAACACGGACAACGTCGAGCAACTGAGCAAGGCGATGAGCGCCGCCGGCGCGACGCTGGGCGTCTTGATCGAGATTGACATCGGCATGGCCCGCTGCGGCATTCCGCCGGGCGAAGCCGCCGTGCCGCTGGCGCAACGCATTGCAAAGAGCCCCGGACTGCGCTTTGACGGACTGCAAGGCTACGACGGCCATCTTCAGTTGATGGAGAACATGACGGAGAAAAAGGCGAAATGCCTGCAAAGTCTGGAGCAACTTGTTGCCACGCGCCGATTCATCGAGCAAGCGGGCGTCGCGGTGCCGATGGTCACGGGCGCCGGCACGGGAACGTGGGAGTTCGTCGCCGGCTTTCCAGGCGTCACCGAGATTCAACCCGGTTCGTTCGTACTGATGGATTCGATTTATCACACGGTCCGCCCCGAATTCGGCTGTGCGCTGTCGATCCTCGCCACCGTCGTCAGCGTTCGTCCCAAGTGGTACAACCTCGACGCCGGTTCCAAGGCGATCTCGAAGGATTTCGGCATGCCGCTCATTCGCGGCAAATCCGAAGAGAAGGTGACGCGGCTCTCCGAAGAGCATACGAAGGTGGAGTGCGACCCGGTGCCCGCGAAGGTCGGCGATCGCCGCGAGGTCATCCCGGCTCATTGTTGCGCGACGATGAACCTGCATCGCCAGTGCCTCGGCGTTCGCAAGGGCAAAGTGGAGGCGGTCTGGCCCATCGAGGCGAGCGGAAGGTATGATTGACCGATGAGCAAAGAAGATCAACTACGTCAGGTTCTCGATTGCGGCATCGTCGCCGTCGTGCGTTCGACGGACAGCAAGCAACTCGTCGAAGTCGTACGCGCTCTCGCGGACGGCGGCGTCACGGTCGCCGAAATCACGATGACGGTGCCCGGCGCGCTCGACGTTATCAAGGCCGTGCGATCCGCACTCGGCGACCGCGTCCTCTTGGGAGCGGGAACCATTCTCGATCCGGAAACCGCGCGGGCGGCAATTTTAGCTGGCGCCGAATATATCGTCGCGCCGACGATCAACCTTGACGTGATCCGCCTGTGCCAGCGCTACGACAAGCTCGTCATGCCTGGCGCTTTCACGCCGACGGAAATCTTGACCGCATGGGAAGCCGGCGCCGACATCGTGAAGGTGTTTCCCGCGGACGTGGTCGGCCCCGCGTTTTTCAAGGCGATCAAGGGCCCGCTGCCGCAGGTGCGCGTCATGCCGACGGGCGGCGTCGATCTGACGACGGCGTCGGCGTTCTTGAAAGCGGGCGCCTGTTGCCTGGGAGTCGGCGGGCAAATGGTCGAGCCGGCCGCCATCGCCGCGGGCAACTTCGCCCGCATTCGCGAGCTGGCGCAGCAATACGTCGCCATCGTCAAGGAAACGCGCGCCGCAATGAAGAAATGATCCTCAAGCCGCGGGATGAGCGCAGCGATTCTCGCGGGTCGTACGCCGTTGCAACGCCATGAATAACTTTTTCATATCGCGCGCCGAAGTACGTGCCTTCGATCAGCACGCCATCGAAAAGCTCGGCATTCCCGGTTCGGTTCTCATGGAAAACGCCGGCCGCGGCGCTGCGGAGATCTTGCAGTCGCTCGGCGTCAACGGCCAAGTCGTCATCTGTTGCGGCAAGGGCAACAACGGCGGCGACGGGCTGGTGATGGCGCGGCATCTCGTGAACTGGGGATTTGATGCCGAAAGTCTGGTGTTTGCGATGCCGGAGGATTTGACCGCGGATGCGTTGCTGCAATTCAAGATCGTGCAAAAAATGGGGCGCCCGCTGCGGATCATCGCCGACGTTGAGAATCAACTGGATGAGCTAACCGCCGTCTTTGCAAATGCAGACTGGATCGTGGACGCGCTCTTCGGCACCGGCCTGACCGGAAGTGTGCGTGTGCCGCTGGATCGCGTGATCGACCGGATCAATGCCAGCGGCAAGCGCGTGCTCGCCGTCGATATTCCGTCCGGCCTCGATTGCGACACCGGCTTGCCGCTCGGGGCGACGATTCGCGCCGAACATACGGTCACGTTTGTCGCGCCCAAGCTCGGCTTCCGCAATTCGGCTTCCTTGGAGTTTACTGGCCGCGTGCACGTCGTTGATATCGGCATTTCTTACGTTTGAAGTGACGCTGTGGGTTGCTGTTGCGTCATGCAGTGCAGCGTGCCCAGGCCCCAGACCAGATCGACGGCGTGAATGCCGACGATTGTGCGCGTCGGAAACAAGTCGCTCAGGATGCCCAGCGCGACGCGGTCCATCGGATCATTGAACGTGGGACACAGCACCTTTTCATTGGCGATGTAGAAATTCGCGTAACTGACCGGCAGTCGTTGGCCGTTGAAAACGAGCGGCGCTGGCATTGGCAACTTCACGATACTCAAACATTGGCCACGCGTGTCCGTCATTTCACCTAGGCGGCGAAGATTGTCCTCGAGCGGCGCGAAGTTGGGGTCCGCGCGATTCGCTTCGACGACAGTGACCACGGTGTTCGCGTCCACAAAACGCGCCAGATCATCGACATGCCCGTGCGTGTCGTCGCCGGCGATGCCATTGCCAAGCCAAAGCACCTTTTTGACGCCGAGGTTTTCGCACAAGACCTGTTCAAGTTCCTGCTTCGTCAAGTGCGGATTGCGCGCTTGAATTGGACTGAGCAAGCACTCCTCGGTGGTCAGCAGCAAGCCGTCGCCGTTGGTGTCGATGCTGCCGCCTTCGAGTACGACGCGCTCTGCGTTGTGAGTCGGCTGCCAACACGTGAGGCCAAGATGCTTGTTGATGCGTGCGGGAACCTTGTCGTCGTTTTTCCAGTTGGCGTATTTGGCCCAGGCGTTGAAGCGCCAGTCGGTCATTGCCAGTTCGCCGGCGCGGTTGGTCAAAAAAACAGGCCCGGAGTCGCGCGTCCACACGCGATCGGTCTTGATGTGAAAAAAACGGATGCGTTCGAAATCGACGCCGACCTTTTTCAGAACAGAGCGTGCTTGCTTTTCGCTGGCGGCGTCGTTGACGAGCAGGTGAACGAACTCGCCCGTGTGCACGTGCTTGATGATTTCGCCATAAACCCACGGAATCGGGGCGAACTTGCCGGGCCAATCACTCTTCTCGTGCGGCCAGGCGAGCCACGTCGCTTCGTGTGCCTCCCATTCGGCCGGCATGCGCCATCCTGCGGACGCGGGCGCCCTGGTCATCTGTCAACCTCGCCGACAAGTATGCTACAATTACCGGAGGGCGAGACGCCCACGCGGGAATTATTGTAGGAGTTGCGCGCGACATGGCCGTGGCGAAGACCATCTTGATCGTGGACGATGACCGGGAAATCGTGGACGGTTTGAAACTCGTCCTGGAAGACCGTGGCTATTGCGTCATCACCGCCTACGACGGCGACGCCGGCCTGACAAAGGCTGTCAACGAACAGCCCGATGTGGTCATCCTGGACATGATGATGCCAAAGAAGAGCGGCTTTCTCGTTCTGGACGCATTGAAGCTGCGAAGTGCCGCTAGCCCGAAAGTGATGATGATGACCGCGAATGAAGGCGATCGGCACCGCGCCTACGCGGAGTTGCTCGGCGTGGACGACTATTTGAACAAGCCCTTCCCGCTGGATACCTTTCTGCAGCGCGTCGAACAACTTTGCCCCGCACCGAACGCGAAATCAACCACAGATTGAACCCGGATAAGAGCGACGAATCTCTTTGATGTGTTCATTTGAGTGAAGCCGACCGCCGGCGAAAGCGCGAGAGTACGTTTTCGCCGACGTTCAGGCCCCCAGGGTTACGGAATGACGACTTTGACTTTGAACTCCAGCGGCTTGATCGACGCGGCGTCGCCAGTGCCGGTGACGCGAATCGTGTGTTCGCCGATGGATGCGTCCTTGTCCGCTGTGATCCGCAGGTCAGCCGAGGAATCGTTGGTTGCCTTGACCGAGTCGGACTGCAACTCCGCACGAACGCCCTTGGGCGCATCGGTTTGAAGCTTGATGGGCATCGTGTATTTCGGCTCAGGATCCATCATGATTTTGACGGTCTTCGTCTCGCCTTGCTTGATGGTGACGGTATCGTGCTTCTTGAATTCCAGCTTCGTGGCATCCGCTCGCTCGGTGACGCGCACCTTCAAATCCAGTGTGGTTGCGGTGCCCTTGTCGGGGGTGCCGGTGACTTGAATAATGTGCTCGCCCGGCTCGGCGCTGGCGCCGACGGCGACTTTGAGATTGACATCATTCTTGTCGGACGGCTTGACGGCGGAGTCGCTCAGGACGACTTCGATGCCCTTGGGCGCGTCGGCTTTCAGTTGAACGGCTTCTTTGAAATCGCTGCCGCGATTGATTTTCAGGCTGACGGTTTTCGCTTCGCCTTGCTTGATCGACGTGGTCGTCGCGGGCCCGTCGATCGTGAATGCGGTGGATTTTTGCGGGCCGCCGCCGGGCCTGCTTTGACTGGTGCAGCCCGCGAGTGCGAGCGCTGCGAACATACAGATGAGCGTATTGACCTTGGTCATGAGAAATCTCCTTGGACGTTAAAGGTAAAGACACGGGTACATGGAAAGACGCGGGCGCCGACCTGACCGTCACCGCCGCAAGTTCGCGTTTCGCACCGAAGGTGCAGCAACAAGTTAGCCCAGGGCAACGCCCTGGGTCAGCATCGTAAATATCGCAAAGCCCTGAAAGGACGAAACAAGATCGCCCGTGGTGCGTTGTTTTGCCCTTTCAGGGCGGATCATGTATCGCACGCTTTACCCAGGGCGTTGCCCTGGGCTAATTTGTTTCGGCCCCTTCGGGGCAAAATGCGCAATCTCAAAACGACCGCAATTGGCAATCTATTTTCCGCGCTCGAGATTCGCGCCATTCATGTGAACGAGCATGTCGCGGCAAGCCTTTTCGCAACGTCGGCACGCTTCAGCACATTGCTTCATTTGCTGATCGCTCGGGTGCTTCTCGCACTCCTTCCCACAGCGGGCACAGGCGTCGAGGCAGGCTTTGCAGATCAAATCCGAGAACGGGCCCTGGCGCGCCATGATCGTCGCGGCGGCGCTGCAGTGCGTCGCACAATCCAGGCACGTCTGCAACGTCGTGTGGTGCTCTTTCTTGCCGTGCGTCATCATGTGAGCGCAATGCGCCGCACAGGAATCGCACGCGCGCTGGCAAATGTTGCATTCCTCGGCGCACTTCATCAGGTGCGCGGCATGTTTGTTATGCGACTCGCCCGGGACAATCGATTGCTTGCCTTGGTCGGCCGATCCGCACACCGTCGCGATGACCAATCCCGCCGCCACGAAAAACCTGTGCATCGGATGTCCTCCATTGATCGCCGGCTCGCCCGAATCCGTGCGTGACCGGCGAATGACGATTGGTGAGAATTGGAAACATTAGGCAAAACACGTGCCAACGAAATGAATGCAATGGGCGACGTATTGCATCATTGCCAATTGCCGGTCGGCAAGGGTTTGCTCATCGGTGAGAAGGAGTCGTCGCGCCTTGGGAAGGTGACGCGCTACTTGGCCTTTTTCGCGTCCGTCTGGCTGCTTTTGGATGACGACGCAGGCAATGTGTAGTAGCGTTCGATCAATTCTTTGATTTGGCGGCGCGTGGTTTTCGCCGACGCGTTGGCGGCCTTTTCGATTTTCGCCGTCTCATCGGCAAGCTCGTCGTCTTTTATTCCCGCGCGAAACCATTTGGAGTAATCGCAGTTCTTGAGATGATGCAACCACGTTGCGTCATCGATTCCCTCGGCGATCTGGTTGAAGAGAATCAAGTTCTGCACGCGCAGTTTCAATTTGCCCTGAGCGCCGCGGAAGTAGAAGCAACGCTCGGGCGGCAATTCCCCTTCGGCGTATTTGCGCGTGTGTCGTCGATGCTCGGCGCGCGTCGGCCGAACGTGGACGCGAAACGGCGCCGTTTTTTGCCGCCTCTGCCAGACGACGACGGCCCCTGCCTCCGGCGTCGCATTCTTGCTCGACGGCGGCAGTTTCGCCGGACTCGAATCACCCACCGCGCGGCAAAAGCGCGCGATCGTATCATCCGGCTCGTTGCCGACCGCGATCAAGGTGTTCACGCTGTCAAGAGCCGGCGGGGTGACTTCTTCCGGATGCACCGTCAAAAACACCACGCGGTCCAGCTCGCGCGGCAACGATTGACGCCCCGGTTCCCACGCCGCCGGCAACAGGTGATGCGCCTCGTCAATGATCAGCCAGTGCGGCCGCGCCAGCCGGCTGCGCATCTCTTGCAGGCGCGGCAACAGCGACACGAAAAACGGCGGGCGATCCGCCAGCGACACGCCGACCAGGTTCACAACGACGTTCACTTCCGGCTTCTTGAGCAACTGCAGAATCTCGTCGATGGTCGGCCCGCGCTTGCTGTCGCCGATGGTGACGGCGCCTTCGTACGCATCGTAATCGCCTTCCGGATCGATGATGCAGAACTGATAACGGCATTCCTGCAAACGTTCCAGCAGACTCTTGGAAATCGTCGATTTCCCGCTGCCTGACGGGCCGGCGATCAAAAGATTGCAGCCATAAGGCGGGATCCAGACCTCCTCGCCGGTTTCGCGATTACCGAGCAGAAGGCGATTGCGCGTAAGCCGGTCATGATAATCTTCGAGGTCGTTGTCGAGCATTTTCTCGATCAGCTTTTCAACGCCATGACCGTGATCTTCGGACGTGACGATATCGGCCCGTTGCTTGATCATCGGCAACGCGTTTTGCACAGCCACAGCACATTCGCAGATGGACAGGAACGCGTGATCGTTTTCAGCATCGCCGACGCCGACGACTTCGTGCGGCGACAAACCCAGTTCCGCCAGGGCCGCCCGAAGCCCGGTCGCCTTGTTGACGCCGGCGGGGAGCACCATGACGGAGTCCTTGTTGAAAATGACTTGCAATTCCAGGCCGAGATCGCGGATGGCCTCGAGGACGTGCGTTTCGTGCGGCTTCATCGTGGCCACGATGACGTTGCCGACGGCCAGGGGCGTCACGCCGCGTTTTTGCAGCGAACGGACGAAGGTGTCCGGCGGCTTTTCCGCCAACGTCTTGACCTCGCGCGTGGCCGGGTTGTAAAGGACCGCGCCGTTTTCGACGACGGCTCGTTCGAAAAGATGCAACTCGGGGAGCACCTCGGACAACTCGTCCAATTCGCGGCCCGTGACCAGTATCAATTTGCGACCGCTGGCATGAAATCGCTTGAGCGCCGCGACCGTCGTCTTGCTGACGCGGCCATCGTGGGCCAGCGTTCCATCATAGTCACAAGCGAGGGCCAGATAGCGCATGTCGTTTCCTGTCTTGTAATCGGGGCGGGCGTTGGCTCGGATCTCACGCTAAATGAATGCCAATTGATTTTCAAAGCGCAACATCACTGGCATGGTAACAAGTATTCCCTTCGATGGGCATTCTACTGCCTATTCGCTTGGCGTAATTACGTTTCTGCATCCACATATCGGCTCGATCTGCTTGGCACATGGTTTGCGAAGTTAAGTTTGGTGAAGCAAAACACGCGGCGAAACAAGGAGATGAAGCATGGCCACAACAACTCAAAAACACTATCCGGAAGTGATTTCGGAATACGGCAACGATTGGGAACGAGGCACGGATGCGTGCGCGACACCCGCGGCCGACAAAAGCGGCGGCGTCGTGGAGAAGGCCAAAGACGCGGCTCACTTTATCGGTGAAAAAGCCGAGCAGGCGACCGAAGCCGTCCCAGAGCCCGGCCATCGCGGGCTCCATCAACTCGCAGGATCCGGCTG
>DAIOGM010000002.1:36062-50497 GCA_036745215.1 Gemmataceae bacterium
GTGCGAACTCACGCGCCGGATCACGGTTTTCTCCACACGGCCGGCGATGCGGTGGCGGACAAGCTGGAAGGCGCCGGTCATTATCTCGAAGATCAGGGCCTGAAGGGCTTGGCCTGCGACGTGACGAATATGATTCGCCGTAATCCGATCCCGGCCCTCTTGGTCGGCGTCGGCGTCGGCTTCCTGCTGGCGCGATTGGCGCGGAGGTAAACATGAGCACGGATTTCCAAACCGAACCCCAGCCGGCCGTCGGCTCGTTGCTCGGCGGCATCGTGGACGACGCGCGGCAATTGTTCGTCGAACAACTGACGCTGTTTCAAGTCGAGATCAAAAACGATGTCCAGCGCATGCTGAGGACCGTCATTCCGCTGCTCGTCGGCGGCGCCGTCGCGTTTGCGGGATTGCTGATTCTCGCCATCGCCGCGGCGGAATGGTTGTGCTGGCTGGCGCCGGAGCTGCCCTATTGGATTAGCTATGGCGCGGTCGGCACGTTCATTACGCTGGTCGGCGGCGCGCTGCTGTTGTGGGCCAAATCCAAGCTGGCCGCCATCAGTCCCGTTCCGGACACCGCCTTGAAGGGCTTGAAGGAGAATCTCCAATGGAAAACGAAGAACTAATTCGCCAACAAATGGGCGATACGCGCGAGCAACTGTCCGAGAAACTTGAGTGCCTCGAACAGAAAATCGTGGGCTCGGTTCAGGATGCGTCGTCTGCCGTCAAGGAGACCGTGACCAGCGTCAAGGAGACGCTTCATGAGGGGGTCGAAACCGCCAAGGATGCGTTTGACATCCCCGCGCACGTCGAGCGCCGGCCATGGCTGATGCTGGGCGGCGCCGTTCTCTGCGGTTATGTTCTCGGCACGTTGCTCGAGAACCGCCGAGCCCCGGCGCCGCCCGACCGGCCGCCGGCCCCGTCGCCGCCGAAAGCGCACCAACACAGTCATGGCAACGGGCATTCGAAACGCGAAAAACGCGAAGCCCCAGCGCCTGCGGCTGCCGCGAAGGATGAAGCGAGCTGGCTCGGCAAGTTTGAACCCGAAGTCACGCATTTGAAGAGCCTGGCTCTCGGCGTGACGATGGGAACCATTCGAGAGATCGTCAGCGAGCAGGTGCCGCCGCATTTGGCGGGCGAGCTGCGTGAGGTCATCGATGCGGTCACCAAGAAAATCGGCGGCGAACCGTTGCCGAGCGCCGATCTCGAATTCGTCAAGGCGAAGTCAACGTCCCAAGAACAAGCTTGCGGGGGTTTTGGTGTGGACCAGCCTCGCTTCTAACAATAACGTTTTTTTTTCAATTAAGGAGAGGTGCAAGATGTCAAGTTCAATGCAAACCGCGGAACGCAAGGCGCAGCAATCGATGGAAAAGGCGAAAGACGCCGGCGCCGATGCCCTGGAAAAGGTCAAGGAAGCCGGCTCGGACGCGCTGAGCAAAGCCAAAGAGGCGGGCGGCGACGCCATGGACAAGGCGAAGGAAGCCGCCGCGTCGGTCGGCGAGATGGCGAAGCAAACCGCATCTGCCGCCGGCCACAAGGCCGACGATCTGACGTCCGCGGCCGGCCACGAAATCCGTGAGTTCGGCGACACCATCGGCAAGAAAATGCCGCACGAAGGCGTCGCCGGCAAGACTTCGCAAGCCGTCGCTGACACGATCAAGCAAGGCGGCAAATATATCGAAGAAGCCAAGCTCAGCGGCATGGCCAACGATCTCGAACAGGTCGTCAAGAATCATCCGATTCCGGCGCTATTGCTCTGCTTCGGCATCGGCTTCTGCCTCGGTCGCGTGCTGAAAGATTGACGCGATAAGTCAAACGACCTAAGCCAACTGAATGTGGCCGATCCGAGCGCCCGCCGGCCGATCGGCCTTTCTTTTTCGTACCCGAGGAGGAAGTCATGCGTAAATCCCTGTTGATCTGCGGTCTCGTCGCCTGCACCGTTTTGGCGTCGGCCAGCGATGCCTTCGCCCAATACCGTTACGGCCGCGGCGGCGTTTCGGTCGGCGTCGGCTCGGGCTATTACTACGGCGGCGCGCCCTATTACAGCAATTACGGCAATCGCTGGTCGTCGCCGTACTCCAATTCGTACCCCGGCTATTCGTACCCCGGCTATTCGTACCCCGGCTACTCGTACCCCGGCTACACCTATGGGTCGCGTTCCTATTACTCGGGACCAAACTGGTACACCTACTCGAGTCCGCCGTCCTACTACACGGTCCCCAATGTCAACTATTCGGACGCGGTGACGCGGCTCCCGCTGAACACGCAGACTTCCTTTTACGCGGATCCGAATAGCGCCAACGTTACCGTGATGGTTCCGATGTCCGACGCGGAAGTCTGGTTCGACGGCGCGCCGACCAGGCAGCGCGGCACGGAACGCAATTTCCACACGCCGGCGCTCCCCTCGGGCGATTCGACGTACACGATTCGCGCGCGCTGGAACGACGGCACCCGAAATGTTGACTTTCAACGGCAAGTCCAGGTCCGCCCCGGCCAGTCCGTGACCGTGGACTTCCGTAATCCGTGACGTGCCAGTCATCGAAGCGTTGGCTAGCTTGCCAATCCGGCCGTAACCATTCGACCGGATTGGAACCTAACCAATCCTCAAACCAACCAACCCTACTCGAAACTGAGATTGCCATGGCTAACAAGTACAGCAAAACGGCGCAAACCGAAGTCAAAAAAGCAATGCACGAACGCAAAAAGGGAACGCTAAAGAGCGGCAAATCTGGCAAGAAAGTGACGAGCCGAAAACAAGCCATCGCAATCGGCCTGTCGAAGGCAAGGAAAAAAGGCGCCCGCGTGCCCACGAAATCGTGATGATCACAATGGCGAGCCGAGCCGCGTAAGCGGCCGGTTGAGTCAATGACGAAATCCTCAACCGGCCCCTGACGGGGCTCGGCTCGCCAAACGAGGTGATTTATGAACAGTCCACTGGCCACCGCGCGAGCGGAACCCGTCTGGGCGTCTGAGGAAATGCCGACGTTTCCGAAGTTGACGCGCACCGTCGAAGCCGATGTCTGCATCGTCGGCGCCGGCATCGCGGGACTGAGTTGCGGCTACTGCCTGAGCAAGGCCGGCAAATCGGTCGTTATTATTGACGACGGACCCCTCGCCGGCGGCATGACGATGGTGACCACCGCTCATCTCACCAACGCGCTCGACGATCGCTATTACGAAATCGAACGCATGCACGGGCCGCGCGGCGCTCAACTGGCGGCAGAGAGCCACACGGCTGCGATCCATCGGATTGATTCCATCGTGCGCAGCGAGAAAATCAAATGCGAATTTGATCGGCTCGACGGCTTTCTGTTTCTCGCGCCCGGCGACGAAGAGGAAATCCTGGACCGCGAGCTGGCGGCGGCTCACAGCGCCGGGCTCGTCGACGTCGAAAAGTTCGTGCGAGTTCCGATCAGCTCGGCCGAACTGGGTCCCTGTTTACGCTTTCCCAATCAAGGCCAGTTTCATCCGTTGAAGTATTTGGCAGGCCTGGCCAAAGCGATCCAGGACGCGGGCGGCCGCATTTTCACCAACAGTCATGCCGACGAAATCACCGGCGGCCAATTCGCCAAGGTCAAGGTCGGCGCCCACTCGGTCAAGGCGAAGTCGATCATCGTCGCAACCAATTCGCCGATCAACGATCTCCTCGCCATTCACACGAAGCAAGCGCCTTACATGACCTATGTGATTGGAGCGCGGGTGCCGCAGGGTTCGGTTCCGAAAGCCCTCTACTGGGACACCGGCCCGACGACGCAGGGCCGACCGGCGTCGTATCACTACGTTCGCCTGCAAAAAGCGCCCGGCCGGACCAAGGATGAAATCCTGATCGTCGGCGGCGAAGATCACAAAACCGGGCAGGCGAACGACGTCGATGAACGCCACGGCCGGCTCGAATCCTGGGCGCGCGCACGCTTTCCGGATATGGGCGAAGTCGAATTCGTCTGGGGCGGGCAGGTCATGGAAACGATCGACGGCCTCGCCTTCATTGGCCGCAATCCGCTCGATGAGGACAACGTTTACGTCGTGACGGGCGATTCCGGCATGGGCATGACACATGGAACCATCGCCGGCATGCTGCTGACGGACCTGATCCAGGGCCGCGAAAATCCCTGGACGTCCCTGTACGATCCGTCGCGCAAAACGCTCGGTGCGGTTGGCATGTTTGCGAAAGAAGCCGTCAACATGGCAGCGCAATACACGGACTGGATGACCGGTGGCGAGGTCTCCTCCGAAGATCAGATCGCGGCCGACAGCGGCGCCGTGGTTCGCCGCGGCTTGACGAAGGTCGCCGTCTATCGCGATGAAAAAGGCACAACGCACGAGCACTCGGCGGTGTGCGGCCACCTGGGTTGCATCGTTCATTGGAACTCGGCCGAGAAGACGTGGGATTGCCCATGTCACGGCTCGCGCTTCGACAAACTCGGCAAGGTCATCAACGGACCGGCAAATAGCGATCTGGAGCCGGCGTGAGAAGACAGAGAGGACGGCCGGCTCCCGTTTTTGCCGTTTCCTGGGACGAACTCATTCTTGAAGGAGAACGGTGTCAAAGAATGAGGGTCGTGCTGCTCTGTTGGATCGGCGTGTCGTTGACGGCGACGTTGGTTCACTTGGAAGATTCGGTCATTTCACATCGCTTTGCAATTACTCATTTGCGTGGTTTCTTCGGCTTGACCGCTTTACGGCGATGCGGCAGCGCGGTAGAATTGAACTTTGCTGTTACGTTTGGGGTGAGATAGCTCAGCTGGTAGAGCACAGCCCTGAAAAGGCTGGGGTCGTCGGTTCAATCCCGACTCTCACCATTTTGCCTTCCGCCGATCTCGTCCACATCTCGCACCGCTCATTCAGGGTCAAGAACCGTCGTTGCATCTTCGAACCGATCCGGCCATTCGAGCGTATCGTGATTATAACGCTGAACTCGGACTTCGCGATCGCATCGGGCTGGATTACCGGCTTGACAAACGCTCGCGCGCGCGGTCTATTGACCTGGGTTCATATTTCTGAAGGCGTAACCATTCGGACGCCAACAAATCATTTGATGCTGGATCGCCCGGAAACCAAATCGATTGATCGCCCACGGCGCTATCTTCGCGTTCGCCTGCATTGACTCGGAGGCTGCCATGGTGCCATTTTCGCGTCGCCGTGATGGTTTCACGCTGATCGAGCTGCTGGTCGTGATCGCCATCATCGCGATCCTGATTGCGCTCCTTGTGCCCGCGGTACAAAAGGTTCGCGAGGCCGCCGCGCGCACGCAGTGCTTGAACAACCTCAAGCAGATCGGCCTGGGCGTCCAAAGTTACCACGACGCGCACAAGAAACTCCCGGCAAGCCAATACGGAGATTACAGCGATGGCACCGCGTTTGGCGGGCCGTACTTCACTTCGTCGTCGTGGAGTTTCCTCGCCCTCATCTTGCCTTATATCGAGCAGGGCACGGTCTATCAGAGCGGCAATATCCCGATTTCCGTGCTCGGATCGACCGCCCTGATCGCGACGCCTATCGCGGTTTATCTTTGCCCCAGCGATGAGGCATTCTCGAAAAAAATCCACGCCGAACTCACGCGTTACACGCGCCATCCGACGTCTCCGTCAACTGCGATCACCATCACGGTCGGTCTGACGAGCTACAAGGGCGTTCTGGGCTCCAATTTCAATTACGGCGATTACGCCAACGCGACGCCTCCGTTCAAGAACTCCGGAGACGGCTTCTGGGGCGCCAACGGGATTTACACGCTGGACGCGTGGAAGGCGCCCATCAAGATGGTGCAGATCACCGATGGAACCAGCAACACCTTCATGGTCGGCGAAGATTGGTTTGACGCCCGCTGGGCCAATGTGACCGCACCGGCGGGCAACGAGTTTTCCTGGGCCCATTCGGTCGGCACCGTTCGCACCTGCGCCATCCCCCCGAATACCACCATGCGTGCGAACGGCAACCAGATCAACGTCACGAGCGGCAACTCCGGGGAATGGGGCACCTACAACGGCTTCAAAAGCCGGCATCCCGGCGGCGTGCAGTTCCTTTACGCGGACGGCACCGTGCGCTTTATCGAGCAGTCGATCACCCTCGGCAACTACCGCGCCATGGCCAGCTACGCGGGCAACGAAGTGGTCAACCTGCCGTGATGGGCGGACTTCAAGGGGTTGGTGATGAACTCCATCAAAATGCGGCGCCGCCGGTTGATACCGGGCCTGTTTTGCTCGTTGCTCTTGGCCGTTGGTTGCAATGGGCCAGGCGAAACGCTGCATCCCGTCAAGGGTAAGCTCACCGTCAATGACAAACCGGTGCCGATGGGCAACGTGACGTTCTATCCTGACAAGGCCAAGGGCAATGAATCCCTCCATTTGCCCGTGGGCGTCATCGAAGCCGACGGCAGCTTTGAACTTGTCGTCCCCGGCGGCAGAAAAGGAGCGCCGGCCGGATGGTACAAAGTCGTCGTTTACGCGGTCGATAATCCGCAGCCCATGAAGCCGAATGTCTACTTTGTACACCAGGATTACGCAGACCTTGAGAAGACATCGTTGAAAGTCGAAGTGATCGCGGAGCCGGCGGCGGGACGGTATGACTGGAAGTTGAAGCGTTAGATGGCGCGTTTTGTTAGCGCGAATCCATCACGAAGATAGCATATTCGCCGTCGCGATTGGAAATCCACGCCACGCGGCGCGAGTCGGGCGACCACGTCGCGTAATTGTCATTTCCCTTGTGCTGACTCAAGTTGACTTGCATGCCGCCGTCGGCATTCATCAGATAAATCTCGTAGTTGCCGTCGCGCATCGAGGTGAAGGCGATTTTCTTGCCGTCGGGCGACCAGACGGGCCAGTAGTCCATCTTCGGATGATCTGTCAACCGCTTCGGACTCGATCCGTCGGCGTTCATGACCCAGATATCGAGGTTGCCTGAGCGGGAACTGGTGAAGGCGATCTGCTTGCCGTCGCCCGACCACGTCGAGGCGTTGTCGATCGCGAGGTCCGTCGTCAACGCTTTCATGTTTTTGCCGTCTTCATCCATGATCCAGATGTCCTGGTTCTTGTTGCGCGTGCTGGTCCAGATGATCTTCTTGCCGTCGGGCGAGTACCGCGGCGACTCCTCGAAGAAATTTTTGTGAGGCAAGACGTTCTTTTGGCCGGCGCCGTCGGCGTTCATCACATCGAGTTGCAGTTTGCCGTCGGTGCCCTGGAGGATGTCGTAGACGAAGACGATGCGCTTGGAGTCGGGCGACCAGCCGCCGTCGAAGTGGGGCGTGTTGGCCTTGGGGAGAAGCTGCGTCAGGTCCGTGCCGTCGGTGTTGACGGTCCACAGGCCCATCTTGCCGGCGTGGATGCGCGTGAAGAGAAACTTTTTGCCGTCGGGCGACCAGGTCAAATGCTGAATGAAGCCGCCGGGCTTGACGAGGTGTTTGGCGGCGGGGGTTTTTGGTTGGGCAAAGATCGAACTTTTCAAAACGCAGAGGACGCAGAGAGTCGCAGAGAAGAAAAGGAGCCGCTGCGGAAAACGGAGTGCAGAAAACATGCGCGACATGGCTAACTACCTCCGTTTGCTCGACTTCTTTTTTGTTCTCGTTTTCTCCAATTCTCTCCGCGTACTTTGCGATCTCTGCGTTTCAAAGTGTTTTTCAGCCGCACCATCCAACGGCTTGACCTCACTGAAATAAGCCCGATCGCGTTCCTCGAAATCCTTGTACCCCAACAGATCGTACAACTCCGCCCGCGTCAACATTTGGTCAATCCGATCGCGTTGATGGCCAAGCGTCTTGATGTCCGCCAACGTGTCGCGTGCTCCCTTCATCGCCACGCGAAAAGCGGTCAGCGGAAAGAGCACCATGCAATAGCCCAGGGCGCCGAACGCCTCGACGGTCATGTTCGGGCTGCGGCCAAACTCGGTGTTATTCGCTAACAGCGGCGCATCGACGGCCTTCGCGAACTCGGCGAATTCACCGGGACTCTCGAGCGCTTCCGGAAAGATCGCGTCCGCGCCGGCGTCGAGATACAGCTTGGCGCGGCGAATCGCTTCATCCATGCCGTGAACGCCGCGCGCGTCGGTGCGGGCGATGATCACGAAATCCGGGTCGCGCTTGGCGGCGACGGCGGCACGCAACTTGGCGGCCATCGCGTCGGCGCTGACCAGCGATTTGCCGGAGAGATGCCCGCAACGCTTGGGCAACTCCTGATCCTCCAGGTGAATGCCCGCGACGCCGGCGTCCTCGAAGAGCTGCACGGTGCGTTCGACGTTGAGCGCTTCGCCGAAGCCCGTGTCGGCGTCGCACAGCAAGGGCAGGGCGGTGGCGCGGGCGATGGTGCGGGCTTCGTTGACGAACTCCGTCAACGTAAGCAAGCCAACATCCGGGACACCGAACGTCGCGGACAGGGCGCCGCCGGAGAGGTAGACCGCGTCGTGACCCAGACGTTCCGCGATTTTCGCCACGAGCGCGTTGAAGACGCCGGGGATGGCGATCGGCTGGCGTTCGAACGCGTTACGCAGTCGGCGGCCGGGAGTCGGTGTGGACATAGGGTTTCCTTGCGAACGCAGCGAGCCACGGGGTTTATCCCCGTGGGATGGCCATCCTGCCACGGGGATAAACCCCGTGGCTCGCCTTGAATGGGGCGCTTGACAAAATCCGTATTTCGTGGACAAAGAACACATCATTTCATGGAGGTCGTTTTATGCCAATCGTTCGTCGCCGTCCGCGTCCGGGCCGTTTGCTCGACGTTCTCGTCATTTCCTTGTGCCTGATCGTTTTGGTCGGCCTGGCGGTTTATCATTATCGCCGGCTCGATCATTCAAAAGCCGATGCGGATTTGCTCAAGGAACTCGCGAGCCGTAAGTTTGCCTGGCCGCCGACGAGCGCGAACGATTGGCCCAACTGGCGCGGTCCGAATCATGACGGCTTCTCGACAGAATCCGACGTGCTCACCGAATGGCCCAAGGATGGGCCGCGAGCCCTTTGGGAGCAACCGACCGGCAAGGGCTTTGGCAGCGTGGCCGTCGCAGATGGCCGGGTCTATTTGCTGTTTCAACAGGACAAAAACGAGGCGGTGCTCTGCTGGGACGCTGAATCGGGCAAGGAACGCTGGCGCTTCGAGTACGAATGCGATTATCGCAACAGCTACGGCGATGGCCCGCGCTCGACGCCCAGCGTGGACGGCGAATTCGTCTACACGGTCGGCGCCAAGGGCAACATGCATTGCTTGAAAATTGACAACGGCAAGGTCGAGTGGTCGAAGAATCTCCTCGAAGAATTCTCCGCACGCATCCCGGAATGGGGCATCGCGTTCTCGCCGCTCGTCGAAGGCGAGCGCGTCTTCATCATGCCCGGCGGCAGCGCCGGTCAGGGTTTGGCGGCGCTCGACAAGAAAACCGGCAAGGTCCTCTGGAAGAAGCACGACGATCTCGCCAGCTATTCTTCGCCGATCCCCGCGACAATCTATGGTGAGCGGCAAATCCTTTTCCTCACCGGCATCCGGCTCGTCAGCGTTGACCCCGCGACCGGCGACGAACGTTGGAGCTATCCCTGGGCGGTTCAACAACAGGCCAACATCGCGACGCCGATTGTCATCGAGGATTACGTTTTTCTGTCGTCTTATTACGGCAAGGGCAGTGCGCTCCTCAAAATCGCCAAGACGGGCAATGAATGGAACGCGAAACTCGTGTACGAAAAGAAAAAGCTGCAAAACCACATCGGCACCAGCGTGCGGCACCGGGATCACATTTACGGCTTCGATGACAAGATTCTCAAATGCATGGACATTCGCACCGGCGAATTCCTGTGGGACCAGCGCGGCTTCGACAAGGGCTCCGTCTTGGCGTTCGACGATCAGCTGATCGTGTACGGCGCGAACGGCAATCTTGCGCTGATCGAGGCGAGTCCAAAGGATTACGTCGAGAAGGCGAACTTCGAGTTCTCGTCACAAGGCCGTTCGTGCTGGTCGGTCCCGGTGCTCGCGAACGGGCGGCTGTACGTGCGTGATTGGCAGAAGCTGGTGTGTTTGGATGTGAAGGCAAAGTCACGCTGACTGATTGACATTCCGGTTGCGGACGAATCGAATCGTGAAGCCCATTTGGTCAAGCGCGTTCGTCAGCGCTTCGATCGAAAGGTCCTTGCGCCCCGCGAGGACATGGGACAACATATCTTCGGTCAGGCCCGTCGCTTCGCAGAATTCGCGTCGCGATTTGAATTGTGAATCAATAATTTCGCTAAGCCCACTGCGGTAATCCGGCTTCTTCACCAAGCCAAGGGAAACGGCAAGTCGGCCGCTTAAATCCTGCGCGATTTGGAAAACCGGTGTTTGGACGATTTCCTTCCGTGAGACGCCTTTTGCCTTGTAGAACGCCAGTACTAATGGGAGCCAATGGTTGTCGAAATCGCACCATTTTTGCAGCAACTTACTCTTCGAGTTCAGGTGACGCTTCATACTCCGCTGAAGTTTCGCAATCAATTGGCGTTCATCCTGACCTAAGTCATTGAGCGGCCACTCGCGGCCGTCGAGGTCAACATATTTGGCGCGTTTTGTCGTCATGTCATTCAATCGTAAACAGAGTTTGACTGCGAGTCAAGTGCCGCGCCGACAAAAAAAGCCGACCCTTGCGGATCGGCTTTCTCGGAATTCGGTTTCGCTCACGTCGTCGGCGCCTCGGTCGGCGGCGTCGGCTGCCCGCTCGCTTCGGGCTGCGGCGCCGGCTGCTCTTCAATCTTCGGCGCGGGCGCGGGCGCGGTGTACGCCGCCTTGGCCCGGCTGCGCGTTTCGCCGGCCTTCAATAGCTCCAAATACGCCGTCGCACCTGCGTCGCCCAGGCGAACTTCATGCCGTTTCAGGACACGCGTGTAGCCGCCGGGTCGTGAAGCGAAACGCGGCGCGATGTCCGAGAACAGCTTCTGCACCACCGTGCGATGATCCGCTTCGCCGTCGTCGTCCTTTTGCGGCTTCACTTCGGCGTCGGCCATGGGGCCAAGTCGCGAAACGACCAGACGCCGAGCGTGCAGCGTGTCCTTCTTCGCGAGCGTGATCAGCTTCTCGACGAACGGACGCACCGCCTTCGCCTTCGGCAGGGTCGTGATGATCCGCTCATGGCGAATGAGCGCCATCGTCAAGTTGCGATACAGCGCAAGCCGATGCGTGGAGTTGCGATTCAGTTTTCGGCCGGATTTTCGGTGTCGCATGGTAGTTACCAGGAGTCAGAGGTCAGGAGTCAGGGGTCAGGAATCAAGGTCAATCTAAATTCTGACCTCTGACTCCTGACTCCTGATCCCTATCTTCGCATGGGCGACTTCATGCCCAGATTCAAGCCGCGTTCGGTCAGCTTTTGCTTGACCTCGCGCAAGGTCGTTTCGCCGAAGTTGCGGACTTCGAGCAACTCCTCGTCGGTGCGAATCACGAGGTCGCGCACCGTCGTGATGCCTTCCGATTCGAGGCAGTTCGTCGCCCGCACGGACAGTTCGAGTTCCGCAAGGCTCATGTTGAGCTTGCGTTCCAGTTCGTGATCGACCGTGTCGCTGGAGGAAGCTGCGTCGGCGCGTTCGTCGAGCGACATCTCCGGGCCCGGTTCGGCGTACTGGATGAACGGGTTCAAGTGCTTCCGCAGGATCTTGGCGCCTTCCACTAGCGACATGTGCGGGCTCAAGGTGCCGTTGGTCCAGATTTCCATGACGAGCTTGTCGTAGTTCGTCTTCTGGCCGACGCGGGTTTCCTCGATCTCGTACTTGACGCGCGAGACGGGCGAGAAGCTCGAATCGACGGGAATGACGCCGATCTCACGTTCACGGCCGGCGTTGTCCTCGGCGGTGTGATAGCCGCGGCCGTTCTCGACGGTCAACTCGACGACGAAGGGCACGTCGTCGGTCATGGTGGCGATGACGTGCTCCGGGTTGATGATCTGCACCGATTCATCCGCGATGATGTCGGACGCGCGGACGACGCCGTGCTGCCGCTTTTCGATGCGGACGATCTTGGTCTGATCGGTCAGGTTCTTGACCACGAGGCTCTTGATATTGAGGATGATGTCGGTGACGTCCTCGGAGATGCCTGGGATGGTCGTGATTTCGTGTTGCACGCCCTGGATCTTGACGCGCGTGATGGCGCTGCCTTCGAGGCTGGAGAGAAGCACCCGACGCAGGCTGTTGCCGATGGTCACGCCGAAGCCGCGTTCGAACGGTTCGGCGAAGAACTTGCCATAGGTGTCGGTGAGCGTCTCCCGCTCGCAGGTCAGACGATTGGGCAGTTCCAAACCGCGCCACTTGATACGCATGAGGAAATCTCCAATGGTCAATCTTCTGCGGAAGCCCAGGGGTGAGGTAATCCGAACCCCTGGGATGTGTTGATGTTAGCGCGAGCAGAATTCGATGATGAGTTGCTCGTTCAATTCCTTGTCTTTACTTAAACGCGGATCGACGTCGCCGCGGCCGGGGACGCTTTTCATCAAGCCTTCCGGCGGCTCGGAGCCGGTGATTTCGAGGAAGTCGGGGATCGGCTCGATATGAGACGTCTGGTTGAGCTTGACCTGGGCGATGCTCTTGGGGTGATTCTTGACGGCGACCTTGTCCCCCTTCTTGACCACGACGCTCGGAATATTGCAATGCTTGCCGTTCAGCATGATATGGCCATGCGCGACGAGCTGACGCGCGGCTGCGCGGGACGGAGCGAAGCCGAGGCGATGCACGACGTTGTCCAGCCGGCGTTCGAGGATGCTCAAAAGTGCCTCGCCGGTGTTCTCGGTCGAGCGCGACGCCAGTTCGAAGTAGCGGCGGAACTGGCGTTCGAGCACGCCGTAGAAGCGTTTGAGCTTTTGCTTCTCGCGCAAACGATCGCCGTATTCCGTTTGCTTGCCGCGGCGGGTGTGCATGCCGGGGGGTTGATTGCGGCGTTCGATGGCGCACTTCGGGCTTTCGCAGCGTGAGCCCTTCAAATAGAGCTTGACGCCTTCGCGACGGCACAGTTTGCACACGGGGTCAATGTGACGAGCCATGGGTTCCTTGTGAATAGTTCAAGTTGTAGCGTGGGCCGAGTCTTCGAGGCCCACCGTTTGTCATTGCGCCGCTCCGGTGGGCCTCGAAGACTCGGCCCACTCTACCAGTAATAATTACACGCGTCGTTTCTTGGGCGGGCGGCAGCCATTGTGCGGCAACGGCGTCACGTCTTCAATCACCTTGATCGACAAGCCGGCGGCCTGCAGCGCGGTGATCGCCGATTCGCGACCGGAGCCGGGACCTTTGACGCGCACCTCGACTTCCTTCAAGCCGAACTTGGTCGCTCGATCCGCCGCCACTTCCGCCGCCCGCTGAGCCGCGAACGGCGTGCTCTTGCGGCTGCCCTTGAAACCGACGGTGCCGGCGGAGGCGTAGCAGAGCGTATCACCGTTGGTGTCGGTGATGGTGACGATGGTGTTGTTAAACGTTGATTTGATGTGCGCGATGCCGCGCGCGACATTGCGCCGGGTTTTTTTCTTCTTGCTTTTGGCCACGTCGCTACCTCGAGGAAAACGACATCGCCCGACCTCACCGGAGGCCGGGCCGGATGTGCTGACTCATCATGGTCGTATCTGTTATAATGTAGAGTCGATACCAAAATCGGCAAGGTTTTTTCGCATGTTTACGTTTAGCCTGTTTACGTTTAGCGCTCGCGTGGCGCCATGCGAGCGCTAAACGTAAACGGCAACCCACATTAACGCATTTCCTTGACACCCTTCTTGCCCGCGACCGTCTTCCGCGGCCCCTTGCGTGTGCGAGCATTCGTACGCGTCCGCTGTCCGCGCGCCGGCAAATTGCGGCGATGGCGGAACCCGCGATAGCAGGCGATATCTTTGAGCCGCTGAATATTTTGCTGCTCCTGCCGCCGCAGCTGACCTTCGACCACGTATTCGCGGTCGAGGATGTTGGCGATGCGTGCCACTTCTTCGTCGGTCAGGTCCTTCGCCTTGCGCGTCGGCACGACCTTCGCCTTGTCGCACACTTCCAGCGACGTGGTCGGCCCGATGCCTCGAATGTAACGAAGCGAAATATGAATCGGCTTCTCATTCGGCAAATCGACACCCAGGATACGCGGCATGGACTATTACTCCAAACATTCTTCGTTTAGCGTTCGCATGGCGCCACGCGAACGCTAAACGAATATGGATTAACCTTGACGCTGCTTGTGACGCGGATTGGTGCAGATGACAATCACCTTGCCGTGCCGCTTCACCAGCTTGCAATTTTCACAGATTCGCTTGACGCTCGAACGCACTTTCATGGCCAACCTCGTTCTCTACGAAAAAAATCCGACGGCTATCAGGGAATCGTCCATTGTAGCGAAGGGTGATGAGGGGACAAGAGCAGGCCGGCGCGGGTTCGCGCATTTTTGCCGCACCCGATCGGCGCTATTTGGATTCGCCAACCCGCGAAACGCAAGGTCGGTTGGGAAGGGGTCGTGTCTCAGTTTCGTGGCAGCAAGATTCCGATCTTGCCGAGTACATTGGCA
>DAIOGM010000003.1:0-601 GCA_036745215.1 Gemmataceae bacterium
AAACGGCCAGGCCCCAAAGACCGTACGCCGCGCCCGGACGGTGATGAGAACGAAGACGCGGACATTGCCACGGGAACGACGCTTGAGGTCGTGAACAAATCGCGGCCGAAGCGGAAGAAAGACACGCCGCTCGATGCGCTGGCTTCCGTCGAACCGAGCCAGCTTGAAAGGGAGCTGATCGAACTGGAAGGACGCTTCGTGGCGCTCACGGCGCCGCTCGATAGTCCAGAGCGGCAATCGCTGTGGCCACAGCTCGCCCGGCTCAACGCGGCCCTCGGGCACGCCGACGACGCCGCCATTTGTTGCGGCAACGCGCTGTGGGAGGCCGAATCGCCCGCCGCCGCGGAATTCGTGCGCGAAAGCCGTGAGCGCGATCACGCTCACGCCGCCTGGAAGAAGCACGGCTGGGCGGCCATGCTTGCCGAGGAGAACTTGAAGTCGTCGGACGTGCGCTTTCTCGTTGTCAATTTGCTCGACTGCGATAATCACGACCAACTGACGCCTCACCTTGGCCGAATTCAGCAGCAACTGGAGAAGCACGAGAACTTCGTCGGCGTGCGCCTGGCCTGGCTCGCGTGGGAAGCGGTGCATCGGCTCGCCC
>DAIOGM010000003.1:611-11892 GCA_036745215.1 Gemmataceae bacterium
ATACCGAAGCGTTCGCGGTAGGGCGCCAGCCTGGCGTGCAGTGCGGCGAGGTCGAAGCGGTGCATCGGCTCGCCCACGGCGATGTGCTGGCGCTCGCTCGCGCCCGCGATCGCGTGCTCGAACGGCTCTATCTCAACGGACTGACCGCCGACTTCGATCTGCCCGGCTTCCTGCGCGTCTCGGGCGCCATGTCGAGCGAACGCTATCGCCGCGTGCGCGATCACATGCAGCGCATGCGGCCGCTCGTGCAAAAGTGGATTCTGACGGGAGTCGTTATTGCTCCTGACACGGGGTCTTATGTGGACCTGATGTTCGCGTACGTCTATGCCCACCTCGGCGAAGCATCGCTGTGCCGCAATCTTCTGAGCGAAGCCAATGAAAAACTCACTCGCAAGGACGACGTGACCAACTGGCTCGTTTCTGCCTTCGAATTTCGCATCAATGAAGCGCTCGACGGCAAGCGCGGCGCCGGTCGCCTTCCGGCAGAGTTGCTCGAAAAACTCGAATCGACCGAACGTTACTGGAAGGACATGGAAAAACTGCACGCCAACGACTCCGCGTGGGCAGAAAAGATCAAGAAGGAAATCGCGCAGGCACGCCTTGATCGTTACAAGATCGACCGCTTGCGCGAACACTCGCGCATCCTGGAGCCGCACGAGAAAATCGATCCCTACCGCCGCTGGCACGGCCGATTCGCCGACGATCTGAGCCGTGAGCTGGCATTGCTGTTTGACATCGACGATCGCGCCAGGTTGGCAGCGCGTCTGGGAACGCTGTTGTCCACGAAAACGAAGAATCGCCCGCCGGAGCCGCGCGTGCTTGCGACGGCGCTCGAGTTGGCGCCGCGCCTGGGCGAGAGTTTCGCGTCGGAATTGCTGTATCAGGTCGAACAATCGCTGACAAAAACCAAGGACGCGGTCGATGTGGCTCTTTTGCTCGAAAAAAGCCTCTTCCTGGCGGCGCATTATGACAAGAAAGATGAGGTGCAAGATCTCGTCGGCCGATTCCACAGCTTCCTGGGCGGCAAGGGCCACGACCTGCCGACGAACAACCTCGAAACGCTTCTGGGCGCGTCGTTTCGCGGTTTGCGCAAGCTCGGTTTGCGTGCCGAAGCAGCCCAACTGCTCGAGCGCATGGCCGCGGTCATTCACGAGCGAAAATCGGTAGAGCGCAATCCGGCGGAGCACGGCAAGGAATTGCGTCTCTTGTTGCAAGTCGCCTCGGGCTGGCTGTACTTCGGCGATTCGGAAGCGGCCCGCGCCATCCTCGATGCCGCGCGCTCGGCGCTCTTTGACGGGAACTTGCCGCCGGTGGAACAGACGCAGCTCGCATGCGCTTACGCCGCGGCGCTGGGCCAGGCGCCGCTCGAAGTGTCCATGCCGCGCATCCTGGAGCTTTTTCGCAAATTGACTTCGGTGCATGACGCATTCACCACGAATTCGCATTATTCGTTGTCGCGCCTCGATGTCATTGAAGCGGCGATCCTGGCGCTCGTGACCGAGGATTTCAAGGTCTCGCCGGAAGCGCGGCGCTGGTTGGACGACGATGAATTCTTGGTCCGTCGGCGCATTCATCGCACCATGCGCGCGGCGATGGGCAAGGCGGGGTTATAAAAGATGTTGGTGCCCTGAAACCACACAATCGGGAGGGCGAGGCTCCCGCCGAGCCGTGAACCCGGCAAAATCTGTGTCAAACCGGCTCGGCAGGAGCCTCGCCCTCCCGATGCCAGTACTTCCCTGTCAAATACCGCGACGAGCATGAACACCAACAAACGCGAAACTGATGACTGGACGTTGCCGCAATTGCAGTCGGAAGCGGAGATGTTGCGCACCCGACTCAACGCCATGCGAACTTCTCTGGGGCGATTCTTTGTCGCCAAGCAAGAGCTGATCGATCTGATGATGGTCGCCGCCGTTGCGCAGGAGCCGCTTTTGCTCGTCGGGCAGCCCGGCACCGCCAAGTCGGACCTGGTGCTCAAATTCAAAGACGCCCTCGGCATCAGCGATGAGGATTACTTCGAGTACATGTTGACGCGCTTCACGGAGCCGTCGGAGATCGTGGGCCCGATTGACATCAATCTCCTGCGCGAGGGACGCTATGTCCGCCGCGAGCAGGGGAAACTGCCGACGGCGAAGCTCGCGTTCCTCGACGAAATCTTCAAGTCAAACTCGGCGATCCTGAACATCTTGCTCACCATCATCAACGAGAAGAAGTTCTACCAGGATGGCGCGCCGCAACCGGTCAACTTGCGCGTGCTGTTCGCCGCAACGAACGAAGTGCCCGAGCAAGGTGAACTGTCGGCCCTCAAGGATCGCTTCGTGCTCAAGGCCCAGAGTCGATCGGTGCAGGACGAGCATTTTGAGGAATTGATCGACGCCGGCTTGCAGTCGGAAGTCCATCGCAACCTCAACCAGAAGCCCTGGTGCGAAGGGCACTGCACGCTGACGGACCTGCTCAAGGCCAACCGTTATCTCACGCTTCTGTTCGCTCGCCGTCAGAAGGTCGGTCGCGGCGACGAGCAGAACGATCGGCAAACCTTCTTCCCATCAGAGGTATTTCGGGAGTTCCAGCGACTCGTCAAGACGCTGGTGCGCGAGGACCGCATCTTCATCAGCGACCGCAAGTTGGTCAAGCTTTACAAGGTGCTGCGCGTCCGTGCCTGGCTTTTGACGGGCGGCACCGTCAACCGCGATGATCTGAGGCTGCTGGCGTATTTGGGGGAGACGAATCAGGAAATGGACTTGCTGAGAGAAAAAGTGCCAGCGCTTTTGGGAGCGTGACCGTTGGTGTCATTTGGAATCTGCTCCAGAATGCCATCGCCGAAAACGCGATCGAGGCCAAGCTCCTCCAAATGCACGTAGCCGATATGACAGCCGCACGTCGCGTTCGTGCAAGCGCGCGGCAACAACGCCTTCGCGAAATCGGCGTCGTACAGGGAACCGATCGGCTCCTTGATGAAGTGACAGCGCCGCATGACGCCGTCGCCGTCCACGGAGATCACGCTGTGGCCGGCGCGGCATGATTTGCCAAGGCTTGGATGGCGGACGTTGTTCATGGGAAACAGCGGATCGATTTCCGTGAACCGACGAACGTCTTCCTCGCGATAATAATCGGTCTCGTCCTTGTAAGCGTTGATCCACAGATAGATGTGGGCGGGGAGCTCGCGGCGCAATGCGTCGATGGCGTCCGCATGCTCCTTCAAGCCGACGACGCCGACGCTGTAGCGCACGCCGCGCCGGTCGAGTTCGCGGCACTTGGCGACAAACCGTGGCCGCTCGATCTCGCCGGGATGATACGTCGTCCACAGAGCCAGGCGTTTCTTGTCGCACGCATCAACCCAGTCGAGCGAACACGAGAGATTGGTTTGAATGGCTGCACGCTGGACGTGAGGCAAACGCGTCAGCCGAACGAGCGCATCCTGATACCATCGGCGCACGAGCGCCTCGCCCCACGGGGTGAACAGGATCCGAAGCTGGATGTTCGGATGTTGCTCTGCCCACGCGACGAATCGTTCGAGGGCATCGCGATCCTTGGCGAGTTCAAACGCAGATTCTTGCCGCTTGGCGAAGGGGCAATACCAGCAATCGTGGTTGCAGCTCGAGAGCGGGCCGCGGTAGAGAATCGAGAGATTCATGGGAGCGATTTTACCACGCGCGTAGGATATTCAACATGCAAATTCACGAACTGCGCGATGCGGAATCGGCGCGGACTTTCGCCGAGCAAAGTCTGTGGCTCGCTCGCACCGTCCCGCCGACGCCTGAGCTGGCGCCGTCGGTTATCGCGTTGGCGCTGGAGTTTACCGGCGCCGGCGATCCGTTGCCGCCCTTGGGTTTCCTGGCGGACGTGAGCCACCTTGCGCTCGAAACGGAAAGCACGCGCCGGCACGAATTCGCGCCGATCCCGCACTGGCCCGAAGGATTGACGCGCACCTATGAGGATCACGTTCTGGGAAAGCTGTACGCCGACACCAGCTTCGAGCGTGCCGGCGACGCGGTGCGGCGTCAGCCCGGGCGGGATCGGACGCGAGGCCTAGCGTTCCTCGTCAATCAACTCATGCGCCGCGCGAATCTGAGCGGCGTTCACTTCAGCCCGGCGATTCTCAAGGGGCTGCGCACGCGTGCGCCGGAAGAAGTGCTCGCGGCAGGCTGGGATTCGCTCAATCAATGGGGGCCCTTGCCGCTCTTGGTTGAGCTGTACGAAGAGTTGACGACAAAAGTGCGCAGCGTTGCCGCCGTGCTCGGGCCGGAGGACGTGTTCGAACTGGAGCACGGCACGGCGCTGGCGCAATTCTCGCAGCGCGTCGCTCTGCGGCAAGTATTGCAAGCCGCGGCGTTTCTTGAAGAGCGCATGCCGCGCTTGCGGCCGCGTCCACTCTCCCGGCGTCACGAGATTCCGACGCCGATCCTGGATGAGGACAGCTATCCGGTCGGCGGCTTCACGTCGATCTCCACGCGCGGCAGCGTTGAGAGTCTGCTGCATTCGCAACTCGCCTACATGGAACGCGACGACCGCCCCGATCTTTTCGACGTCAAGTTCCTGCGCGACGAACTCTTGTACTATTCGCGCGACGAGAATCAATTCTTGCGCCGCCGCCGTAACTTTGTGTTCGCACTGTACGCCGATCTGGAGGACGCCCGCCACAAGGACGCCGACGCGCCGTGGCAACGCCTCGTCCTCGCGTTTGGGCTCACGCTGGCAGCGCTCGGCAAGATTCACGAATGGCTCGGCGACGATGCTCTGACGTTCGAATTCCTGTTTCTCGACGAGCCCCATCGGCCCAGGATACTTGAGCCCGAGGAGGCGGTGCTGCAAATGGTGCTGCGCGAGCAAATTGCCAACGGCTCGGCAACCGTCGCCCGCCTCGACCGGACGCGTCTTTCCGGTCATTGCGCGCAACGAGCCCGACGCAGCCTGTGCCATTGTCTGACGTTGTCGGTCAAGGGTCAGTCGCTGGAGGCGGAGTCCTGCGTGATGGCGAGTTTAGTACTCAACGGAAAACTGCCGTCGCTTGTGATACCGGATGAAAACGGCATCGCCAACGTTGAAAGCGAGGATACGGTTTCAGCCTGGATTGCGGTGTTGGAACGATTGCTCCGGTGGTGGCAATGAGACAACGACCCTGTTCTACTAATGTCAAGAATCTTTGTTTCCTGCGGAAGTTATCAAGCGCGGAAATCTCGGCGCTGTCAAACACCATTCCAACAAGGATTTGTGGTTCCGTCCTCCGCGTTCTCTGCGCCTCTGCGTTTCTAAATGGGATGTCATCCATTCACAGCGCGGAAACCCTTTTTAGAAACGCAGAGGCGCAGAGAACGCGGAGAGTTTCTGATTGGGAAGTAGGACTTTGCTTCGAATTGGTCTTGGTTGCGGCTTCGCCGCGCTGTGTTCACTTGGTTTCGTAACAGTTCATCAATTCGACAACGCGCGACGAATAGAGCCATGGACCGATGATATCGGAACGTTCCAATCCCGCTGGGGTTAGCTGGAGACGATCCGACGTTCTTTGCGCAAGGCCGCGCGACTCCAGCTCGCCCAGTTCGGCAAAATCCGTCATGACGTCGCTGCCGAAGCGTTGCCGATATTGCGATATCGACAAGCCGGCGACTTGCAACAGGGATTGGATCAAATAACGGCGACGCTGTTCTTCCGGACTCAACGAGAAGCCATAATCCGCGAATCGAAAAGCCGGGCCAGGGCGAGCGATGTAATCCGCGAGAATCGCGCGGACATGGGCGGCGCCAACCGCGAATTCGCGCGAGTAATGCAAACCGCGCGTGTACGAACGAGCGCCGCAGCCGAGCCCGACCATGCCGTCGTCCTGACAGCAATAGACCGGGCCTGGATTCGTCGCCGCTCCTTTTGAGCTGAACATTCGCATCGAAACTTGCTCGTAGCCGCATTCGAGCAGCAGATGTCGAGCTTCGCGATAACAGTCGAGCCGCAGGTCGTCCCACTCTTTCTCAGCTCGGCCCAAACCCGTGACTGGACGCACGTAGAGCGGGTACAGGTACAATTCCTGCGGGCGATACTCCATCGCGTTCTGCACGGAAGTCAGCCAGCTTTCGACCGTCTGACCGGGCATGCCGTAAATCAAATCAATATTGAGAACGGGCAAACGCGCGAGGCGCAGGCGACTTAACGCTTCGTCAACCTTGGCCCGTTTTTGAGGCCGCAACACCGCAGACGTTTCCGATTCGAGAAAACTCTGCACGCCGATGCTGATGCGCGTCGTGCCCCAGTCCTTCAAGAGTGAGAGCTTTTCATCATCGATCGTGTCCGGCGACGTCTCGATCGAAAGTGGCGCCTTGCGCGGCTCGGCGCCCATCGCCGTCATCAAACGGAACACCTGTTCGAGTCCAGCGATGTCAAGGAACGTCGGCGTGCCGCCGCCAATCGCAATGCGGGCGAATTGCGCATCGCCCAGAGCTTCGCGCGCCTCGCATGCCTCGCGTTCCAGGGCGCTCAAGTAATTGTTGGCCGCTTCTTTTCGTGGATTCGCCTGCGTGAACAGATTGCAGAAGCCGCAGCGCATCTCGCAGAACGGGACATGGAGATACAGGAAAAGGGAATCGCGATCCTCGTTCGCCCAGAGATCGCGCAGATCGACCGCCGCCGGCAAAGGCCGATACGCCGTCTTGTGCGGATAGGCGTAGGAGTAACCCTGGTAGGGAGAACCACTCAACATTGTCGCAAGCTTGGTCATGCTGTAATCCTGGGCAGGACGAATTCCGCATAGGGAACCGTCCAGACCACCTCGTGGCCTAGTCGATGTCCCCAGAAGCCGTCCTCCCCGTACGCAGTACCGTGATCGGAACAAAGGATGCAAAACACCGGCGCCCGCTGCGCCATCATCGTGCACAGGGAAGTTAAATGCCGATCGACATACGCCAAGGCGGCCGAGTGCGATTGGAGTGAATCGTTCGAGGCGCCCGGCAAGTAAGCATAATTCGGCTGATGGATCGCGGATACGTTGACAAAAAGAAACAGCCGCTGATCAGGCGGCAAACTTTCGACGATCTCTCGCGCCTGGGCGACCTGATTCTCCGTCGAACGTGGGTCCGTGACGCCGAAATCCTCCCGCCAATGCGATTCCGCAAAGTAATCCGGCAGCACGTTGCCGAGCGGACTTCGCTTGTTGAAGAAGCCGACGCCGCCAATGCATACCGTATGATAGCCACGCGCTTGCAACCCGCGCACGATATCAGGAGCATCGAACACACACGTCCGGGCGACCGTCGTTCCGCTCCCGGGAAAACGCACGGCAAACGGGCGCGGATGCTTCCCGGGCGTTATCGGCGTCGGCAAAAAACCGGCAAAAAATGCCTGATGGGCGGCATAGGTAAAATTACCCGGCGAATGCCGCTCCTCCCACGCCCCGTTCGGCAACAGCGACGCAAGACCCGGCGTGCGTCCTTGGCGCAAGCAATCCTGCGCGACGTCGTAGCGCAGCGTGTCCAGGGTGACGAACAACACGTCATGCGTGCCGATTAGCCTGTTGACGTCGATCATGGCATTTTCAATTTAGTTGGTTGCGAGTCGCTAACCGATCCGGTAACATCCAACCACAAAATACTCCCATTCGCAAGCACCGAGGCGATCATGCGAAAATTCAAGTTCGTGGACGATGAATCGTACAAGTTCTGGAACATCGAACTTTCCGGCTCCAGTTACACCGTCGCGTGGGGCAAAATCGGCACCAAGGGACAGTCCAAAACCAAGGACTTCGGCACGAACGACGCGGCCCAGAAGGCCTACGACAAGATCATTCAAGAAAAACTCGCGGGCGGTTACGTCGAAATCACGCCACCGGTGGCGACCACAACGACGGAGAACGTGCTCGAAAAAGCGATTGCGCATGATTTCGACGATGTGGCCGCACACGCCGCCTACGCCGACTGGCTCACGCAACAGGGGGACGCACGCGGCGAATTCATCCAGGTCCAGCTGGCGCTCGAAGATCCACAAACGCCGGCCGCCCAGCGCAAGGAATTGCAGAAACGAGAATCGGAACTGCTCAAGACGCATGGCCGAACCTGGCTTGGGTCGCTCGCCGGCGAAATTCTGGACCAGGAGCCTCTGTCGCCGTGGCTGCAGAAGCGCGTCGGGGACGAACCGTTCCGCTTCAACCGCGGCTGGCTCGAGACATTGCGACTTCCTTCCCTCAGCGTCAAGTTCGCCCGCGCTCTCGCCAAGGCGCCGGAAGCCCGCTTCATGCAGCGCCTTTATCTGCATGGCGAAACGTATGAGGACGGCGAATTCGAGCCGGGCGATGATATCCCCGCGGGAACCGACAACCCGTCGATGTATGCGCTGTTGCGCTGCCCTTACTTTGGCCAGTTGCGCGTGTTGTTCCTGGGCGAACCGGAGGAGGAAGGCAACTGCCACACCAGCGGCGAGACGGCGGTCGATCTCGTGTCGCGCACTCCGCACCTGGAGGAACTCTACCTGCTCGCCCATCGTGTGGACATGAAGACATTGTTTGCCATGAAGACGCTGCCGAAGCTGCGTATCTTGCAGATCGACCACAATCGAACTTACCCGCTGGAAATCCTGGCGGAGAACAGTGCCTTTTCGAACTTGACGCACTTGATGTTTCACCCGCACGCCCTGGAACCGGATGACGACAGTGCTTACATCAGCCTCGCGGCCATGAAAGCGCTGGTTCACTCGCCTCATCTGAAAAAACTGACGCATCTGCGCCTTCGCCTCAGCGACCTGGGGGATGAAGGGTGCGAAGAGATCGTCAGTTCCGGCATCCTCAAGCATCTAAAGGTGCTCGATCTTATGCACGGGCGCATCACCGACGAGGGGGCAAAGGTACTTGCTGGTTGCACGGACATTCGCAACCTCGAGTTGCTGGAAATCTCCAACAACTACTTGACCAAGACGGGCATTGACAACTTGACAAAAGCCGGCATCGCCAAAGTACAAGCCGTCAGCCAATATGATCCGAGCGGCAATCACGACGACATGGAATATCTCTGGATGGGCGACATGGAATAGGAGCGTGCGATGGCCGCTGCAACCGGCGAAGTGCTGGAACGTGCGATTCTCGAAGACCCGGACGACCTGGCGGGACATGCGGCGTACGCCGACTGGCTCACCGAACAAGGCGATCCGCGCGGCGAGTTCATCCATGTGCAGTTGGCTCTCGAGGATCCCTCGCGCTCCGCCGACGAGCGAAAAGCTCTCAAAAAACGCGAGGCCGAATTACTTGATAAACACGGTGCTCAATGGCGTGGCGACTGGGCGGCGCAAATCGAGCGATCCGGCCCATCCGGGCGAGGTCAAATGGAATTCGCCCGCACCGATCCCGACCGTTTTTTCGTTCGCGGCATTCTCGCTTCGGTCGCGCTCGATCAAGTCAACAGCGCCTGCGCGACGGCTTTCGTCCGCTCGCAACAGACTCGGCTCGTGCGCGAACTACGCATCGGCGGCTGGTTGTACGAAGAAGATAACACCCAGGAGGAAGAGCCCGCGCGGAGCATCATGGCTTCGTGGCCTTATTTTGCGAACCTGCGTGTTTTTCAACTCGGCTGGACCAGCGATGAGAATTACGGCGATTTCTGTCATTTTCAGTGCCATCTGCGCGCCGACAATACGGCCGAATGGATCGAGCGCATGCCGCGTCTGGAGGAACTCTATCTGTTCGCCGATAGCGTGCCGACTGGGCGTATCTTTCAATTGGCCACGCTCGAACATTTGCGGATCATGCAAATCTACCATTGCTGGGAATATCCGCTCGAATTGCTCGCTGCCAATCGCGCGTTCGCCAACTTGAGTCATTTGCTCATTCATCCCAAGGCCGACGGCGCCTGGGGCGAGGAGCCCGCGCCGTATTTGCATTTCGACGCGATCCGCGCGCTGCTTCATTCTCCCCACCTCCCGAAGTTGACTCATTTGCGTTTGCGGCTCACCGACATGGGCGACCCGGGTTGCGAGGAAATCGTTCACTCGCGAATCCTCAAACGCCTGAAGGTCCTCGATCTACGGCATGGTCGCATTTCGGATGAGGGCGCCAAGGTCCTGGCGAGCAGTCCGGATTTGCGGAACCTGCAACACCTGGACGTGAGCCGAAATCAACTCACCGACGCGGGCATCCGCCTGCTGCAAGCTGCGGTCGCTTCGCTTGAAGCGAGTTTTCAACACTCGGCCAACGAGATCGAGGAAGGCACCTATCTTTACAACGGCGACTATGAATGAGCCGCGTTACGTAATCGTCGCCAATCCCGGCGGCAAACGCTGGCAGGCGTATGAACGCGAACTCCTTTCATTCTGGCGGCGGCGGAGTTGCGAACCCAAACTCACCTTGATCCCGTGGCGCGAAGTCGTGCCGCGCCTGGGCCGGATTGATGATCTATCCACTGATGATCAACCAAGCATTTTTCGCCTGGAGTCGCCGGGACGCGATCAGGAAGTAATGCGCTTGCTGCTGGAAGCCGGCGATGAGTCGTGCCCGCCGGCCTCCTGGCGGCGTGGCGGGGACATTGCGAAAAGCGCCCTGATTCATCCCGCGTTGTTGCATCGCGGTTTCTGCCGGACGCTGACTGGTTTACGAGCGACGCTGGATCGGCGGACGAATCTGATTCCGCTCGCCTGTCCGCTGGCGATTGCTGAACTATTCGACAAGACCGCGACGTCGAAACGTCTCGTGGACGCCGGTTTGCCGTGTCCCCCCACTTTGCGGCCGCCACGTGACGCCGGGCAATTGATCGATCATTTGAGGTTGCGCCATTTCAAGACGGCTTACGTCAAGCTCAACGCCGGCTCGAGTGCCACGGGAATTGCGGTCGTCCACGCGCTCGACGATCCTCCCTGGGCCATCACATCGATGCTGCGCGTCGGCGACACCTTTCACAACACACGCAAATTGCAGCGGATCACGGGAGAAAAACTTGACGACGTGTTGAGCTTTCTTTTGTGCGAGGGCGCCTTCATCCAGGAAGGCGTTCCGATGGCGCAGATCGACGGACAGAACTTTGACGTCCGCGTCGTCGTCATTCACGGCTCCCCGGCATTCACGATCTTCCGCTTGAGCAGTCTGCCAATGACCAACTTGCACCTCGGCGGCCGGCGCGGCCGCTGGCACGATTGTCGGGCGGCCATTCCGACACGGGCCTGGCTCGATGCGCTCGATCATTGCGTGGACGCGGCAAGGCTCTATGCGTGTTCTTCCGTCGGCGTCGATCTCGTCTTCGAACGAGGTTTCGCAAGGCATTTCATCCTTGAAATCAACGCGTTCGGCGATTTTTTTCCGGGGCTGACCGATCTTGCAGGGCAC
>DAIOGM010000003.1:11902-21797 GCA_036745215.1 Gemmataceae bacterium
GGGCACACCGTCCATGAAACGGAAATCACGATGACAGCAAAGAAGTTTGGCTTGCTTCATCAGGGCGATTGATGCCAATGCCTGGATCGTACGCGAACAGCGTGTCCAGGATTTTGTTGACCAGATCCAGGCACTCGTCGTTGGTCATGCCAGGAAACTCCTGCGCAACCAAAGCCTGCATCAAGTCTCTTTTCTGATAACCCTCGCCCGACTGAAACTCTGCCAGGGCTTTCTCGTGTTCCCGACTGGCGACGTTGCAGCACTGATCGTCGTTTCGCCCAGGATAACCATGGTAAATTCGCAGCGTGCCATTCGTATGGATTTCGACGACCATGCCGCCAAGGATCCAGGAACTCCAATCTCCGGGATGCTCCTTCCACGCGACATCCGCAGTTACGCCGTGAAATGGGCCGCCCTCCAGAACCATTGGCTTGCCGCAGTGATCACACAAAAGCGGTCCGCCGCCCGTGCCCATGGTTGCCAGGGGACGAACCGGCGTTAGGCCATGACCAGCGGTCGCGTCGGCAACCTTCTCGGCGTACGCCCGATGAACGTCGAGTTCTTTCAGCTTCGTCAAATACGCCTGATAGATTGCCCTGGCCTCCGCAAAGTCCTTCACCTCATCGGATTTCTGCTCTGCCGCGGCTTCGGGCAACGGTTGCACGACGTCTTCCTTTTCGGCAACGCCAATTTCTTTCAGGTGTCCATCGACGAGAGGCATGCCGAGCTGAGCGCGAATAAGATTGATTTCGCGCAGATCGGCTTGCTGCGCAATAAGAGGTTGTCCAAAGTAATCATCCTCCAGAAACCGGAGCTTGCGTCGCAGATCGTCTGACATGTCAATTTCCTACAACTCCTCGAACGCGAATCGCTCCATGGTGCATTCTGTCGAACAATAGAATATTCACTTACGTCAGCTCCGTGTGAGGCCAATTCTCGGGAACTTGGAATGTCCGAAGAACTCCTCCGCACGGGCGCTCTTCTGACACCGGCCAACCTTCCGCAGCCACGCCAGCGTCGCCGCTTTGGGATTGGGATGCGGGCGGTGTTGCTGAGGAATCTCGAACGCCTGGAAGAGCAGGGGAGGCGCGACGCTCTCGACCAGATGGCCTTGCTGCTCACGCACACCGAGGAACGAATTCGAGCCGTGGCGGCGAAACGTTGGCGCGATTGGCAACGAACTTGAGCAGAAGCGCGGCGCCTTGATGCTTCTTTGCATTGGTCACGATCGAGCGGCCGACAACAAAGGCATGAGCCGCCGGATGGATCGGGATCTTGACGAGGATCAGATCGAGGATCCTGGACGCCTGGAATCAATCCGAAAGGTCTCGTGCGAATACTTTCGCCCAATCTGCTCCAACTGGCGCCCACGTCAAGATATGGGATGAAGTCTAATCGAAGTCACGTCCCGACGCAACTCCTTGCCAGACAAGCGGAGAGGGAGGGAAACTACCTGACCTCTGCCGCAACTTAATGCCAAGCATCAAGTTAGCGAAACAAGTCGCGATGTCCATTGGACTTGTCACTGGTCACGAAGATTCAAATATCCTCATGGACTCTCACGAATAGTCATCTTGATTGGCACATTGTGTCAATCATCTCGTCTCGGACCTCCAACGTTTTGGAGGACCGAAGATGTTTGGACAAACTCCCATCATTCCGCGGAATGGTCACGCATTGGTCGTGGGAATCGTCGCGCGCATCAGCGGTGGCCAAAATCAAAAGGAGTTGAGTCTCGACGACCAATCGGATCACGCGAAGGAAGTCGTAGCCGAGATGTATCAAGGCCCAACAGAATTTATCTGCATTGCCACCAAAGGAAAAGGCGAGCGACTCGATCGCCCCGAACTTGCTGAAGTTGAAAAGCTGCTGCGTAGTCGAAATCTCGACGTGCTGATTTGCGAGGATCTCGGACGGCTTGTCCGCGGGGCCGAAGCATGCTGGCTATGCGGCATTGCGGTCGATCATGGTACGCGCGTCCTGGCACCCAATGACTGTGTCGATACGACCGAGGACAGTTGGGAGGAAGACGTTTTGTCGGCTTGTCGTGATCACGTCGGCCATAACGCCCATACGTCCAAACGCCTCAAGCACAAGTTGATGAATCGTTTCTTGAAATTCGGCGGCGCGATGGCTCGCGAGATTTTCGGATTCATCGTACCCGATGACGCGACGACCTATGATGATTGGCAAAAAGACCTTACCTTGACGCCAATAATCCGGGAAGCCGCGAAACGTCTACGAGCAACCTTGAACTGCTCAGCCGTCGCCGATTGGCTCAATGCCGAAGGCGTGCCGGTGGGCCCATATTGCCGAAATAAGCGATGGAACGGTTCCATGGTAAGGCGATTTTTCGGCAATTCGGTGCTCAAGGGCATGCCGGGGCGGGGCTTCAAAAAAACAATCAAGCATCACGAAACTGGCCGGCGCGTTTCGGTGCCAAACCCAAAAGGACCCAATTACCGCGAGTACCCAGAGCTCGCACATTTGGATGCCGACGAATTTGACGAGCTTAACGCCGCTCTTTCAGAAAGGAATGCGCCAATAAAGCGCAAGCATGTCGACGGCCAAGATCCTCTATTCGGGCACCCACGCAAACGGACCGTTTTTCCCGGACAACATGCCCGGTGCTGGTACTGTGGGCGTCAATACATCTGGGGCGCCAACGGCCTGACCGAAAACCTGATGTGTTCCGGAGCACGCGAATGGCGTTGCTGGAACTCAATAGGCTTCGCGGGCGCATTGGCCGGGCAGAAAGTCATCGAGGCGATTACTTCAAAGCTCTACCAACTTAACGGATTCGACGCGCAATTTAGGGACATGGTGTTGAACGCAAGTAAGGAAGCGTCGGGTGGGCTTTCACATCGCTGGACTAAACTGCGTCGCGATGAAGAGCAATTCAATCGAGAAAAGGAAAACCTCAAGCTGGCAATAAAAACTCATGGTCCCCGTCCCATTCTAGAAGAGGTCATGGCCGAGTTGGATGCGCGGGCACGGCAGCTCGTTTGTGAGCGCCGGCGCCTGGAGGCAATCCAAGGACGTCCGCTCAATTTGCCGTCATCGATTTCGCAACTTCGTGATGCGCTTGAAAAAGAGCTCGGTGTTGCTTCGGTAAAATCGCCTGAGTTCGGTGATCTATTGCGTCTACTTGTTCCGGAATTCCAAGTTTATCTCGTTCGGCTTTGTGACGGCGGCCACGTATTTCCCCGCGCGAAAGTCCGACTGAACTTGGCTGGAAGCTTTGAGGACGTTGGTCGCGTTCCCGGCATCCAGGAACTTCTATCCGCGGAGATCACACTGGATCTTTTCGAACCGCCACAACGCGAACAGATTCGTGTCATGGCGGTGCAACTTAGGTCGCAAGGTTTGATACTCCGAGAAATCGCCCAAAAATTGCCTGGGCGGCCGTCGCAGACTGCTGTTGGAAACTCGCTAGCGTTACAGACAATGATGGAGGCACTTGGGCTCGCCAGTCCCTTTGTTGCGCTAATGGAGCCACCCAACGATTATCCAAAACTGCGACGGTACCTGAACCACCGGTATCAATTCAAGGCGATCGATTCCTTTAAGCAACTTTCGATTTAATAGCATCCGTCCGCATGCCCAGCCAGTCATGAACCCCAGCAATTCCTGCTGGGTTTTTTTTTCACAACGGAGGCAGAAATGGAAATGGATCCCGTTTGGAAACACCAAATGACCAAATCAGGTACAAAAGAATGGCGGCTGATAAAAGACTCGCCCCTCGATCAATTGTTACGAATCACCGCGCGTACCATCGCCCGAACGCTGTTGGAAAATGACGCGGAGAAACGTGCCAAGACAGGTGTTTCAGATTCAGATGAATCCCGCAAGGGATCCGTTGTCGACTGATTGACAAGTTCTCGTCACACACCGCGATTTTGCGATTCGTGACAAAAGACAAAGGACTTGTGGAATTCGTCAACGCGATTCTCTATTCGATGATTGAATTCCATTAAGTTTGTTCCCTCGATTCTGTCGGCGGCTCGCACGGAGGTTCTATGGGCGTGAGGGGCGGCGGCAAATGTGACAGTTTGTCGCCATCATAAGGCGGGGGGCCGATTTTTCCTGCGAAAGCCAGCAATAAACTCCATAACCTGCAAATCCCAGTGCGACCGCGGCACCGACGGCTACTATAACCGTGGCGGCGCTCAGTGCACCTGCCGAGGCTCCCGCAACTGCAACGGTTTCACCCGCCGCCGATGCGATGATTCGTCCTTCCTTCAACATTGGCATCTCCGTCGTATGTGCATTTTTCAATTTAGGCGTGGACGTTGCCCCAATTCGATTTGGCGAAACGTCGCAGCCGCTCAGCCGCGAATTCTTGGTTAACGCTTGCCACACCGCCATGTCAGTTTCCGGCATCAGAAACTCAGAATGCTACTTAAACACATCTTCGATAACGACACGATAGTCGTCAACCATGAATCTTGACGACCGACATTTCCTGCAACAGGTGGGATTCCGGATCCGGGAATTGCGCATTTCCCGAGGATTGACCCAGTCTGAGCTAGCCAAATCGTGCGGACTTCATCGCACGTTCATTGGTTCCGTGGAGCGAGGCGAGCGGAATGTCGCAATCTTGAACCTGCGTTTGATCGCGAAATCGCTGCGGGTGTCGTTAATCGAACTGTTCGGCGACAAACCCAAGTAACCGCAACCCCGTTGATTCCAGTGTTTTATGACCAGATTGCCTGGAATGTCACTCATCGTCGATACACTTATAGTCTACACGCGGCTAGCATTGTCGCAATGCGAAAAAAGACAAAAGCTGATATCCGCTTGCGATTCGGATTGGCTATCAAAGGTCGACGCGAGCGTATGAATATGACGCAGGAGGACCTCGCCGACGCGTCTGGAATTCATCGAACGTATTTGAGTGACGTCGAACGCGGCAGCCGTAACCTCAGTTTGATCAACATTGAGCGCCTGGCAGCGGCACTTTCCTTGTCCATGTCCGAATTGTTCCAACTGGTCGAGCGTTCGTAAGCGCCGAGTCATTCCGTACATTGCTCAGTCACTCATCCACGAACAAAGGAGAATTGATGGTAAAAATGATCCTCATCGATGAATTCCACGAACCGTGCTTGTGTCCGCCAACTTGCCGAACACCTCTGGCGCCTCCATCGTCCGGACATTGAAAAGCAAACGCTTCCAGACCCGTCTGCGCCGAGCCGTTATCAACGTTTGTAGCAATTACGCGCCACTTCGAATGGTGAAAATCAAGCTGTCGCGTTGATGCACTGTCACCATCAATTCCATTTCCGCGAACCGCAACCTCGTCAACGACGCGGACTTGCTGCAAGGCTCTCAACAACGGGATGCAAATTCCTCCCGGTGGTGCTGGGCGGCTGTCGCTCACTCACGTCTAATTACGCAGCGAGCAGGTAGACATCGTTGCTACCGATGGCGGTCCGTGTTTGCTTCGAGGGAATCCCCAAAGGCCAAGTTGCCCCCTTGGCAGAATAGGACGCACGTTTATTTCCGTATCGGCGTTTGGACAACTGCGCTACCGGTTGAGACGTGTGCGAGCTTTCCAAATGTCGATGCCGTGATTTCAAAGCAAAATAGCCGCCGACGACCTGGCACATCGCGGAAAACGAAGCGTTGTTGCTGGCGGCGTTGCTCGACGACGTGCCAGCGGCGAACGACGAAATGTCACGCATCACCATTGACCCTTGGCAAGTTGCAAGCAATCCCGGCGCGTGCTGAAGAGGAAACCCCGCTTTACCGAAGTGGGTTTGCCGCGTTCGCGCGCCGAAGTAATGGCGACGAGTATTGTGTGTTGATTGTTAACGCATCAACGTGTACACAACGCTCGACTCAAATTCAGTAATGTCGCCTGCCGCGTTGGCATACTTGGCCGGCAGCGGCACCGTCAACAACAACAGCGTCGTCCGCCGCGGCCTCTTTCGCGCGATCCGGCACCTGGTGGAAGGCGACTACCGCGAAGCTGGCGTGGAGACGCTGGCGGCCATGGCGGCGCCGGCATTGATGGGCTATGCCTCGACTGCGTCGTTTGTGTGGCCGTGGTCGACGGCGCGTATGAATTGGCCGGGCCGGAAATGGAGGAGGGCGATATCCGTCGATTCCACGAACGTGACGCGGCGTATTTTGTGGCCGCGCGTCCAGGCGATCACGGGTAGACTGTGGTCTTTTGGTCGCTTTTTTTTTAGCTATGGCGAACGGACGAATGAAATACTGAACGACTGGTTGTCTAGGATTCGACGCGAGAACCATATGTAGGCCGATCACTATTGACATCGAACGGCGCCAAATGAATCTATTCCCACCACCTGCAAATAACCTGGCTGATTGCTTGGGCGACTCCACGCCGACGTCGACGCAAATTCGGTAAGTACCCGTCGGTACGCCGCGTGGATGTGGCGCTATATGGGCTTCATGTTTGCGCGGTAGCCGATGTTGTCGGCCGGTCAATGGGAATTCGGAAAAATCGAAGCACACACTCTCGCTTGCTCTTGTTCCTCTGCGTGGTGCCGAACGATTTACATGTTTAACTTTGCCATAGTGATAAGAATGCGGAAATCAGAAGCAATGGCCAATTCAGGAGTGACCGAGTATTCGGCGGCAACAGCCCGCGCGGATCATATTAGCTGGAACGCTTCATCCTTGAGATCGGTCACCCTGTCCAGGTCGAGGTCGAAGAAGAACCAATCGTCGCCGGAGGAGCCGGTGAGCTTGTCCTGGTCGCTGTCGTCCAGTACGGTATCGCCGACCTTGAAGAAGTGGTCGCCGTTGAGCCGGTCTGCTGAGGGCGCGTTGCCGCTGATATTGTTCAGCCGGGTGGCGAGGTCGTGGTTGGAAGTCCATTCGGCCTGGATGGCTTTGAGCGCAATCGGGTTGACATCGAAAGCGGTGAGGCCCGCAATAAGGAGGTCGTCGCCGGAGGAACCGATGAGGCGATCGGCGCCGAGGCCGCCGATGAGGAGATCGCGTCCGGCGCCGCCGACGAGCGTGTCGTCGCCGGAACCGCCGACGAGAATGTCGTTGCCGGGCCCACCGGTGAGGAGGTCGTAGCCGGCTCCGCCAAAGAGGGTGTTGTCGCCCCAGCCGCCATGGAGCTGATCGTCGCCCGGGCCGCCGTCTGCGAAAACGTTCGCGCCGGTGAGCAAGACGACTAGGTCGTCGCGGGCGCCAGTGTGCACTTCGATCTTGTCCACGTCGCCGGTGTTAACCGAGAAAAGATGACCGGGCACGAAATCCGCGATGACCCGGTACATGCCGAAGAGATCGGTCACGAGCAGATCGTCGTTGCCGAGCGTGCCGACGATTTGCAAGACGCGATCCTGGACGCCGGCGCCGGTGATCCAGGCGGTGGAGGTATGCCTGGCGGCGCCGCCTTCGCCGTCGGTCAGGGTCACGGTGATCGTGTACACGCCGCCGGCCGAATAAGCATGGCCAGCGGTGAGGGAGCCGGCGCCGGCCGATTCGACGATGGTCGCGGTGCTGGTGCTGCCATCACCCCAGTTAATCGTCGCTTCATGGAGATCGAGGATGCCCGCGTCGGTGAATAGACTGGTCAGCGATATCGACTGTCCTGGCGTCGCAGCGCCGATCGCCGCGGCACTGTTGGCGAGGCCCGTAAGCACCGGGTCCACATTGAGCACCGTCACCGCGACCGCCGCGCTGTCGCTTAAGCCGGGCCCATCGGTGACCGTGACCGTGATGTCGTATGGCGCGGCACGATCGTCGGCATATGCGTGATCGACTGGACCGAATGACAACACGCCGGCGTCGAGGTTGATGACGGTCGCCTCCGTGCCATCGCCCCACGAGATGCTCACCTGATGCGTTTGGCCAGGATTTACGTCGGCGAACGAACCGGTCAGCGTGACGGGGCATCCCTCGGCGACGCTGGTGGCGCTGAGAATCAAGTCCTCGGGATTCACCACCGGCGGCTGATTGAAGACCAGGTTCAGCGTAGCACCGGGCACGGTGTTGAAGCCGCCGAGTTGGTACGTTTGGTTGAAGATGGACGCGATCGTCGCAGGCGGCCCAACGATTGGGTCGAAATCGAACAGCGCGCCGTCGAAAACCGTTCCCAGGAACGTGTCGAAGGACGCGGCCAAGGCGACGGCATCGACGAACGGGGCCACCTGCAGATTGGTCGTATTGTGGAACTGGTTCTTGAGGAAGTAACTCGTCTGGATGTCGAGCGTGCCCCCCGCGTCGGCGTCGTCGAAGAGCACGTCGAGTGCGGTCCGGACCGGCATGCTGTGCTGCATGGTCGTGACGCCGTTGATCGTCACCGCTTTGTCGAAACTCATCGAGACCCACAGCTCTGGATCGAACTGGAAGGCCTGGCTGACAGAGAACTGCGGTCCGATGTCCACGTCGATGATGTCGTAGCTGAAATTGACGAGGTCAAACCCCGCGATCGAGATGCCCGCGCTGGCGCCGAACACGGGCGGCAACCCGAGCAGGATGCTGCCCAGGAAGTCGGCGTCAAGGTCGATGCGCGCCAGGTTGGCGGCGCCGGACGCCTGGAGCACGCCGCCCGCGGAAATGGTGCTGTCCTGCAGAAACAGCGTGGCGGCTTCGAGCGTGATGTCCCCCATGCTAAATTCCACGCCGACGTCGAACGGATTCGTGCTGTGCTGCTTCTTCTCCTTGGGATTGCTTTCGTCTATGACATCGACGTCGAAGAACGGCGGCGCCAGCGGGTCGAAGGCAATCTCGAACGTGGCGGCGAGATTCCCGCCCGGCACGACATCCACAAGGTCGATCCCCAGGATGCTGAACTCCGGATTGGCCGGATCATTGGTCAACTTCAAGAGCGACAAGGTCTCGGCGACATTGAAACTGAGGAGCGTTTGATTGAAAGGCGGCACGATGTCAATGCCCGGGATCGTCACGAGCTTGGTGCCGAATATCGGCGTGGGCGGCAAGTGAATGGTGGCGCCAAATACCGTGATGGAATTGGGCTGCCAGCCGACAATCACCGGGACCGAAATGGTAATGTCGGGGGTGCCGACCTCGCCGCGAATGCCGAGGCTGGCAGCGACCTCGAAGATGAAGTTGGATTCGATGTCCACGTTTGGAGAACGCGTGTTGAGCTGGCCGGTGGGATTGCCGACGAGCTGAGAGTTGATGGTGAACAGATCGCCTTCGCCGCGGACGACTTCCAGGTTGGCCAGCCCGCCAAAACTGGCGTCCACCGAACCGGGATCGAGAATGGCCCGGAAGTCGATGCCGACCTTGCCGGACGAGGCCAGGTCCAGGCCGAAAAACAGGCTGCCGCCGCCCAGCGTTGGATGCGAAGAGCCGTTCCAGTCGATGCCGGCGAAGTGCGCGCCGGTATCGATGACGCCCGGCCCGCTCGGACCCCACATGCTCTGACCTTGCGTCTGGAACGCGACCGGGGCGGTGACCGCGGCGAGCACTTCCGCGCTCATCACGATGCGGGTTTCCATGAGTTCCAGGCACGGACGCGCCCAGCGGACGTAAGGAAGACGGCGGCGAGGTTTATTGCGCAAGAAATCGAACCAGCGTGCCATGGGTGTGCTGCCTTTCTGAAACTCGGGGCGTATGTTTTTTGGTTCGGAATTTGAGCCGCAGTTACGAGCGTCTAAAGGTGAGACCGGATGACCGAACGGTCCGTCCACAGGACTCACAAAAAATCCTTTCCATGTGTGGACGGGCGGTGGTACGATCCGGTTAATACAGGAGGAGGCCACCCTTCTGTGCGCACCGATGATCCCGAACAACTGATCCTGCGAGTTCAAGCCGGCGAGAGCGACGCCCTGGCCGATTTGTTCGAGCACTTCCGGCCACGTCTGCGGGCGATGGTGCGTTTGCGGCTCGATCGACGTTTGCAGGGGCGACTCGATCCATCCGATGTCTTGCAGGACGCCTT
>DAIOGM010000003.1:21807-28427 GCA_036745215.1 Gemmataceae bacterium
CCTTCGTCGAAATCGCGCGGCGTTTTCAGGAATACGCCGAATCGCCGGGCATGCCGATCTTTCTTTGGGTGCGGTTCTTAACTGGCCAAAAACTGCTGGATCTGCACCGGCAGCACCTGGGCGCGAAGATGCGCGACGCCGGGCAGGAGATCTCTCTACAACACGGCGGTATGCCGCAAGCGTCATCGGCATCGCTGGCGGCGCATCTCTTGGGCCGACTGACCTCGGCGAGCCGGGCCGCCATCCGCGCGGAAACGCGTTTGCGGGTGCAGGAAGCCCTCAACAGCATGGACGCGCTCGACCGAGAAGTGCTGACGCTGCGGCATTTCGAGATGTTGACCAACGAGGAAACCGCCGTCGCCTTGGGGCTCAAGAAATCTGCCGCCAGTAATCGATATGTGCGCGCTCTGAAACGGCTCAAAGACATCCTGGCAGACGAGCCGGGAAGCGAGGAGGCGGGCCATGAATGAACCGAGTACGGAACGCAATCCCGTCGAGGAGCTGGCGGACGATTTCGTGCAACGATACCGCCGCGGGGAACGACCCGCCCTGAGCGAGTACACGGGCCAGTTCCCCGAACTGGCCGAGCAAATTCGCGACCTGTTCCCCGCACTGGTCATGATGGAGGACATCCGCCCGAGCGAAGCGGAGGGGGCCGAAGGCGCGGACGCTGCCTCCGCACCGAGCCTCGTGCAAGTCGGCGACTTTCGCATTCTGCGCGAAATTGGCCGCGGCGGCATGGGCATCGTTTATGAAGCGGAGCAGATGTCCCTGGGCCGACGCGTCGCCTTGAAGGTTTTGCCGGCGTCCGCGCTCCTGGACCCGCGCAAGCTCCAGCGTTTTCGTCGCGAAGCCAAGGCCTCGGCCGGGTTACATCACACGAACATCGTTCCAGTCTACGGCGTCGGTTCGGAAGCCGACGTTCACTTCATCGTCATGCAATACATCCCGGGCCATGGGCTGGATGTCGTGCTTCGGGAGCTCCGGTGCTTGCGTGGCCTCGACGTTGCGGAAGGCTCGCGAGAAAACGACGGCGAATCGTTGGCGCAAAATCTGCTCAGCGGCCAGTTCCAGCCGTCCGCGCGCCGCGCCGACGGCAATGATTCCGGCCGTGCAAACGAAACCGAAACGGCGAGCGTCAATCTCCCAAAAGGATCGGCGTCGTCCTGGAAAGAAACGGGCCGACCGTTCTGGCACAGCGTGGCCCGCATCTGCGTGCAGGCAGCGGACGCGCTCGACCACGCCCATAACCATGGCCTATTGCACCGCGACATCAAGCCGTCCAACTTGTTGCTCGATCCGCAAGGCGTTGTTTGGGTCACCGATTTCGGATTGGCCAAGACCGCACAGGACGCCGAGGATCTTACGCACAGCGGCGACTTGATCGGCACGATGCGCTACATGGCCCCCGAGAGCTTTCGCGGCGAGGCCGATTCCCGTTCGGACATCTACAGTCTCGGTTTGACGCTGTATGAATTGCTGACGCTGAAGCCGGCATTCGCGCATTCGGGCCGCGAGCGTTTGAAGAGACAAGCTGCCCACGAGGAACCGCCGCGACCGAGCAAGTTGAACCCGGCGATCCCGCGCGACCTGGAAACGATCGTGCTCAAGGCCATTGCCTTGGAACCGCAACACCGTTATCAGTCGGCCCGGGAGCTGGCGGCGGATCTGCGCTGCTTTTTGGAAGACAAGCCGATTCAGGCCCGGCGCGCGAGCACGAGCGAACGCGTAGTCAAATGGGCGCGGCGCCGGCCGGCCATCGCCTTCTTGTCGGCGCTGGTCGTCGTCGTCGGTATCGGCGGCATCGGCGGCGTCATTTGGCAGTGGCGCGATGCCGTGGCTGCGCTCCAGCGCGAACAAATCGCCCTGGATGACGCGAAAAAAGCCAAGGCCAAGGCCGATCAAGAAGCCGAGCGCGCACGCCGCGAAGCTCAGGCCGCCCGCGAAGTCGCCGACGTGCTGATGGGCATCTTTCAACAATCGGATTCGCTGGGTTTGAGTGGATACCTGCTTCAATCCAAGGAGATTTCGTCCAAGCCCGGCGCCCGAGAATTCACGGCCCACGCGCTTCTTGATTCAAGCGCGGCAAAAATTCGCCGCGAGCTGGGACAAAAACCGCTGGTGCAAGCCAAGCTCTTCGAAGGCATCGGCGCTGTTTACCTTTCGATTGGAGAACTGGACAAGGCCGACTCGCTCTTGCAATCATCGCTCGTTTTGCGCGAGCGCCACGACGGGGCCGACTCGCCGGAGACCGCGCGCTGCCTCGCCGGTCTGGGAATCATCCGTTTCGCTCATGGCCGATTGGACGAATCGACCGACTTGTTGGATCGGGCGCTGGCGGCGCAACGCCACGCACTCAAGGAAGGCGATCCCCAGATCCGCACTACTGAATTCCTGCGTGCGTTTGTGGAGGCGCGCCGCGTGGAGAACCCCGAGACGCTTCGCGACCTGGAGGTCAAGCTCCGGGCCCTCGCGGCAATTCAAACCTCCGAATTCCGCGAGCGTGATCTTTCCTTGGGACTGCTCACGCTGTCGTCGGCCTGGTTTCGCCAGGGGGATTTGCTCAAGGCGGTCTTGCTCGTTGGCGAACACGACTTGTTGTGCAAGGATCGCAAGGGGCCGCTTTACCAGATCATGCGCATCCGCATTCCGCTGGCCTTCAACTATCGGAAAGCAAACGACCAAAAGAACGCCACACGGGTGTTTCGTGAATCATTGGCCAAGGTGCGTGCCACGCTTGGCCAGGACCACCCCGTCGTTTATTTCGTCGAACTCGAGCTCGCCATGACACTGGAAAAGCTCGAAGATTGGCCGCTCGCCGAGGTGTTCTACCGTGATGCCCTGACGACCGCCACCGACGTGATGGGTCGCCAGCCGCGCACGGCGATGGCCATGGAAGACCTGGCCCGCGTCCTCTATCGGCGCGGTAGGTCGCCTGAGGCGAGCAAGCTGTTAACCGACGCGCTGGAACTCCGCATCGCAACGCAGGGCGCCGAGCACGCCGATGTCGCCGCGTTGCGCCAACGCATTTCGCGTTTGCAAACCGGACCGGCCGTGCTCGACAAAAAACGGTGACAACTCCGGACTGTTTGGCGGCTTCATGTCGTCGCGGGGCGACACGTTCAAGGTGATGACGTTCGCCTCACGCACCGGAATCTTCAATCCGTAAGCGGCCTCAGCCTGTGTGGCTGGGTGTACCTGCACGCCGTGCACAACCCAAACGAACTGACGCTGGTTTCCGCATCTCCCATCAACTTCCATACAACAGCGCTCACCGTGGCTGAAGGCGGCGCGACTTCGAAATAAGCCGTGACCTTCTTGGGAGCGACCGCGCCGACGGCGGACGTCGTCAATACCGGCGCGCAAGTTAGCGTCGTGCCGGCGCTGGTGACCGTCACGCCCGCCAACTGGCAGATGGCGCAGGTCGTTACCGTCAGCGCTATCGACGACGCGCTCGTCGAGGGGCCACATTCCGTGATGATCACGCACACATCGAGCAGCATATAGGCAGCGTTCAACGATCTGACACTCGCAGACGTCGCTGTCAGCATTGCGGACAACGATCAAAACACTCCCGCGCCGTCGACGCCCGATCTTGACGCGGGAAGCGACACCGGCGCTTGCAACTCGAAAATAACACCGTGGACTCGCCACCGTTTAGCGGGACCGCCATGCCCGGCAACACCATCGAGGTTTTCGCCGGCGCCGCCTCCGTCGGAACAACCGTTGCCGACGCGAGCACCGGTGCCTGGTCCATCACGAGCATCGCTCTTGAATCACGATTAGGTTGTTTCGAAATACTCTCCCCCGCTCTCCCCTGTACTCAGGGGAGAGCGGCTGTTTGCGAGTTCGCTGTTCGCTAACTACCCATTAACGATTTCCGATTGCTCGGCTTTGTTCCTCCGTTTTCTCAACGGCAGGAATCCAGCGCCGGCGAGCACCAACGATGCCGGTTCTGGCGTCACGCGCGGCGCAGGTTCATTTTCGCTCCCGCAGGGGAATTCGCCGTTCCCGCTTGGCATGATGGTTCGAAGCCGGATCTTGTATCTTGCACTAATGAGCCGTGCGATCGGCATCAGGCAAGTAGATACAACGCGACTGAGTATAATGGTTTTCAGCGTCACCGTGGTCACAAGAACGACTTCCTAATAGTCTCTTGCCGTTTCGCGTTGCGCACAAATTGGTGAGACATGAATCGCAAACTTCTCTTTCGATTTACGATACCGTCGCTGATCGTCGGCGCACTTTTCTTTACGGTGTGTCTACTCAGTGTTCGGTATGTTCACCGTTTGCATACGAGTCTTGAGGAGATTCTGGATGATAGCGTGACCAGCCTACAGGCGGCGCAGGAACTCGAAATTCGCGTGCGACAATTGAGATACCATACGCTTCTTTATTTGCTTGATCCGAAGCCAGAGCGGTTGATTCCCATCGAAGACGATGAGAAGCGTTTTGAGGCCGCCTTTGAAGTGGCGCGCGCGGCCTCAAACACGGACGAAGAAACGGTACTCGTCCGAACGATTGATAAGGCATACATGGAATACAAAGAAGACCAGCACCACCTGAGAGCAATCGCTCAAAAAAAGCCTTTGCTGGATGTTCCCAAAGTTTCCGATACTCATCCTGTGCGCCTGGTCGTCATTCCATGTCAAGACTTGCTTCGACTCAACAAGGACAGAATGTCGCAGTCGGCGGAAGAAAGCCATCGCCTTAGCCGGGAGGCCTATCTGGCAATGATTATCCTCGGAATTGCCGGGCCAATCGGAGGGCTCGCCATCGGAATAGGGGTCATGCGCGGCTTGCGACAGTCCATTTATCGGCTAAGTGTTCGCGTTCAAGACCTGGCTCAGCATTTTGAGCGCGATGTTGGCTCGGTCAGCTTGGTCGCGGACGGCGACGTGGAAGCGATGGAAGATAAGATGAAGTTCATCGTTCACAAGGTCGAAGAAGCAGCCAAGCAATTGCAAGAACAACAGCGGGAATTGTTGCGAACCGAGCAACTGGCCCAGGTCGGACAACTCGCGGCCGGGCTCGCGCATGAAGTTCGCAATCCGCTTACAGGAATCAAGCTGCTCGTCGAAGCTGCGCTTCGGCCACAAGCTCGCCGACCGTTGAACAACGAAGACACGGAATTAATACTTCGCGAGGTCAGACGTTTGGAACAGACGGTGCAGCGATTCTTGAATTTCGCGCGATTGCCCGCGCCGCAAACTGCGCGTTGCGATTTACGCGATCTCGTTCACCAAGCATGGGAAGTAGTGCAAATCCGCGCCAGGCAACAGCAAGTCGAACCAGTGTTCCAGTTGCCGCCGGACGCCGTAATGGTGACAGTAGACCCGGGGCAGTTCACGACGGTGCTGGTCAATCTTTTTCTGAATGCCCTAGATGCTGTCGGATCCGCCGGCCGTTTGGAAGTTCATCTGACCCCTGCCGACCAGGGAACGATTCGGCTGCGCGTATGCGACTCGGGACCAGGAATCTCGGCAGAAATTCAAGAACGTCTGTTTCAACCGTTCGCAAGCGATAAGGCGCATGGCACCGGTTTGGGGCTGTTCATTTCAGGACGGATTCTAGAAGAGCACGGGGGCGCCATTAGCGCGGCCAACCGGCCCGAAGGTGGAGCTTGTTTCACGATCACTTTGCCAGTCGTAATGGAGGTTGTTAATCGTGAAGAAAACGTTACTGGTCATTGATGACGAGGAAAGTGTCCGCTATTCCTTTAGAAACATCTTCTCGCTCGAAGGCGTTGAAGTTGTTACGGCCGCGTCGGGGACGGAAGGCCTGGCTCTGGTCAAGGAAAAGGAGCCGGACGTAGTTGTTGTCGATTTGCAATTGCCGGATCGATCGGGGCTGGACATCTTCGCGGAAATCCACGGGTTCGCACCCAAGCGGCCTGTCATTTTCATTACTGCGCACGGCACCACGCAGACCGCGATCGAAGCAATGAAGCGGGGTGCTTTTGACTATCTCATCAAGCCTTTGGAACTGGAACGTCTGACGCAAGTCATTGAACGAGCGTTTGACGCCGCTCGACTGATGAAAACGCCGGCCGTACTGCCGACCGATGAAGTCGCTGATCAGATCATCGGCCGAAGCGCCGTGATGCAAGAAATGTGCAAGACGATCGGACGTGTTGCGCCGCAAGCCGTCAATGTCTTGATCGTGGGCGAGAGCGGCACGGGGAAGGAGCTCGTCGCACGCGCTCTGTATTCGCACAGCACGCGGGCGGACAAGCCGTTTCTTGCGGTCAACTGTGCCGCGATCCCGGAACCCCTTCTCGAAAGCGAACTTTTCGGACACGAGGCAGGTTCATTCACCGGAGCGATGCGGCGGCGTATCGGCAGGTTCGAGCAGTGCGGTGAAGGCACGTTGTTTCTGGACGAAATCGGCGATATGCCGCCACCGCTCCAGGCCAAGATCCTGCGCGTCGTTCAAGACCAAAGTTTTGAGCGAGTCGGAGGCAGCGAAACGATCCAAACTCATGTGCGCGTGCTTGCTGCAACCAATCAGGATTTGTCGAAACTGATCGGCGAGGGTCGATTTCGAAAGGATCTCTACTATCGGCTCAATGCGATTACTATCCAGGTCCCGACTTTGAGCCAACGCCTGGAAGACGTTGC
>DAIOGM010000003.1:28437-31388 GCA_036745215.1 Gemmataceae bacterium
GAATTGGCGCATTACTTTTTGTTCCGATTCGACCGCGAGCTAAAGATGGACATGCGCGGCATCGCACCCGAAGTTCTGGAGATCTTCCAGGCCTATTCGTGGCCGGGAAACGTTCGCGAATTGCAAGGAGCCGTCAAACAGGCCATGCTGAATGCGTCCGGCCACCTGATATTGCCCGAATTCCTTCCTGAATGCTTGCGTTCGCGGCCGATCCAGCTAGATCTGCCGAGCAACAGTGACGTGTTGAATCTGCCAGCCCTGATTGAGAGACTTCTGCCGACTGCCGATGGACAGCTCCACGAAAAAGTCATTGCGTCAGTCGAACTGGTTATGTTCAAACAGGTCCTCCAGCACACACATGGTAACCAAGGAAAGGCCTGCGAGCTACTTGGCATAGATCGATCGACTTTGCGGCATCGGTTGCGAACGCTTGGTCTCGCACGGGACAAAGTACCAATTGCGGCACCCGCCAAAGATGAGACATCCGAATCCACGAATGGTTAATTTTCCGCAATCATGGGGAAAAATCCTCAATTAGCAGTCCCATTCCATCGGAAGCGCTTCTCAGCATAATTGTCGTAAGAACCTATTTTTTAAGGTACTTGCGACATTGCATTTTGTTTGGCACGCCAGGTGCTATTCCAATCAATTCTAATTTTTTCGTCACAATGTTCCGGTGCGCGATTCCATGCAGGCCTGGACTCTTGAACACGTTTCATTTTGGCTTGAAGCCAAATCTGGGAATGACATTGCATTCTCACATGCCCTGGAATGGGCATTTCGCCTTGAGTTGCCATTGCGTATCACCGCAATAACCAACCCGCCTGTGACTGAAAAAATCAGAAATTGGAATGAAGCAGCCGCACTTCGAGGCGTAGGCATAGAGATGCATCTTACGATGGCGAGAACACAAGGGGCCGTCGACCAATTTCTGCGCGCCAATGGTCTTTGTGTTTTCTCCGAAGCGAGCGACGCGTACCTCACGCCTCATCTGATGCGGCGTTCCGCGCAAATCCAATCTATTTGCCAGTTGTTATGCCCACGAGTTTTTTCGCCAATTGATCGCGTGCTCGTCGTTTGCCGCGATGCCGATTGGCGCGCCCAATATCTTGAAAGTGCAGCGAGGATTTGCCAATCGTTGAACACGACTCCCATCGTTCTGATACTGGCGGGATCGGAATGCGATGCCAAGTTGAAGCAAGAATTCGCTGAGGGGATATTTCATTCTCGGCAGATGCTCGCGGATATCGATTTTGTGATTGACCGCGACCCCGTTCTGGCTGTCAATCGGATCGTTTCGTGGCGCCGGTGCACGCATGTCATCATGTCGCGATCATCTCGGGAATCTGACTCCTTCCAACGCGACCTGTCCGCAACGGTGAGTGTGCTTACTTTGCCAGACGTTTTGTCTCTTGAGTTGCCCCGCCGAATCGCTAGTAGCCGAAAGACAGTGTCCCGGATCCACGTAGACGAGACGCAATCTTCTGCCGCGCGCGAGATTACCTAACTTCCACAGAGGTTACTTATGAGGTACTTCCGATATTGGAGCATCTGGACCGGATTACTCGTACTGGCCGTTTTGGGGACCGTGTCGGGAACCGTTTATTTCAACAAGGGGCACTCTGGCACTGCCGCACGCGCAGACGAAAGCACGACAAAACAGGTCTTGGTTCCGGTTAAGGTCGTTCATCCGCATAAGGGCCTTGAAAGACTGTCCACACAACCCGGGACCATTCAAGCGTACGAATCCGTTCGGCTCTTTGCCAAGGTGCCGGGGTTCTTGAAGAAGCAAAATGTGGATATCGGGGACCGCGTGAAAGCCGGCCAGGTTTTAGCAGTACTCGATGTCCCCGAGTTGGAAACTCAGGTAAAACGCGGCAAAGCGGTTCTCGCTCAAGCTCGTTCCCGCGTCGTCCAAATGAAGGCGCGCGTCAACAGCGTTTCCGCAGAACAAGACGCCGCGAAAGCAGCCGTGACGCAGGCGGAAGCGACCGCGAAAAGCTCGGCCGCGTGGGTTCGGTTTCGGCAAAAGCAACACACCCGGCTCAAAGAACTGTTTGAGCTCAAGAGCATCGACGAACGGCTCGTCGACGAGAGCAAAGAACGATTCGAGGCGTCGATTGAAACCGAACGATCGGCCCAGGCTGCAATCTTGACCACGAAGGCCCACGTGGTTGCATTCGGGGCGAAGGTCGAGGCGGCACAGGCTGACGTCGCTTTGGCGGATGCAGAGGTCGAGGTTGCACAGGCCGAACTCGACAAGTACACCGTGCAACTCGGTTTCGCCACCATCACCGCGCCCTTTGACGGCGTCATTACACATCGGACTTCGTTTCCGGGGGATTTCGTCCGCTCGGCCAATGAAGGAGGCAGCCATGAGCCGATCTTGACGGTTCAACGCACGGACAAGATGCGCGTCATCGTTCAAGTTCCCGATCGTGACGTGCCGTTCGTGGATCCAGGTGATGCAGCGATCGTCGAAATCGACGCGCTGGTGGGACAAAAATTCCCCGCCAAGGTTTCCCGCATTTCGCGGTCTGAAGACGCGCAAACCCGGCTCATGAGGATTGAAATCGATTTGCTCAATCCGACGGGCAATATCTGTCACGGCATGTATGGCAAGGTAGTCATTGTGCTGGACAACCAACCCGATCGATATTCAATTCCCTCTTCGTGTCTGGTCGGTAGCGCAGAAAACGGTGCTGGCGAGGTTTACGTTATTCGTGACAACCGAGCTCAGCTCGTCAAGGTACTTCTGGGTATCGACAACGGTTTGCGGGTCGCTGTCGTGCAGGGCTTGAGAGCGGAGGATGAAGTAATCTTTCAGCCCGGCAGCGAATTGTGCAATGGCGTCGCGGTAGCCCGGACCGAATCGAAGGGCAAGTAACCAAGCGCCGAATCGGCTCCTGAAATCAGCGCGCGGCGAACGCAGTTCGTCCACTACGGGAAGA
>DAIOGM010000003.1:31398-39626 GCA_036745215.1 Gemmataceae bacterium
TATGAATGGACTGATCAAGTTCTCCCTGAACAACTGGTATGCCGTCGTCGTGCTGGTGCTGACGGTCGCCGTGCTCGGGTCGCTGGCGATCTTATCAATTCCGGTTGATATTCTGCCGGTTAATCGCAGTCCATCCGTGCAGGTCTTGACCTTTTATGGCGGCATGCCGGCGGCGGTGGTCGAGAAGAACCTGTCGAACCGCTTGGAGCGCTGGACCGGACAAGTGGCGGGCACAGCGCGGCAGGAATCACGTTCGATCGCCGGCGCCAGTATCGTTCGCAACTACTACACGGACGACGTTGACGTCAACGGCGCCATGACTCAGGTGATGTCGCTGGTCGCCGGCGCCACGCGCTATCTGCCGCCGGCGACGCTGCCCCCGATCGTCTTGCCGTATGATCCGACCAACACGGTGCCGGTTTGCCTGGTCGCGTTAGACAGCAAGACCTTGCCGGAAGGCGTCCTCGCGGATGCGGGCCGATTCGAGGTCCGCAACATGGTCATGGGCATCCGCGGCGCCAACGCGCCGGTCATCTACGGCGGCAAGACGCGGGCCATCCTGGCGTACATGAATCGCGAAAAAATGCAGGCCCGCAACCTCTCCCCCGAAGACCTGCGCAACGCCATCGACAATTTCAACATCTTCATGCCAACCAGCGGCGCCCGGCTCGGCGACACGGATTACGCCGTCGACTCCAACTCGATGTATGAACTCGTCGAACTGATGGGCGAAATCCCCGTCAAGACCGAAGGCGACAAGACGATCCTCCTCAAACACGTCGCCACGCCGACTGATACCAGCCTGAGGCAAATGAGCGTCGTGCGCGTCAACGGCCGCCGGCAGGTCTATATCCCGGTCTATCGGCAAGCCGGCGCCAGCACACTCGCGGTCGTCGGCAGCCTGAAGGAGCAGCTTCCCGATATCAAGTCGCGTTTGACCTACGACGACATCGATCTGAAACTCGTCATGGATCAATCGGTGTACGTGAGAAACTCGATCGTCAGCCTGGTCGAGGAAGGCGTGCTCGGGGCGATACTCTGTTCGCTGGTGATTCTGGTCTTTCTGGGCGAATGGCGCATGACGTTGATCTCGGTTTTGACGATCCCGATCGCCGTCTGCTTTGCCGTTCTGGGCCTGCATTATACGGACAACACAATCAACGTGATGACGCTGGCCGGGCTGGCACTGGCCATCGGCCCCTTGGTCGATCTCGCCATCATTTGTCTGGAGAATACGCACCGGCATCTCGGCCTGGGCGCCAAACCCGAAGAAGCCGCGTTCCATGGGGCCAGCGAAATCGCCATGCCGGCTCTGGTCGCATGCTGTTGCACTTTGCTGGTCCTCGCGCCGTTGGCGTTCATGCCGGGCATGGGCAAGTTTCTCTTTCGGCCTATGGCTTTGGCCGTGACCTTCGCCATGATCGCGGCGTTCTTCATGTCCGTTACGCTGGTGCCGGCACTCTGTTCGCTTTGGCTCAATGCGCACCATCCCAAGGGCAAGCCGGAGCTGCATGGCGAAGATTACTTCCATCGCTATGAACACGAGAATCCGCCGGCCAAGAGCTGGCTTGGCAAGACGTTTGAACGCTGGGAAGGGTTGATCGCCGTTGCGATTGCGGGTTACATGCGCTCGCTCGGCAAGGTCATGGCACGCCGAGTCACCGTTTTGCTCGGCAGCGTCGCCTTGATTGTCGTAGTCGTTTTCGGGGTGGGCTCCCAGCTGAAGCGGGAGTTCTTTCCGGAAGTGGATGCCGGCGCCTTCGAGATCTACGTCCGCGCCAAATCCGGCACGCATTTGGAGGAGACCCAGAAACGCGTTGCCGCTGTCGAAGAAGTCGTCCAGAATACCATCGGCACGGACCTGGAAATCGTCATCAGTGAAGTCGGCGTCGTCGGCGATTGGTCCGCGGCCTTCACGCCCAACTCCGGTCCCATGGATGCCGTCATCAAGATCCAGCTCAAACCCGATCGGCAGCATTCGGCCCAGGAATACGTGCATCAGTTACGGCAACGCCTCGACGCTCCCGAATGGAAGGGCCAGGCGGAATTCTCCTTCAACGCCGGCGGCATGATTCGCTCCGCCATGAACGAAGGCCGATCTAGCCCGATCAACATCCAAATCACCACCAAGAACATCGTCAAGGCCTATCCCATTGCCGAGGCCATTCTGGCAGAAGCTCGGAAAGTGGACGGAGTTGTGGATGCCCGCATCATTCAACGGCTCGATTATCCGCAGTACATCATCGACGTGGATCAGGCCAAGGCCGCAAGCCTGGGCTTGAATCAAGCCGATGTGATGAAGAACGTGATTGCTGCCCTGAACTCGAGCATTCAGTACCACAAAAAAAACTTCTGGAGCGACCCGGTCAGCAACAATCTTTATCTTGTCGGGGTGTCGTACACCGATGAAGATATCAAGTCGCTGGATACGATGTTGGACATCCCGATCACGAGTTCGACCCAGAAGCGTTCGATCCCGCTGCGTAATGTCGCGACCTTGAGACGCAACAACGTCGTCAGCGAGATGAACCACCAAAACCTGCAAACCACGCTCGACATCAGCATGAACATTCACGGACGCGACCTCGGCAGCGTTGCCGACGCGGTCTCACGGCTCTTAAATCGCTACGGCCAAAATGATGGCGGCGGCGAGTGGCGGACCTACGATCCGGCCACCAAGAACGCGGAGCAGCCGGGCTTCCTGGTCGGCAGCAAGATTCGGCTCAGCGGCGAATACGCGCGAATGCAGGATACCTTCCACAATCTTGGCGTCGGCTTGCTTCTGGCCACCCTGCTGGTCTATTTCCTCATGGTCGCACTGTTCAAATCCTGGGTCACGCCGCTTGTCATCCTTTCCGCAGTCCCGGTCGGCCTGATCGGCGTCGTGCTGACGCTTTATGTCACGGGAACCGCCCTTAACGTGCAGTCGCTTCTGGGCGTCATCTTCATGGTCGGGATCGTCGTCTCGAACACGGTGCTACTGGTCGATTACGCCCAGCACCTGCGGCGGGGCGAAGGCCTGTCGCCCACCGAGGCCATCGTCAAGGCGGCGGGCGTCCGCGTTCGGCCGGTCGTGATGACCGCCTTGGCGACTTTTTTTGCACTCCTCCCAATGGCTATCGGTCTGGGGCGCGGCAGCGAAGCGAATGCCCCGTTGGGCCGGGCGGTCCTTGGCGGTCTTATCGCAGGCCTGATCACGACGTTGTTTATCGTTCCGACCGTGTATTCGCTCTTGATGCGAGACACCAAGCTTGTCGCCGTTGACGAGGACGGTCTCATTCCCCACGACGAACCTGCGGACGATCAAGCCGCCCAAAAACTGTCAGAGTCAAAACCGGAAGATTCGAAGGAACCGAAAGAGTGATCAGGAGAACAACGTGCCCTTTACCGAAAACGCTGCTTTTTTCTTCGACGGACCAGTTCAGGACTACCGCGGCCCGGCTGACTGGAAAGGACCTGAGTATTCCTACCGGCTGCGCGCCGGCGGGATCCCCGGAACCGATAGAATTATCGACGCGCTCGACTCCCTCTCGCGACACGAACAGGCGCCGATGTTGCAATCGTTGGTCATCGGCAAGTGGTGCGATTTCGGCGAATGCAGCAGTGCCGCGATCGTCGAAGCATTGGCACAGCATAAAAGCCGCCTGCGCGGTTTGGCTGCCATTTTCCTCGGCGACATAACGACCCACGAAATCAAGGGGACATGGATTCACAACACCGATGTTAGCCCGTTGCTTTACGCCTACCCCAACCTCGAAGTCCTGCGTGTCCGCGGCGGCCGCGGATTGCGATTCGCTTGCGTTCAACCGCATTATCACTTGCGGGCTCTGATCATCGAGACTTGCGGCATGCCGCGGTCCGTGATAGCCGACCTTTATCGGTGCAATTTTCCGAATCTGGTCCATTTGGACCTCTGGCTCGGCGCAAAAAAAAGTGGGTGGGATGGGAGCATGGACGATCTTCAGGAACTTCTGGACGGTTCGCTATTTCCGTCCCTCAAGTACCTCGGCTTGCGCAACAGCGAAATTGCGGATGAAATCGCTTGGTCGATTGTCAACAAGCCGGTGCTGCACCGACTTGACACGCTCGATTTGTCCAACGGCAACCTATCCGATCGCGGCGGGCGCGCTCTTTGGGGAATCATGTGGGATGTTCCACTGAATCAATTGATCTTGAATCATCATTACATGACGCCAAAAACCGTCCGGACTTTGCTAATGGAACTACGCTGCAAGGTGTTGGCGGAGGATGCCAAGTATTCCAATGATTCGCAGCGGCCTATTTTCGCGACCGAATGAGCGCAACAAACGGGTCGTGTATAAACCGCGTAGTTTAGCTAATTCGTCTTGCTAGTGGAGACCGATACTATAAATCGATGCGCCAAATTAGATGCGCACGATTACGCCGCCGTTTGCAGCACCGCACACGCAACCAGAATCACCCCAAGTTGCTCGCGAAACACGGATGTTCATGCGAGGATTCTATGCGAATTTCTAGTTTGCGTTTTGGCGCCAATCTTGTGCTGTTGATTGCTGCGTCTGTGAGTTACGCCCAGCCAGTTCCGGGCGGAAAAAATCAGGAAATCAAGGACGGCGACAAGAAGAAACAGCCAAAGTTCGAGGAAATCAAGTTTCCAGCTATCCCGACGATTCTGGGCAAGGAAAGCCGGCCAATCGATCTCGCCGCCGCCTTGCAGTTGGCGGGCGTACAGAATCCCCAAATCCTTCTCGCTCGCGAACGGGTCCTGGAGGCGGTCGCTATGCGACAGCTAGCGGCCGCCCAGTTCTTGCCTTCAATCAATGTTGGCACGAACTTTGACCATCACCTCGGCACGCTGCAGCAGTCGAATGGCAATATGCTCAAGGTCAATCGAGACTCTCTCTATGTGGGGCTGGGCGCCAATGCGGTCGGAGCGGGGACCGTGAACATTCCGGGCATTGTTTGGAGTGGCAACGTCTCGGCGACGATCTATCGCTCTCTCGTCAGTCAGCAAGTCGTTCGTCAGCGCCAATTTGCCAGCGATGCCGTGCGAAACGAGATTTTGTTGCAAGTTGCACAGTCTTACCTGGAGTTGCTTCGCGCCGAAGGGCGGCGGGCGATCGCGGCCAGGAATCGCGCCGATGCTCTGGAAGTGGCGCGAATCACCGCGAGCTACGCCAAAACTGGCCAGGGAAGGCAGGCGGACGCTGACCGCTCTGCCACGGAACTCGACCAGCGCAACAATGACCTTCTCCAGGCCGAAAACGATTTACTCGCCGCTTCCGCACGCTTGAGCCAGGTGCTCAGCTTGAATCCATCCGAGCGGCTTCAACCGATTGATGGATGGGTCGTGCCGCACTCGATTGTGCCTGAACCGATTCCATTGCCAGAGTTGGTTGCGATTGCGATCACGCAACGCCCAGAATTGCAGGAGCGCCAGGCGGCAATTCGCGCCGCGCTTCTGGAATTGCAGAATGCCAAAGTGTTGCCGTTCTCGCCAAACGTCATTCTTGGCTATAGTGCCGGCGGATTTGGCGGCGGCAGCAATCTCGTGGCAGACGCCACGCCGCCACAATCGCGTTTCAGCAATCTGAAAGAACGCCAGGACTTCGATGTCGTCGTTTTCTGGTCCGTGCGCAATCTTGGCGTCGGCAACGTAGCTTACATCCGTCTGGCACAGAGCAATGTCCGTCAGAACGAATTACAGAACATTGAGGTATTCGACCGCGTCCGGGCAGAGGTCGTGCTCGGGTATGCGAAAACGCATGCCCGATTCGCGCAGATCGAAACGAGCGAACGTGCGGTGCAGACGAGCACCAGAGCATTCGAACAGGATCTCTTGCGTACGACCAACCGCGAAGGATTGCCGATTGAGGTTCTCGATAGCATTCGTCTCCTTGGCCGAAGTCGGTACGCATACCTTGACGCGATCGTGGAGTACAATCGCGCGCATTTTGAGTTGTACGTTGCGCTCGGACAACCACCCGCGGACACGTTGGCTCGTCCGGTTCCCAGTAAATTGGTGCCGCCGCCGATTTTGAAAAAGTGAGCGCCCGTACCAACCGCCTTAATTCACAGGACGACCGAGGAAGGACCCGCACGCCATGGAACCAGGCGAGAAAAATCGAACGTTGCGTCGTTACAGGAGAACGAAGTTAGCCCCGTTGGCGCTGCTCCTGGTCGCATTCACCAATGCGGGCTGTCAATCAAGCGGAAGCAACAGCGACCATCCGATCCTGCCGTTATTCACGTCCCCGGAATTGCCTCCCTTTGCTCACTCAGCGTATTTGGGACCGCCGGTTGAGACCATCTCGTCATTGGGCTTGCTCCAAACGAGCACTGCCGAACAACCGGCCGTCAATGTCAAAGAGACTCTCGTCGGTCCCGCAATGGATGCGCAGCTTCTTCAATCTTGTTTTTCGCAAGAGATAATCATCGATATGGACACCGCGTTCCGAATTGCCAACGTTGCGAATCCAAGAATCGGTCTTGCTGAAGAATTGGTTCGGGCTCACCTCGCCGAACAGATGTTGGCGAAGGCGCTTTTGTTTCCGAATCTCAACATTGGAACATCGTTGACCATCCATCGAGGCAATTTGTTGGCGGCCAGCGGCATGATTCGTGACGTCGATCGAGAATCGCTCTATTTCGGCGCCGGCAGTGATGTTCGTGGCGCCGGAACCGTGGCCGTTCCTGGAGTTCATGTCGTGAGCCATCTGGGAGATGCGGTCTTCGCCCCACGTGTCGCGCAGCAGAAGGTGCAGCGGAGTCGTTTCGACGCGGCCGCCACACAAAACGATGTCCTGTTAAACGTGGCCAAAGCTTATCTTGGCCTCGCTAGCGCCGAGGCACGTCTCTTGGCGTTTCGCTTGTCCGAAAAGGAATTAGCCGAACTTGCCAGGTTGACAACTGATTTTGCGGCCAAGGGCCTCGGCCGCGATGCAGACGCGATGAGAGCGCAGGGCGAGCTGTCGCTTCTGAGGACTGCTATCCTTCGTGTGGACGAGGAAGCGATCATACGTGCCACTGAGCTTGCCAGGCTGCTAAGCGCTGATTCGACGGTCCGCCTGCGCCCCGAGCCTGGAATGCCGCCGCTCGTTCAATTGATCGACGAGCGCGCCAGTCTGGAATCGCTGCACGAATTGGCAATAGGCAATCGACCGGAAATCGCAGCGCGCAGTGCCGATGTCGCTCTCAATGAGACCAGGCTTCGACAGGAGCGCGTCAGGCCTTTCCTTCCAACAATCTCCGTCGGATTCAGCGCCGGCGATTTCGGCGGCGGCAGTAATCAGGTCGGCTATCGCATGAGCCAGTTCAACCCGCGCACGGATCTAGACGTTGTCGCCGTGTGGAGCCTGCAAAACTTTGGCATAGGAAACCGCGCCTTGCAGAACGGCGTTCGCGCTCAGATCGACATCGCGGAAGCTCGAAGGCAACAAGCAATCGATCGCGTGAATCGTGAAGTGACGGAGGCATTCACGAATGCGCGTACCGCCAGGAATCAGATGGATATCGCGCGACGCCGCGTCGAAACAGCGCAACAGGCATATCGACAAGACTTCTTGCGAACCAAGGATCGGCTCGGCAATCTCATCGAAGTGCTTAGTAGTTTCAACATGCTCGTCGCCGCCCGACAAGATCTTGTGTACGCAATGGTTGGCTACAGCCAGGCGCAATTCGAGTTATTGGTCGCTCTTGGCAGCACGCCAGGCCATTCACAAATAGCCGTCGGCGGCAAGGATTAGACATCATCCTGTCGACCTGATTTCAAACAATCGGGGAAATAGCCACACCGCAATGGGGGAAAAACCTCCATCGTTGCGGAATTATCGCCATAAACAGTCAATAACTCAAATGTCCAGAAAACGGCCATTTTCCATAAGTCAAATCATGTCATGATCTTGCATATTTGTTAAACTCGGCGTGGGAATTGCTTAAGGAATTGCAAGGATTCTCATAGAATCGGGCTTTCGAGCCGGATCTTCGTACTTCGCACGCACCCGAAGCCGCGTGCAAGCATGTGGGTTTCGTTCCATTCTTGAGGAACACAACCATGAGTTCCATTGGCAAAAACTCCATTTTCGCCGGCTTGTTGACGTTGGTCTCATTCTTTGCATCGGCAGGTGAGTCCCGCGCGCAATTCATGATGCAAGGCGGCATGTCCGGCATGATGATGGGCGGCATGTCCGGCATGATGATGCAAGGCGGCATGTCCGGCATGATGATGGGCGGCATGTCCGGCATGATGA
>DAIOGM010000003.1:39726-48871 GCA_036745215.1 Gemmataceae bacterium
TGGGTGGAATGCCCGGCATGATGATGGGTGGAATGCCCGGCATGATGATGGGCGGAATGTCTGGCATGATGATGGGTGGTGGCATTAATGGGATGATGGGCGGCGGAATGATGATGGGCGGCGGAATGACGATGGGCGGCGGAATGATGATGGGCGGAAACATTTCGGGCAATATCGGCGGGGCGTCGGGAAACGCCGGCAGCGGTGGCGGCAACGTGACGGGCACGCCGCCTCGACCTGTCCCCGTCAATCCGTACGTATTCGGCGCCGCACGCCTTCGCAGACCTCAGGCCGGTCGAGGTATGACGACAATCGGCTCAGCAAATGGTCCGAAAGCCATGATGGCCATAATGATGATGCAACAACAAAGTATGATGGCAAACATGGGTGGCATGATGGGCATGTCCGGCATGATGATGGGCGGCGGCACGATGATGGGCATGTCTGGCATGATGATGGGGGACCCATTCTCAATGATGGGTGGAGGCATGATGATGGGCGGAATGATGGGCATGTCTGGCATGATGATGGGGGACCCGTTCTCAATGATGGGTGGAGGCATGATGGGCGGCATGCCGGGCATGATGATGGGAGGGATGCCCGGCATGATGATGGGTGGAATGCCCGGCATGATGGGTGGCGGCGGCGTATTCTTCTGAGGCCAGGCGCCAGGGGCGGCTTTGATTGGGCGAACACGACGCCGACCGTGGCGGCCTCGGTCGGCGCGACGGCGGCGAACTCCTGGCCGATCACGCAGCTCAAGCGCGACAACAGCAATGCGGCGCGAACCAACGTCCCGACCGCCAACATGCCGTGGGGCGGACCGTTTCCGCAAGGCGCCCTTTTCATGTGGTGCGACGGGACCGTGCGCCTCGTTCCATATTCGACGCCGCAAACCGCGGTGTCACTTCGCTCGGCTCCTATCTAACGCCGACCACGCCGAGGCGGCGACGCATCCCGATTGACTTCGTAGTCTGGTTGGCAAATGATGATCCGGTTTCGGCGGAGGTTTTGACTTGGTGCCGGCGGCTCACCTACACGAAATATGCGACAGGCGAGCCGACTGTCGCCACGGCATGGACCTGGTCCTTAATTGTGAAATGAACCACTTAGCAATTCCATTCCGCTCAACTCATTAGTTCAAGTCGGGAATTCAATAAACCTCGCGTTTTTCAAGGCCAAGTTTTCCGAAATCGGAAAATAAATTACTAAATCGTAAGCTTTAATCTTTTATTCATTAAATGTGCGGCTAAAATGGCAAACATTACGTTTTCGTAACTTAATGGGTGCTTCGTAATCGCTGCTCGAAATACCGCAAGAACCATCGCCTATTTCCGTCTAGCTTTCTTTTTTTTGGAGGTGTTCGATGAATGTAAAAATTTTCAAGACGCGGCCTGGTTTCACGTTGATTGAGTTGCTCGTGGTCATCGCCATCATCGCAATCTTGATCGCTTTGCTGGTGCCCGCCGTGCAAAAGGTGCGTGAGGCGGCGGCACGCACGCAATCGACCAACAATCTGAAGCAAATCGGCCTGGCGATGCAAAGCTTCCACGACGGCAACAAACGGCTACCGTTCAACGGCATCTTTCAATCGACTGCCGGCCAGAGTGCCACACAGGGAGCGACTTTCCAATTTGCACCCGTCGGCAGCGCGATCGCCTATTCCCAGGACGCGACGACCGACAGTGCTTCGAGCGGCAGCTGGTTGTTCCAGATCTTGCCATACTGCGACCAGCAAGCCATGTTCCACATGAGTGGTATCGCCAACAGTCGGGCATTCACGGGTATTGCCGCGGGCCTGCGGGCCACGGGCGTGCAGACCTACATGTGCCCAGGCCGCGGGCGCCAGGCGCATTGTTCAACCAATACGGGTGCGCGCAATCCGACGGGTGGCACGATGGGCACGTTTGCACCCGGACCGTGGAGCGATTATCACATTAACATTTTGCTCAACATGAGCAGCTCTGGACAGGCTGCGCAGACCGGGTATGCCGCTCAGACGCGGCCATGGGCGCTGGCCGATACCAAGCGCTCGTTGCTCGGCATCACCGACGGCACGTCGAACACGATCTTCGCGGGCCACGGTTACATGGATCGTTCGCTTTACTCGAGCACCAACACGACCGGTTTCAGCTCGGTCATTTGGCGCGGTGGCACGCAAGGCACGGCACGCGGTTATGTGAGCAACGGAACTGCCGCGTGGAATCGCGGCACCGTGCCGCCGCCGAATACGGCGGGCATGCTGGCGGCGAATGGTCCGATCACGAAGCTGATACGAGATGATCTCAGCACGGCCAACGCCGCGAATCCGCAAAACGCGGGCCAAGACAACAATCTGCCATGGGGCGGTCCGTTTCCTCAAGGAGCGCTATTCGTTTGGTCCGACGGCACGGTGCGCATGGTGGCCTATTCGGTGCCGCAAAACCGCACGATCACGACATTCGGCTCCTATTTAACGCCAACCAATGGCGAGGCAGCGACGTTGCCCGAATAGGCGTCGCCAAGACATGAAACGAGCCCGAGGAGTTGGCTCCTCGGCTTGACGGTCGATTTGATTTACGAACATTACTTGCCGGGCAATTTCCTCAATCGGCACGACAGTGGGACGAGCGTGATCTTCAACATGGAAGCGGATACTGCGGAAGTGACGCGCTGGTTTTTCATGCCGGCGGTGAAAGAGCATCAGAAGTTTCGAATTCATCAGATCCCCAACGCGAGGCCCGACAAGGCAGTGGTGATCGCGCCGGTTCACGGAGTACTTGGCCAATGACGCCACGATCCTCGCCCACAAATTGTTGCTGGTCAAAGGCGAACACGGACATGAAGTGCAATGGCTCTACAAATAGTGCGAGGCGGGCGGCGTAACCGCCGGGTCAGTCTGCGGGACCAATGCGAATTCAGCCGCAGATGCACTCGGATTTTCGCGGATAAAGGGAATTGGCGTGCGGTCCGTATTTCAATTATCTGCGCCAATCTGCGTTCATCCGTGGCTAGATTTTCCGGGGTTTAATCATGCCCGCTGGCTGCGATGGGCCTTCACCAGAGCGCTCAGAAGTTGAACCTGCAATTTCCGCGTCAGGTTGCGGCGCACTTTGGCAGCGCAGAAACAACGCCTCCATCGGGAGCAGTAGCACGGCAATGTCATCGTCTCCAGTCTTTTCAACATTCTTGGGATCGTCGGGCTGGGCGCACTTTTTGGCCTTCTCGAGGTGGATGCGGCCATTGTTTCGAGCGAGAACTGGTGGATGCTGGGAATCACACTGGTGCTTTTTCCTATCATGTTCACGGGTTTGCGCGTGAATCGCTGGGAAGGCGCTTTCCTGCTCGGCGTCGACGCATGAGGATGCAATCGAGAATTGCCGGGATGCGTTTCTCAACAATCGTCGTCGCGATCGTGGCGCCGGCGGTTTCCACGCGGACACGCCAGATTGCATTCAAGAACAACGAGTGTGACCACGCAATCAAGGTTTGGCGAATGTTCTCGGAAGAGAGTAGCCGGAATGCCTTAATCGCGTGTTTTCAACGTAATTCCCATTCCAGTTTGCGTTTACAGTAAATCTGCGCGCAAATGGGTTCTTCCGCATTCTTTGAAATGCATCCTATTCGTCGATCCCAATTGTTACTGGGATCGGCTTGGACGCCGGCAGCGGTCATGGATGCCACGGCGTCGCTGAATCTCCTTGCGCTAAGTCTGGAATTCCAGTGGGCAAATAGCAGATTTGATGCCAACGGCAATCACGGTTTGGTCCAACGTCCGAGAACGCTGGTTTTGTTGCGGATTGGGATATTCCAGAAGATGACGAGGTGAGCTTCAATGGGTCCAGCGTCCGAGAACGCTGGTTATGCTTTCATGCGCTCGTTGATGTCGTCCTCGGAGATCACGCTTCAATGGGTCCAGCGTCCGAGAACGCTGGTTATGAACCAAACCGAGGTTGCGAACAACGAGCACGCTGGCGCTTCAATGGGTCCAGCGTCCGAGAACGCTGGTTATGGTAGTTCGTCTAGTTCAGACATCGCGTTCCCTCAAGCTTCAATGGGTCCAGCGTCCGAGAACGCTGGTTATGACGGAGACATATCATGTCCACGGACGCGAAACTTTACGCTTCAATGGGTCCAGCGTCCGAGAACGCTGGTTATGACCATGAGCGTCTGGGTCCATGCGCCTTCCGAGCCGGCTTCAATGGGTCCAGCGTCCGAGAACGCTGGTTATGGAGAGCCAAAGCCACAAGCGCCGTCCGCGAGATGACTGCTTCAATGGGTCCAGCGTCCGAGAACGCTGGTTATGCCGATTGGATCGCCATGATATGTTACGTTCAGGAGCTTCAATGGGTCCAGCGTCCGAGAACGCTGGTTATGCCAGCCGGCCAGTCCCGCCATGCCGCCGCTGACGCGCTTCAATGGGTCCAGCGTCCGAGAACGCTGGTTATGCCGCAACTCAGGCGGTCCACCATGCTTCTGAGAAGGCTTCAATGGGTCCAGCGTCCGAGAACGCTGGTTATGCTACTACAATCCCCGCTGCCAACCGCCCTGGACTGAGCTTCAATGGGTCCAGCGTCCGAGAACGCTGGTTATGGGCAGGGCTGCCCAGGCCGTATTCCGCCGGCAGCGCCGCTTCAATGGGTCCAGCGTCCGAGAACGCTGGTTATGGACCTTACCACGAACCACGAAAGGACCACGCACATGCTTCAATGGGTCCAGCGTCCGAGAACGCTGGTTATGCCGAAATCAAGAAGCGTGCGACCGAGTTGGCTCTCAAGCTTCAATGGGTCCAGCGTCCGAGAACGCTGGTTATGGCTCGGCGTCTGAAGTTCGAATGCCGGCACATGTTATGTGGTTTCCCGCGAGAGGTACGCTGCCGAAGCCGTGCGGCATGCAACCCTTCAGCGGTGGTTTCATCGATTTTCCTTTCTTCATAAGCGTTTACAACTTGCGAGACGTCAAATGACACCTCCATAGCTCTAACTCTGAGTTGTCAAAGAACATTAGGGCTGCCAATGGGCATTAGAGCGTTTTCACCACACTGCCGCTCGCGGCTCAATTCGCAAAAAAAACCTGAGGTCCTTGCTCACTTTCCATCGGGCAAAAACAATCCAATTCCAAAGTGGCACGAATGGCCAACACAAAGTGGTCCACGAACCGGCTCTGCAAAGACAATGCGAAAGGCACCCTTCGGCCGTCGACCGCCGTCGTCGGTTGCTTTTCGTCGAAAACACTTGAACTGAATTGCACGAATTCTCTTCGGCCCGATGCCGTCGATTGGCTCGATGCTCCGAATCAATGGAAGTTGTCGGCCGCGGTCCTTAAATCGCGCCAATTCTTGCCGCAATACAAGAAAAGCGAAATCCGTCGAAGTGGCATTGTCCTCTGGGCGATCTCGTTTCCTGCCGCTCAGCTTTGGAAAACGCGTGACTATGAAAGGTGTCGCCGACACCCACGCGCGAGACTCGGCGAACAGACGCGACGCTATCGTGTTCTCGATTCCCGTTCCGAGAAGCAGCATCCGAATGGGATCCCCTTCGCCGAGCGGCAGCTTCCGAAGGCTGGCGAGTGCCTGATGTTCAAGGGGGTTGAAGCCCATTGGCGCGAACACGGTAAGGTGATCGAGTCGGCCGTCGTCATCTTCATCCGTAGGCAAGATGAACGCGTGCTGATGATCGTGACGAGGCCGGCGCTCAGAATCCTTGCCCCAAGACGCGGGATAGTCTGGCCAAAGTTCCTCGTCTGGGCGTCCTGGTTTCATCTGTTGTGCGATGCGCTTGCAGGCAGCAAGAAGGAGTCGACGCGCCAGTTCCGCCAGTGGCAGCGTCTCGGTAACGAGGGGCAACACGGGGCCGTCAAGCCGAAAATGGGCGACGGTGATATGTCGGTTTTCTTGCCGGACGATTCGTGTCGGCAATGGCGCCGCCTCGGTCAAAGCGTAGTTGACCCAGCGGGCGCCGGGAACGCGCGGCCATCTCTCGGCGTGAATCGTTTCGGTATCGAGACAGAGATGCCAACGGGGGCAATCGAAAAGGAACTCAGCAGGATTGATCTTGCCCTGCGCCAACTTCTTCGGATCGTGTCTGGGGTAGTAGTCATCCGAAAAGGAAGTTTCCGGATCGAGGCAAAACACTGCGGTTGGGTCCGAGACGGCATCATCTGGCGCACAATTCCAATCCGCTGTTGCGTCGGTCAGCTCGGCATGAACCCACGCCTCAGCGCGACCCAGAAAAGTCAAGTTACCGAGGAGCTTTGCAATCGCTTCACGGTCGTCGAAATCGAAACTCACGTCGGGCCAGTGGATAAGCACGTCGTCTCTTCTGTCGACGGAAGTGAAAGTGTCGAAGACGAGCGTGCGGTCGGCTGGGCCTTTCTTTTCCCAGGGCATGTAATGCCGCGTATGCGCGACGCGATGCGGAGGCAGATGGAAGAATGGCGGTGCGACGAGAGCACTCAACAGGCGCTTGACCTGTGCCTCAGCGAGGACCGGGCAGGTCCGCTTCCAGACCGCCACGAGCGCGCGCAACAACCGCCACGGTGACGGCGGCCACTCCGGGACGCCTTCGTTGACGTGCCGGCCCCAGGGAGTGGCATGGTATCGCCCGGCCAAAAAGTTCAGCTTGATCGTGACGGGCATGCTTGCTCACTCCTAACCCTTGGGGTTATTCCATGTCAGCTCAGTGACCGGTGGATTGACGAATTGCTTTTGGCACTTCGCAATCAACTCGGTGATTTCTTTCCCGAGGTCCGTGGCCGCGGCTATCCGCGTTTGACGCTCACGATGATGATGGACGTCGTCGGCGCGTGTCGCCGAATCGTCGAGTTCGCAAAAGAAGAGAAGAGCGAAAAGAGTGTCGATTTCACGCCCCAAGACAGCCACCTTGCAACAGAAATCGGCAAGGCAACGCTCAAGAAGAAGATTTATGCGGCCGGTCGTCTGGATAGTCCAGTGTCCTGGCGTGCCCTGCTAGGTCGACTGGGCCGGCTTGAACGCCTACGAGTTTTCGATTCGCCGTCGATTGCGGCGAGGCCGTTGAATTACAAGAACTTGCTGAAACCCGGCTCGGTTTCCGTGATCGATCTTTCGGACTCCGGCATGTCCGAGTTGACCAACATCGTCATTTCTGACATGTTGCGCGGCGTGCAAGAGGCACAAGACTCGGCATATGTGGATTACGAAAAGGCGAAGAAAGCCAATCCCAACGCTCCCGCTCCAACTCGAACAGCAATCATCATTGAGGAAGCCCATGAATTCCTCAACGCGGACCGCATCGAGAAGATGAGGATTCTCTTTCAGCAGGTTGCGCGTATTGCCAAGCGCGGCCGAAAGCGCTGGCTGGGCTTGACGTTCGTCACGCAGTTACCGCAACATTTGCCGCCACAAGTATTTGGACTGGTGAATTCTTACATCCTGCACAAAATCACGGACGCCGACGTCGTGAGCAAACTGCGCCGCACGGTAAGCGGGATCGACGAAGGCCTTTGGAATCGCCTGCCTGGATTGGCGCCGGGGCAAGCAATTGCTTCTTTCCCTCACATGGCTCGACCGCTGCTTTTGTCGATCGATCCGACGCCATGCGAATTGCGATTGGTTGATTGAACATCTCAGTCGCCTTGCGTGGCCGAGAAAGCTGATGACGGAGATCCGCGTCGCGGCGCGTTGCCCATTCCGGTGCAACTTTATTGCCGTGTTCATCGCCCATCGAATGAGACTGACGAATCTCCGAGAACGAAATTGCTTTTTTCGACGTATTGGTTCGCGATTCGGCCCGTATGCGTTCACTTGATGGCAACGTTTTTTTTGGCCGAATACGTTGTTGATGTCGCCGGTCCCCTACTTAGCTGGGAATTCGACCAGCCGCCAGGACGTTCGTCGCGGCAACGTCAAAGCAATAATCAGCATACAGGATCCTTGGGCCATTTGAACCGTTACTTTATAGCCGGCAAATCCGACGAATGGTTCTTGACGGCCGCCTATCCCTCGCAGCCAAGTACTTTCGATTGGCCAACCTAAATTCAATGCATTTCTGCGTCAAGATTTTGTGGCGGGCGAATTAGCGTTCGCCGCGTGGTCAATCGTGCCAATTTGGCAAAACACCTACTTTTTGCAAGGAGAGTTTCATGTCTGATTCGGCTCCGCGTTTACAGCATATGCCCAATCGAAGGGCTCCGGTGCTCAATGTCACGGAAAGTCGGCACGATGCAACATTCCTGAAACGCATCAGCCGGGTAGTCCATTCTGCTCTCGACGAAGCCCCGAATTTGTCCTTTCTCGAAGCACAGGGCAAAGTAATGTTTCTTGCCCTGGGTTGCAAAGTCACAATCGAATCGGTTCAGCGTTTTGCATCGCTCGGATTGCCAGAATTCCATCTTTATTGCCGCAAGTCGGCCAAGGAATTCGAACGCCGCCGGCCAATTGTCGAAGCCTTGCAGACAAGAAAGAACTGCGCTGCATTCCTCACGGAAAAGCGGTCCGTCGAGAATTATTTGCACCGGCAAGTTGTGCACACATCCGTCGGCTGCGGAATTGCGGTCAATGACGATATGGACGTTCCGTACACGCTTGCCAGGCGATTTTTGACTGATGTTGGCACTGATTGGAGTCAAATGCCAAGACGTACACGACGTACTGAGATTCAATCCGCTCGCAAGTGGCTTTGCACGCGAGCACCTCGAATTATGACTCTGGCCCTTCTTGAACGACGTGATCCGCGCTATGAGTTGGTGGACTGGCTAATGACTATCGATTCGATGGTTGCATTGCAATCGCCATCAACTGACGAGGTCTGCGCCGCGGATTCGGCGTTGATCGCCTGACCCGAAAATCCAGTAATCCGTTTCTCGGACGAATTCGCGCATTTCTCCTCCAAGCATGAATCGGCGATCAATTGGCGACATCCACGTTGCTGTTGCGGCGTGGATGCTAGTTTGCTCAGTCTTCGCTGCGCCTCAAGTTCATTGAGGTCAGCGCAGATTTCGTTAGGCGCCTTCATTTTGACGGAAAAAGGTCGTTGTTGCACCCACTACCGTTTGCGGAAGTCAGATTGTTAATTTGATTTGACGTCTTTCGCCGACGGCACTGCACCATCTGGATCCTATCGGTCAGCTTTCCAATTAGTTCGACAGCGCACCTTTGATCCTATGGTGGGATACAGGAACGCATGCG
>DAIOGM010000004.1:0-14533 GCA_036745215.1 Gemmataceae bacterium
GGCCTTCGTGGAAGATCGGCGACGAAACGTTCGATCCCTTGAGACTCGTCCACAAGCGATGCGTCTTGGTGACTTCACCCTTGCCGCCGGCGCGGACAGCGAGCGACGTGATGCCGGAGCGGCCCCCCAGCACGTAGACGACGTCATTGTCCGACACCAGACGCGGCACCAAGTACCAGCCGATGTCGGTGCGCGATGACCATTCTTGTTTACCCGTCTTCGGGTCCAACCCGACGACCTTGCCTCCGACGGCGAGCACCAGTTCGGTTTTGCCGCTCTTCAGCGTGACGAGGATCGGCGTATTCCAGGCGCAATCTCGGTTGCCCGGCGCCCGCCAAACTTCCTTGCCGGTTGTCTTGTCCAGCGCGATGATCGCGGTGCTCTCGACGCCCGCGTTGACCACGACGAGGTTGTCGTAAACCACCGGCGACGCACCCGAGCCGTAGCCGTGAACCGTCTGGCCGACGCCGGTTCGCCAAAGCTGGTTGCCGTCATGATCGAAGGCGATGACGCCGGTCTTGCCGAAGAAGCAGTAAATGCCGCTGGCGTCCGCGAAGGGCGTGCTCGACGCGTAGCCGTGGTTCTCGCGCATTGCGTTGATTGGCTGCTCGGGCACGTTGGCGGCGATTTTCTTGGTCCAGACGGGCTTGCCGTCGGCGCGATTCAGAGCGAGCAGATGCAGTTCGATCGAATCCCCTTTGCCGGTGAATGCCGTGACGTAGATGCGCGAGCCGAAAACGATCGGACTCGAGGCGCCGGCGCCGGGCAGGTCAACCTTCCACGCGATGTTGTCTTTCGGCCCCCACTTGAGCGGGACGTTCTTGTCCTTGCTGATGCCCTGCGCGCCCGGCCCGCGAAATTGCGGCCAATCGGATGCGGTCTGGGCCGAAAGTTGTCCGCCAATCAGAAAGATCAGCATCAAGCCAGCGAGCTTCTCGAGAGACATCTTCATCGATGGACCTTTCAACAAGCATGCCAAGGTTGCGGTTCCGACTCCATTGAATCATATCACGGCTTGCGGTCCGACGAACAGACCGACAGCGGTAATCCCTTCTCCATGAAAACACTTAACGCGTCGTCCACGTATTCGCCGAACGGGCCGCGCCGAACATAACCGGCCTTCAAGTAAAGGCCCAATGCCTCGGCCTGTGCGATGCCCGTTTCCAATCTCGCCAGCGCGACGCCGGCGAGTCGCATGCGCGTTTCGAGTTCGTCCAATAACCGTTTGCCGAGTTTTTGGCCGCGAAACTTGGGCACAACGAACATGCGTTTGAGTTCGGCCCAATCGCCGCGCGCCACAAACGCGCCGCAGCCGGCGATCTCGCCGTCCACACGCGCGATCAGGAACATGACATTCGGCTGCCGCAACGCATCGAGCGAAAGCAAGTGATTGCTCTCGGCTGGATACAAGTTCGTGTGGTACGCGTCGAGTTGCGCGATGAGATCCGCGGCTTCGGCGGGATCGTCTTGTTGAATCGAGATCGTCGGCATGATTTGGTAGTTAACAAAGCCCCGGGATGAGGTACTCCGACTCCCGGGGTTCGGTACTTCCCGGTTATTTCTTCTTCTTGGTGTAAGTCGCAAGCACGATCGAACGGTCGTCGGATTTGAATTCCTTGGGCCGTTCGTTGCCCGCGGACGTGAAGCACAACGTAAGCGTGTCGCCTTCAACTTTGAAGATGCCCGGCAACGACTTGCCCTTGGCAGGACCGTCGTCCGGCGTGAAGTCGATCGTGCCCTTGGCGGCGTCCACGATCTTGATGGAGCCGCTCTTGCTGATGCGGTTGATGCCTTTCGGATACTCGTATTTGTCCTTGGTGATGACGAGTTCGGTGCCGATCTTGTCCTTGGGGACTTCGCCGTCGCCGCGACGGTAGGACGTGGCAGTCCAGGCGCCCTGGAGTTTGTCAGCGCCTTTTTTGTCGTCGCCGGCTTGCAGTGCAACGGAAGTCAGGACAATGAATGACACGAGCAACAAAATGCGAGTCATGGTCAACTTATCTCCAATGATGATGACGGCTGGGAGCGTCAGCGCTACCGCGTGACGCGCCCGGCCTTGGGATCATTTGGCCTTCTCAACCATTCCATACTTGACGAGCCGCGCTGCGCCATCGCGCACCATGCCGATGCCGGGCGCGTAGTATTTGTAACCGATCGTGCCCGGCTCCAGCGGCGTGGTTTCCTCGATTTTCAAGCAATTCTTGAATTCGCCGGCGGGCGTCTTGATCGTTTCGGTCATGCTGACAATTTGTGCGCGATCCATCGCCTGCGTCGGAGCGATTTCTTGAAAATATTTGGAGCCCAGAAGCGGCACGCCGGGCATCATGAGTCCGAACTTCGCATCCTTCACACCCACGATCCAGGAGCCGTCGTGGGAGACAATTTTACCGTTCTTGTAGATATCGACGTCCTCGCCGAAGTAGAAAACACTGTTCGTGCGTTTGCTAATGGCGTAATAGTTGCGCGAGATCTCGATGACCTTGCCGTCCTTGGTTTCGTGCTCCTCGACGATGCGCGTCTCGACGCCGGCGATCACTTTGGTCTCATGCAAGACGGTGTTGACAAACCGTTCGTTCTTGCTTTCCAAGACGCGCTGAAAGCCGGGTTCCAGGACAAAATAAGGATTGCGCCCGGTCGAAACGAGTTCCCCTTTTTCGATGACGAAATCGGTTGTCCAACCGGAGTCGGGCGATTTCTTGCCTTCGTCCTTCTTGTCGCCGCCGGCTCGCGTATCGGGCATGGCGATGAACGCGGCGATTGTGAGGAAGCCGATGAGCCAGATCGCCATTCGCATGAGCGTACTCCTCCAAATGAGAAAACGTTTCCATGCCGGTGTTGCAAGCCTTACCAACGTATCAAAAGCCGCCATTGGCGTCAAAAGGAAAGGCAATCATGTGTGTTGTTGTTTCCACAGCAAGCCAGGCATAGGATTACCACGCTGCTGTTTCTGCAACGGATTCGCACATTGAGTACACACCCATGTTGACGTCGCAACGATTCCTTTTCTCCTTCATCGTCGCCTTCATGCTCGCACCGGGCGCCGCGAACGCACAAGCGCCGAAGCTCGTTGACGAAACGTTGCGCCAGCTCGAAAAGGACATCGCCAAGGTACGCGGCCTGGAGTTCAAAACGCCGGTGAGCGCCAAGGTGATCGCTCGGCCCAAGGATGGCGCCAAGGGAGTGCAGGGTTATTACAGCATCAAGGAAAAGACGCTTTACCTTTACGATGACATCAAGGGCAACTACGAACGCGGCGTGCTCATTCACGAAATGGTGCACGCGCTCCAGGATCAGCACTTCGGCCTCGCCAAGTTGCACGAAGACGCCGACGGCAGCGACGCCGAGCTGGCGATGGCGGCGCTCATCGAGGGGGACGCGACCTTCACCATGATCGAGCTGGTCAAGAAAGACCAGCCAAGGATCGCGGCAATGCTCGACACGTCTCTCGAGAGTGCGAAGAACTTGCGCAACGCGTTTCTGTACGGCGTCGGCGCTCGTTATGTCAAGGGACTCAAGGACAAGGGAGGCTGGCCGTCGGTCAACGCGCGTTACAAATTTCCGCCGCGCACAACCGCGGCGATCTTGAATCCCGCGACCAGCACGATTGATCTGGGCCCGGGACGCAGCGTCGGCGCGATGGGCATCGTGCTAAAGGTCGCGGAGGACGCGGATGCCAGATCGTTTGCCCTGGCCGCGGTGCAAGGTTTGCTCGCCGACCGCATCGTCGAGGACGGCGCCGTCAAGTCATGGCAGGTTGCCTTCGACACGGTGGAGCAGGCCCAGCGTTTCATCCATGCGTGGACGACGGTGCGGCGGCGTCAACTGAACAATCCAGCGTTGGTGTCGGGACCGACGGGGCCGCAGATGTGGCGCGGCGCCGACGGGGAAGTTTTCGCCATATCGAGTCACGGCACGCGCGTCGCCGTCGTCGAAGCGCCCAATGAAGCCGCCGCCCGCGCCGCGCTGGAACGCCTGGCGTCGCCGTCGCTGTTGATCCACAGTGCGAAAGAGCGCCGTCTGCTCTCCTTTGGCGAATTGACCGACCGCCTTCTCGATGCCGACTTGATCTGCGTCGGCGAAAGCCATGACAGCGACCTTTGCCATCGCGTGCAGTTGCGCATCATCAAGGCCATCCATGCGAATGACGAACGGCTCGGCGTCGGCATGGAGATGTTTCAACGGCCTTACCAAGAAGCGCTCGACAAATTCAACCGCGGCGATATCGGTGAAGAAGAAATGCTGAAGGCGACGGAGTATCGCAGTCGTTGGGGTTTCCACTGGTCGCTCTATCAGCCGATCGTCGATTTCTGCAAGCGCAATGGCGTCCCGCTCGCCGCTCTCAACGCGCCGCGAGAACTGACGGCGAAAATATCTAAGGGAGGCTTCAAAAACCTGAGCGACGAGGACAAGAAAGCGCTAGGCCCGGTCGATTATCATGTCAAGGCGCATCGCGATCACTGGTACGAGACCCTGGCCAAGATGCACGGCAATTTCAAGGTGAGCGACGATCAAAAAGAGCGATCCTATCAGGTGATGACAACGTGGGACGAATACATGGCCTCCAGCGCCGCGACATTTCAAACGTCGCGCAAGCTTCGGCGCATGATCGTGCTGGCGGGGAGCGGCCACATCGACCTCGGTTTCGGCATCCCCCAGCGCGCGGTGCAGCGTACCGGCGGCGTGGCTGCGACCGTGCACATCGCACCGGGGGGCGACGCCGCCAAGCTGTTCGCGTCGCCGCCGACGGATTTTGTTATTGTTACCCGTTGAAGCGATTCATTAAGATTCTAATTCGACGGATAACGTAAAATTGAGTTTCTGCCCGAATGAACGCGACGAAATCGAACTGCATGGCGAACTGCATGAAGAATGGATTTTTCACTTGCGATAATGGAGTTTACTGAATATAAGGTAGGATACTTTACCCCAATTGCTTGTTTTTCGGAATCGCCATCGTTTCCGGTTGAAGTGAGCGCGCGTGCCCACGATTGCCAAGACGGATGAGGAATTCGACGCGTTGATGCAGCAAGTGCTCAATGGCTCGGAGGAGGCTGCGCGGGAGTTGTTTCGCGATTATGAACCGTACCTGCTTTACGCGATTCGACGTAAATTGAGCAAACGGCTGCGGTCTCGATTTGATTCGATGGACTTTTCGCAGGATGTCTGGGCATCGTACTTCGCACAGCCGGTGCGAAAACGAATGTTTGCCACGAAAAACGAATTGCTCGCCTTCTTGACCAGGCTGGCTCAGAACAAGGTGATCGACGCGACGAGACGGCGGCTCGCGGCGCAAAAGTACAACGTCAATCGCGAGCAGTCGATCCATGATTCCCGGTTTTTTGACAAGGATCGGCTCACCGCGGATCAACCGACGCCCAGCCAGATCCTGATGTCCAAGGAGGAGTGGCGAAGATTCCTGCACCGCGTGCCACTGGTGTACCGGCGAATCTTCATATTATTGCGTCAAGGTCTGTCGAAAGAAGAGATAGCCGAGAAGATGGATCTGCACGTACGAACCGTAAGACGAATCGCCAATCGATTCCTGCCCGAACCACCGGCGTGAGTTGCGATATGGACAAAGGTCCGCTGCCGCTCTTGTCTGCCAACTCGCATGAGGCTCAAGCCGTCGCCGAGCGCGGCGGCTCGCGCTCAAAGACCACGTCCAGCGTGAGCCGATCCTACCTGGTTGACCGAGCGTATCGCGAGTACTGCGAGTTGAAAGACGCCGGCGATTCGGTCGATCCCGATGTGTATTGCGCTCGCTTCCCTGGCATCGAAAGCTCGCTGGCCCGCTTATTGCAGGCCCATCGATTTCTCGAAGAGTATCCCGAACTCACCGAAGACGAAATCGTTTGGCCGAGCGTCGGCGAATCATTTCTCGACTATCAGCTGGTGGCCGATCTGGGCCAGGGCGCCTTCGCGCGGGTCTTTCTCGCGGAGGAAGCGAAAATCGGCAATCGGCTTGTCGCCGTCAAGATTACCTGCCGGGGCGGCGCCGACGAGGCCGACATTCTCGGCCGCGTCAATCATCCAAACATCGTGCCGGTTTTTTCGATTCAACACGACGATGTGACGGAGCTGTCGGCCGTTTGCATGCCTTATCTTGGCAGCGCGACATTACATGATGTTCTCGACCGGCTGAATAATCAGACGGACAAGCCCAAGTCGGCCCGGCACTTTTTGGATGCGGCTCGTGAGTTGCCGCATCCCGTCACCGCGTCGGGGTCTCCCGCGCCGCCGCGAATCCTGCAACGCGGGACCTACCTCGATGCCGTGCGCTGGGTGGGCATGCAACTGGCCGACGCGCTCGCGCACATTCATGAGCGCGGCATTTGCCATCTCGATTTGAAGCCGTCCAACGTGCTGTTGAGCCCGCAAGGCACGCCGATGCTGCTGGACTTCAATCTGTCGTCCAGTATGCGGCGGGATCCGCAGCGCCAGGGAGGCACGCTGCCGTACATGTCGCCGGAACAATTGCAGCTGCTTCTCAAGCGGGGCACAGCCGACGCGGTTCAGGCCAACTCCGATCTCTTTTCACTCGGCGTGATCCTGTATCAACTCGCCACCGGCGAGCATCCGTTTGGACCAATCCCGCTGCAAGGCGCCACCGAAGAATTGGCGGCTCAACTGCTCGATCGCCAGCATGCCGGCTTCAAACCCGTGCGTTCGCTCAACCAAGACATCGATCCGGCCTTCGCGCAATGGATCGAGCGCTGTCTCGCCTTCGATCCGGCCGAGCGAGCGAAATCCGCCGCGGAACTCGCGTCGGCGCTGCGTCAACAGCTCAAGCCCATCGCTCGCACGCGAAGGTGGATCGGCCGCAATCCGAAGAAGGTCCTGGTCGGCGTGGCGATTTTCCTTGCGATGATATTGACTGCCGCCGCGGCCGTGGCGTCACGACCGTCGGCCAGCGAACGTCATTACGCGGCGGGAAAGGAAGCATACCTGGAAGGGCGCTACCAGGACGCCGTCCATCGTTTCAACGCCGCCGTCGATGCCGATTCGGAAATGGTCAAGGCGTACGTTGGCCGCGGGCGCGCCTATTTGAAACTCGGGCGCGAAGACAAATCCAAGTTCTCATTGGCAGCATCGGATTTTGAACACGCCCATGAGTTCGACCCGCGCGGTGAATATCAAGCGGCCGCCGGGTACGCCGCGAATTGCCTGGGATTCCATCTCCTTGCCGTTGGTGTTTACAAAAAAGCGATCGACGCCGGATTTGATTCACCCGAAGTGCTCAACAATATGGGCTACTCGCTCCGGACCAAGAAGAATTCGGAAAAGGAAGCGATCGATTACCTTACCGAAGCAATCAAACGCAACAATCAATTGCAGGCAGCCTATTTCAATCGAGCCAACCTCCACAGCACGAAGGCCGCGAACACGGCGCAGAGACTTGATTATGTCAACCGAAACCCAAATGTCACCGCGACCAAGCCGGAATGGAATCCAAAATCGCTTTCCGTGGAACTCGCAGACGCCTTGAATACCGGCCACCATGATTTTGAAGAGGCGCTTCGACTCGGCCCTCTCAGCGGCGAACTCCTTGTCAACGCGGCCTGTTTCTTCACGGTTGATTGCGAGAACCAGCACGCCTGGAAAGCGCGGGCAATCGACCTCCTCACGTTTGGCGTTCGCCAACACGACGTTGATCCTGGCGCCTTGGCGTCCAATCCACGCCTGAAAGCACTTCAGGACGACGAGCGTTTTCAGCAATTGCTTCGATCACCCCGACCCACCCGGAAAATGACCATGGCGGAAAGTTTTGTCGATCCCCTCAAGAACTTTGCGCCGTAACTTCATTTGCATCAATGACTTCCGGCACTCGCTCAGCGCCGGCAAAATATTCCCCAAAAAACTCAAAATTCGTGCCCCCTTTTTGGGGCCAATTTCGATTACTTCCATGGCGGACAGCGCTATGGCAAGAGCAGCTTTCTTTGTCCGCCTCCCCGGCTTTTACCTCGGATGCGGCGGCGATCGTTGCCTTGTCGGCGTGGTTCACAAGTGTTTTGTGAGAAGTTCGCCGTTGGTTGGTCCTATTTGCGAAAGGTGTTGGCAATGTTTGGCTCCCTCTTGTTATCGCGACCGATCTCAGCAGCAAAAAGTCGAGCACGCCCGCGCTTGGCCATTGAAATGCTCGAAGACCGAGACTGCCCGGCAGCAAGTGGGTTTTCGTTCGAGGCATTGGTGCTTCCCAATCACCTGGTTCAGCTGAACGGTCAGGTTTCCGGCGAGCACGCGGCCAACGCCGTCGTGTCCTTTAGCGGCGCCGTGACCGACAGCGTGATCGCCGATGAAAACGGCAACTTCACGCTCACGACCAGTGCCGCGACGGAGGGGGCCGTTTATGCCATCGGGTTGTACGACGGACAGGCGTTCTCGCCCGAAATGTCCGCATGGATCGATGTGGCCGCGCCGAGCATCGACGTTGCGATCACGGATATCACCGCAAACACCGTGACGTTTTCCGGCACGCTCTTTGATATCGACGTAGCCAACCAGGCGTTGACCATCAATGGCGCGTCCGTATCGGTCGCCACGGATTGCGAAGGCAAATTCAGCTTCACGTTGAACCGCGCCGGCCTTGACGCCATCGAGGTTTCCGAAACGAACTTGTGGGGCGAAACATCGAACGTCGCCCTGATCGACGTCCCCACGGCCCCAGTTATCCTCGCGGAGTTCCACGCCGCTCACCTCGATTTCCCCGGCAATCGTTGGGAGTTCTCCGGTCGCGTCGAGGGGGGGGATCCAAATTACGAAATCTTGATCGCCCTGGGTGGACTGGAAGGCCTCGATGAATGGCTCATGGTTGACGAAGAAGGCTGGTTTTACGTAACCGTGGATTTGCCGATCGGCGTGAGCGGTTTCGCCAGTGCGCAAGCCTGGCAATTCGGCCTAGGCTCCAATATTTGCTATGAGAACGTCAACTAAACATCACGCCGTCTCGCACGGCTTGGACATTTACCAGGAGATTTACCATGAATCGTACCACGAACCCGTTCACGAAACTGGCCGAACAAGCGGAACGCGGCGACGTTGCCGCCAATGTGCAGCTTCGGCGAAAGCTTGAGCCGGAGATCGTTCACATGGTTCGCTGCGTCATCCAGGACGGCCGCGAACGCACCAACCTCGATCGCCGGATTCTCGCGGAAGCTCGACGCGTCGGCCTTCGCGCGGACCTCGGCTCGCGCGAAGAACGCGAACGTCTGATCCTCAAGGTGGCTCATCGCGTGTGCGCCACCGTCGTTTCTCGCCTGCAAAAGCAACCCGAACGATTGGCCGACGAAACCGTCTGCGACAGCGTCTTCTCCAACGGCCCCATGACTGCGTAATTCAGCCGGCCTTTCTTCCCCTCTCCTCCGTTGCTCCGGGGGTTAGGGGAGGAAACGTTCGGCCATTCCTTCGAAGTCGACTTCCTTCGTCATAAACGTGTTTGTCCGTGCCCGGCGCGATTTCGACCAACCGCGCTCCGCGTGAAAGGAACGCGCGGAGATACGGTGATTTGACGATTCGCCCATTTTCAAGCGAGGTATTTGAATGGCAACGCATCTACAACAACCCGGCGCCGGCGTCTGGATGACGCCGGACCTCGCCAGCGCCCTGCGAGCGCCGGCCGACGGCGCTGGCGCCTCGGCCATGTTGGCCTCGATCGGCAAAGTGCTGCAAAACCTCGTCGTCGAAACGCGCACGTTGATCGGCGCCCATTATGCCGCCATTCGCATCGCCCTGGACGAACGTGGAACGCAAATTGCCTCCGTCGTTTCCGTGTCCGAGAAACACGCTGCCAAAAAGCATCAAAGCGCCGATTTGGAAGTGTCCGGAGCAAAACCGCCCTTCTTTCCGCTCGCCCGGCCGCTAAGGTTGACGCACCAGGAATTGCTCGCTCATCCCGCATGGAAAGCTCTTGTTGCGAGTACGCACGATCCTTCGCCGCTGCGCGGTTGGCTTGCCGTTCCGCTCGTGTCGCGCGATGGACGGAATTTCGGCGTCATCGATCTGTCGGACCGGGAAAGCGGCGAGTTCACCATCGACGACGAACGCCTGCTGCAGCAACTCGCCCGAATCGTCTCGCTCGCCGTCGAAAATGCCTGGCTATTCCACGCCACGCATGAACCCGAAGCGCCTGCCCTGCCCGGCTCCTCGCTGGCCTGGCTGCAGAACGAGATGACCAAAATCCTCGCCTCCAGCAGCGAGTTGCGGCACTCTCTGCAAACCTGTGCGGACACGCTTGGCCGGCACCTGCGTTGTCCCCTCACGCGCATCTGGGTTCACGAAAACGACGTTCTCGAACTCCGCGCCGGCGCCGGCGCCGCGCCCGCTTTCGATCAGGCCTTCGCGAATATTCCGATCGGCCACACCACGATCGGCGCCATCGCGCACCTGCGGCAGCCGCGCATGAGCCACGCGGCGTACGACGGCCTCGAAGAAAACGAACGCGACTTGCTGCACGGCGTGGGGCTGACGTCTTACGTCGGATTCCCACTCCTCGTGGACGACGAGCTCGAAGGCGTGCTCGCCGTCTTCGATCGAGCGCCGATGGCCTTGACGACCTTCGAAACGCTCGCGGCTGTTTCCAGTGCCATTGCCCTGCAAATCAAACGCCATCGCGAACCGCCGCCGTACGCTTTCGCGCACTCAAATGCGCCGTCGCCGTTTGAATTGGAGCATGCCGTCATCTCCTGCAATCTGGATGGCGTCATCATCGACTGGAATCGCGGCGCGGAACGGCTGTTCGGCTACCGACGACGCGACGCGATCGGCCGATCGATAAAGATGCTCATCGATCCCGCTCGGGCCGCCGAGCATCGCGAAGCCATGGAAGCTGTCCGCTGCAACGACACGATTAGCCGGCCCGAGACGGTCTGCATCGCCCGCGGCGGCCGACGCGTCGAGGTCAGCCTCACCGCATCCTCGGTGTGCGGCGCCGACGGCAATCCGCGCGGCGCCGTCTTCGTCGCCCATGATCTCGCGCCGACGAAGCGGCTCCAGCAGCAATTTCGCCAGGCCCAGAAGATGGAGATCTTCGGCCAGCTCGCCGGCGGTGTCGCCCATGATTTCAACAACCTGCTCACCGTCATCCTCGGCTACAGCGAAATCATGCTGCGCCGACTACCGCCCGGCGATCCGGCGCGCGACCTCTTGAACGAAATCCGCAACGCCGGCAACCGCGCGGAGGCGCTCACGCGTCAGCTTCTCGCCTTCACGCGCAAGCAGGTCGCCGAGCTGCAAGTGCTCGACTTGAACGCCGTCGCCTCCGACACCGACAAGATGCTCCGCCGCCTGATCGGCGAAGACATCATCGTCACCACGGCGCTCGCGCCCAATCTCGGCATGGTCAAGGTTGACCCAGGCCAAATGCAGCAAGTGATCCTCAATATCGCCATTAACTCTCGTGACGCCATGCCCAAAGGAGGAAAGTTAACGATCGAGACGTCCAATGTAACTTTGGACCAATCTTACTGCCTGAGTCACACTCAAGCTCAGCCCGGCAACTATGTAATGCTTGCCATCACGGATACTGGCGTCGGCATGAATGCTGAGACCAAAGCACGGATCTTCGAGCCATTGTTTACGACCAAGGGGCCCGGCAAGGGAACTGGCCTTGGTCTCGCGACCGTCCAGAGCATCGTGCAGACTTTTAACGGATATATCGACGTCTACACCGAGCTTGGCCAGGGCACGACCTTCAAGGTCTATTTGCCTTTGGTCCACGATTCGGCCACTAAAGGAAAGGCAAGGAGTGAGATGAATAAGTTACCCCGCGGCAACGAAACGGTATTGTTGGTTGAGGACGAAGATTGCGTCCGCTCTCTGGCCCGGCAGGTGCTGGAGATGTGCGGCTACACGGTATTGGAGGCGTGTGACGGCGCAGATGCGCTAGCGCGTTTCGATGGCCACGCGTCGGAGATCGACATCCTGGTAACGGACGTGGTGATGCCCTATCTGGACGGCCGCGGCCTCGCGGATCGGCTGCTCGCCGCGAAGCCCGAGTTGAAGGTACTGTTCGTATCCGGCTACCCGAACGAAGCGGTGGTGCGTCACGGCATCCTGGACGCCGAGTTCGCGTTCCTGCCGAAGCCATTCACGACCGGCGCCCTGGCCGACAAGGTGCGTCAGGTCCTCGACGCCAAGCCGGCGGTGTTTGAGCCGGTGTCCTGACCCCGTACCGCAACCATGGAATCATGGGAAATCATGTTGCTACAAAAGGAGTTGCGACGACGGGTTTTCCCATGACGATGCCTTTCTTGCGTGCCGGGTTTAATCGTCGCTCGTCGGTTTGATGCCCGGCGTTGAATTGGGCTGAACCAGACAGAAAATGGCATGGCGCCCATTTACCCAACTGCGGTTGGGTAAGTCGATTTGCGAAAAACACTGGGAAAACGGGGCGTTTGTGGGCACTTACCCACGAACGCGCGCGTCATGGCCCGTTTTTCTCACAACCGACGTCGCATTCTCATGCGATGTTAGCCTAGCCAAGCATCGCCTGGCGTGGGCTAAGCCCGCTAGCCCAAATCGTGAAAAACAACCTCAGGCTGTTCATTTTTTTTGTTCGGCGGCTTTATCCCTGAAGCTTCGACTGGGCTTGCTCATGCATCGTTAGGTGCTTCGACCTTGCGTGGAGATCCAAGGTTTTCTACAGAGCAGCTCACAACCCTTTTCACGGAGCGCGGGCAGGTCCCCATCACCGCGCGCCAAGGAGAACTCCATGAACCTCTCTGTTACGCTCGGCAACGGTGCACCGACGACGGTAACCATCAACATGCAAGCCTACAACGTCCTAAACAGCATCATCGCACTCCTGAATGGTTTCGACGTCAATGGAAATGTGCCCGGTCAAACGCTGTTTCGCGCGGCCGAACAGTTGCAGGCGACCATAATCTTGGAGAAGGAAGGTAAGACGAAGACCGAGGGCACGAAGGTGCAGCTAAGTCTTGCGGACACCTTGTACGACACCAACAAAGTTCTAAAGGACGACGGTTTGAAGGAGGCGGCCGAGTCCTGCCTGTTCGAACTCACCAACGCGATCAATAAGCCAAAATTCCAGCTCATTGACACGCAAGTCAGCAATGCGCAGTTGGGCCTCATCCCCTACGGTCGGGCAAAATGCGACCTCGAAACGGACAGCACCTGGAACGTCGCGCAGATCGTTCAGGCCGCGATTCAAGGCGTGCCGCCGTACCAACCGTCCCTCTGGGCGATCAAGCAGATCAGGGCAACGAAGGTATACGGTCAACCAAATGATCGAGATACCGACATGACTCCCTGGATAAGGAACGACAAAGACAAAAACGCTTTCCAGACTGATTTCGCAGCGGCGCCCCATGAGCAAGGCGCGATGAACTATATGGGATTGCCGACGGCCCAGATGTATTCTTACGAGACGATTTTGAAATTATCTGGTTTCGGGGGGGTCCACCAATTCCTCCACAAAATCGTGCAAGGGAAATGTGGCTTAACTTACAGCAACAGCACCAACTCTTCGGGAAAAATCGCTACGTGGGTAGCCGGCAAGCAGAAAAAATACACAGGACTCGGGCAATCGAATCATGTGCGGTGGTATCATACCATGATTGACTTTTTCCATTGGCTCTCCACAAATCAACAAGCACCGAAATTCACAGTCACGTGGACGAAGCCACCGTACACCGATTGGGCGTTCACGCAGGACATGAAGGCAAAGGCCCCGGCGGACGACGGCTTGCTGGATTTCCTTAAGAACAACGTCACCGCCATTAAGGGATTCCAAGGCACGTACGGCACGGGCATTTAATATTAGGCAGTGTACCCTTTACGGAATGAAAACCCAGTTTCGCCCGGGGAAGAAAACGGGTCGGGAATACTCCCGACCCATTGTCTACGTCAGCGCACGAGAACGCCGGGAGTTTGGCTCCCGGCGTTTTTTTGTGTCGCATCGAAACGTGGCCGCGCCGCTAGTTCGTCTTCAGATCGAAGTTGAACTTGTTGTCGCCGGACTCGTCAACCTCGCGCGTAATCTTGCTCTCGGAGTTGTAGCGCGATGGCAGCAAGTTCACGTCCACCAGCGTATCGTAGCCGGGGCCGTCCATTTTCATCTTCTCTTTCATCGACATTTTCTTGACGGCCGACAGGCGCACGGTGTTTTTGCCGGCGGGGGCTCGGCCCTCGTAGGCGCCGTCGAGAATTTCAAGCGTCGACGGGACTTCGCCGGAGACCGGGTCGAAGGTGATCGTGCCGGTGGTGAGCGGCTTGGAGTCGAGCGTGACCCGTCCGCTCACCTGGACGCGCTTGACGGATTTGTGGCTTTCGCTGCAACCCGTCAGCACCAGTGCGGCCGAAAGGACGACGAAAACAAACGGGAGAGTCGGTTTCATAACAGTCATAGCCCTTGCTCGAAAAGATATCCAAAACATCAAACCGAAGTCATTTCACGGGAAATTCGTCGGTACGCCGTCGTCGCGCGTGGCCAGCTGGGCGAGGGTGGCGATCGACATGCTGGTGCTCAGGAAGTGGACGGTGCCGTCGAGCATGAGCGCGTTGACGCCGCCGCTATGGG
>DAIOGM010000004.1:14543-39656 GCA_036745215.1 Gemmataceae bacterium
AAGACCTTGAGGCGCGTGGCAAAATGCTTGTCGCCGCCGCTATGGGCGGAGTTGAGCGGGATGTTGGTGCCGAGGTTGTCGCAAACGCCTTGCCCGCCGCAGTCGCCCGGCGCGTTTGGCCAGCCGTTCTTGCGGTTGATCTGGTAGCGAATCGTGGTCATCTGGAAGGTGCGAGCATCGCCGACGTTGGCGTTGTTTTCGGGTTGATTCGATGAATGCCAGCCGATCATCCAGGCGTGCAGGAGGCCGGCGCCCCACTTTTCCTTGGTGCCGTTCAGCGTGACGATCCAATCATTTTGTTCGCTAATAGCAAGCTGATTGCTGGTGCCGTCCGAGATCTTGACCATGGTGAGGCGATTCTTGGAGCCGGGAATGATGGCGCCGCCGCCGCTGGCGAGGCCGCCGGAGCAACAACCAGCCGAGCCGCTGTTGGTATAGATTCGCTTTTCGGTATAGCCCGGGATCAAGCCGTTGATGGCGCCGGTGACGGCGACGTAATGATTGCTTTGCGGTTGGGCGTTGTGCGGGGACTGGGCCATGTCGCCGACGGGTGACGATGGGCACAAATAAACGGCAATGCGGAGGTTGTTCGCCTGAGTGCAATTGTTGGACGCCGACGCGCCCCAGCCTGAGCCGCCGGTGAACGTGAACCGGCTGTACAATGGGCCCTGGTCGATGTACGGCAGGATGAATACGGTCCACGCGCTACCCCAGCCGCCGCCGGTGCCGTAGGGAGGTTCGTCGCTGTTGCCGCCGGCCGGGAGGTATTTATGTGTGTCATGAAAGCTGTGGATGGCCAGGCCAATCTGCTTCAGATTGTTCGTACACTGACTTCGGGCCGCCGCTTCGCGAACCTTTTGAACGGCGGGAACCAGCAAGGCGATGAGAATGGCAATGATGGCGATGACGACCAGCAGTTCAATCAACGTGAACGCCGAATGCCGCGACTTGGAGAGACGCATAACCTGGCACTCCCTGGTTAGAACGCGTAATGAGGATTCAATGAAATTTTGACCGAATAACGTTTCGGAATCAAGCAGAAACTTCCACAAAACGAGCAGAAACTCTGCCTTGGCCGATTCGATCCGAATTCCATCCAGAACCAATTATTACAAAATCGACGATTAAAAATCCATTATTGATGAGCGATCAAGAAACAATCGTGGATTCATCGTTAATACGTGCGCAGCGGAATTGAGTTCGCAGGAATTAACGAAAAAAAAATGAATTCGACGCATTTTCTTGATTGAGGCATCTGACGATCCGGAGCGGCTTTGCTCAAAAACAGATGAAGCCCCGCGGTGAGGTACTCCGAACCCCGAGGTTCGGAGTACCTCACCCCGGGGCTTATGGGGTTTTTGTGTAAAGCCTCGGTATTGTGATACAATCGTGTGATGCATCGTTCTTGGAGAACGGATATGCCGCTCCTCGATCATTATCATCCGCCGCTGCACGGCCCGCGCCGCTGGGAAGGATTCCATCATGCCGCTCTGGCTCGCGCTGGATCTGAGTGTTCCCGTTCAGCTCGACGAGAGCTATCGTGCGGCGTGCCAATCCTTGCGAATATCGGCATGAAGGCACGGCGTAGACAACATTCGAGGCGCCTCATGCAACGTGAATTGACGATCGTTGGTGTCCTGGTTCTCGCCAGCTTGGTGCGCGGCGGCGAATCGAAGGACCTCGCGAAGTACGACGCCAAGATCAAGCCGGCCGACCGCGCTCACTGGTCGTATCAGCCGGTCAAGCGATCCGCCGTGCCGAAGTTGAAAAATGCCGCGTGGGTGCGCAATCCAATCGACGCGTTCGTGCTGGCGAAGCTCGAAGCGAAAGGCTGGCAACCCGCGGCCCCCGCGTCGCCCGCGGCGTGGTTGCGACGCGTTCATCTCGACGTCACCGGCTTGCCGCCGACGATCGCGGAGCAAGACGCGTTCCTCAAGAAACCGACGCCCGCAGCGATGGACGCCGTCGTCAAGGATTTGCTCGGTCGGCCGACGTACGGCGAACGCTGGGGCCGCCATTGGCTCGACGTCGTGCGTTTTGCGGAAACGGCCGGCTACGAACGCGACGCCATCAAGCCGAGCGTCTGGCGTTATCGCGATTACGTCATCAAGTCGTTCAACGACGACAAGCCTTACGATCGCTTCTTGATGGAACAACTCGCAGGGGATGAGCTTGCCTTTCCCCCCTCTCCCCCTGGAAAAGGGGCCGGGGGTGAGGGCAGTCGCGCGGACGCCCTCATCGCGTTGGGCTTCAACCGTCTCGGCCCCTGGGACGACGAACCCGCCGATCCGAAGGAAGATCGCTTCGATCAACTCGACGACATCGTCAACGCGACTTCGCTTGTATTCATGGGCACCACATTGGCGTGCGCTCGCTGTCACGATCACAAGTTCGAAGCGTTGACGTTGCACGATTACTATCGCATGGTGGCGATCTTCGATCCGCTGGTCAGGCCGCAGCTTGGCCGGCTGGAGCTGGATTACCCGGTCGGCACGCGCGACGAAATTGAGCGCTATAAGGAGCGTGAACGCCAGATCGGCGCCCTCATGAAAGACGTGCCCAAGGGCAAGCCCGCGCCGCCGGAGATCAAGGCGAAGATCGCCGAGTTGCGTGAGAAGACGCCCGATTTGCCGCGCGGCTACTTCCTCCATGAGCCGACGCCGCAAGCGCCGGACACGCATCTCTTGATCCGCGGCAAGGCGACGCGGCCTGGCCCGAAGGTCGCGCCCGGCTTCCCCGCGGTCCTTGTGGCGAAGCAACCGGTGTTGCCCGCCGCAAAGGAGACGAGCCTGCGCCGCTTGACGCTCGCGAAATGGCTCGCGAGTCCGGAGCATCCGCTGACCGCGCGCGTGATGGTCAATCGCATCTGGCACTATCACTTCGGCGAAGGCATCGTCCGCACGCCCAACGATTTCGGCGTCATGGGCCAGGCGCCGACGCACCCGGAGCTGCTCGATTGGCTCGCGTCCGAGTTCATTCATCCGACTCCCGATGTTCAAGACAAGGAGACAAGGAGACAAGGAGACAAGGAGAATTCGACTGCATCAGCAATGGAGCGCCATTTTGTATCCCTGTCTCCTCATCTCCCTGTCTCCTTGTCTCCTTGTCTCCCTGTCTCCTTGTCTCAGCAGCGCAAGGGACGTAATGACCAAGCGTGGAGCATCAAGCACCTCCACTATCTCATCCTCACCAGCAACACCTACCGCATGGCCAAGTCATGGAACAAGGACCGCGCCAAGGACGATCCGGAAAACACCCTATTATGGCGTTTTCCCTACAAGCGCCTCGAAGTCGAAGCGATCCGCGACTCCGCCCTCTTCGTCAGCGGCCGGCTCAATCCCAAGATGTTCGGCCCCAGCATGTATCCCGAAGTGCCGAAGGAAGCGCTCGAAGGCAACAGCGACCCCAAGTTGATCTGGAAGCCTTTCGATGAAAAGGAAGCCTCGCGCCGCACGGTGTATGCGTTCATCAAACGCGGCTTCGTCGTGCCCTTGCTGGAAACGCTCGACCTGTGCGACACGACTCGGCCCAACGACAAACGTTTGACAACGACGGTCGCCCCTCAGGCGTTGACGCTCTTCAATGGCGCGTTCATCAATCGCCAGGCCAAGCACTTGGCCGAACGATTGAAGAAGGAAGCCGGCGACGATCCCGATCGGCAGATCGAGCTTGCGTATCGTTTGGCATTGTGCCGATCGTCGAGCGACACCGAACGCCGGGTGTTGCGTGATTTCCTCGAACGCCAATCGCTCACGGAAATGTGTCGCGTTGTGTTCAACTTGAATGAGTTCGCGTATGCGGATTGAGTGCATAGCCATCGCGACGATTGGTAGATACAATGTAATCACATTCCCGCACGGAGCAAAGCCAATGAAAACTCGGATCGTTCAGATCGGCAACTCACGCGGCATTCGAATACCCAAGCAGCTTCTAGAACTAACCGGTTTGACAGGCGAAGTGGAAGTTCGCGTCGAGAAGAACACCCTCATCATCAAACCGATTACGCGAACGCGCGCCGGTTGGGCGGAAGCTTGTAAGGAATTGCACCGTCGCGGCGAAGACAAGTTGGCAACGGGCATTCCGCCGGCCGCGACGAGTTTTGACCAGGAGGCGTGGGAATGGTGATTAGCCGCTTCGACGTCTATTTGATCCAGCTTGATCCAGCGCAAGGCCGAGAAATCAAAAAAACGAGACCGTGTTTGATCGTTTCGCCGGACGAGATGAACCACCATTTGAGCACGGCGATCGTTGCGCCGATGACAACCAAGGGATTTCCCAATCCATTTCGAATCGCGTGCCGCTTCAAAAGCAAGGAAGGTTTGATCGTGCTCGATCAAGTCCGTACCGTCGATCAAGTGCGGTTCGTCCGCAAAATGGGTCGGCTGGACTTGGAAACGTCGAAAGAAGTACTGGCCGTTTTGCAGGAGATGTTTGCGCCATGATTCTGATTTGACGCGCGAGGCACATGCCATGCGAATTGATGTGATGCGATTCATCAAGTATTTGGGCTGGAAATCAACGTTGGCGTCCATCTTGGGGGCCTTCGTCATCGGCACGTTCGCATGGATGATCCTGCCGCCGTTGCCGCGCGTGACCATTCCGCAAGACGATCGATTCGGCCGGCTCGCATTTTCGCGTGATTGTCGTTTCATTGCCTGCGCGGAAGGCGACCGGGAAACGAAAAGATCCTCGGAAGGTAAACTGAACGTCTGGGACACGCACGAAAGCCGCGTGTTGTTTTCCGTCCCGTACGGAGAGACCTACCCGCCCGTGATGGACGGCGGCTACTCACTCGCTTTCACCCCCGAGGCCGACAAGCTCGTCACGTACAGTTGGGGCAAAGCGCGGTTCTTCAACATTCCGACCGGCGAGCCATGGCATCCGGATGTCGCGCACGAGTTTCCCGCTGACGGCAAAAACTCGACGCCAAGCTGGTTGACGACCGACGCGGCCGGCAATCTCTTTGTTCTTGTTCGCGATCGTGCGAAAGCCCGTAATTCCGTTCTCGATTTGTGGAGTGGAAAAGAAACCGGCGCCTGGGAAACCGATCGGTCCATCGATGTACAATTCCCAGGCGGCGTCATCGAAATAGCGGAAGAGGCGGCCCTCGCACGAATGATACCCAGCGGAGAACCGCGGGCACGGCTCGCCCATCCCAAAGTGAATCCAATGATGTCCCCCCGCCAAGCCTATCGCATTGCCACACCCGATTGCCGAACGCTCCTGGAAGTTGATGGTACGGTGCGTGCGACCGTCGATGGCCGAGAGGAACTGTTCGAGTTCTGGGCACATCAGTTTCCCGCCGTCTCACCGGACGGCCGATTGCTGGCCGTGCTCGTATATCGCGGCCACGCTTATCGCGATTGGCTGACGACACTGCTCAACAAAATTGGCATGCGACGATCGGACTCGTTGTTCGTCGTTTATGATTTGACGACGGGCCGGGAGGTTGCGAGGTTGCCCGAAGCAACGTCGGCGTACTTTTCGGGCGACGGCAAGACGCTGGCGATTGTCACCGCCGATGAAATCGAGCTATATGACGTGCCGCTCTGCAGTCCATGGGGCTGGATTCTGGGCGGCGCGATGGGCGGCGCGGTCGCTGGATTCTTTGTGGCGCAATGGATTCGCTGGCGGCGGACACAAAGCGCTGCCCAGAAAAAGCCAGTACAATAAACGTGCTGCCCAAAGCCAGGGAATCGTTCTGCAGTAAATCGAGGACGACCATGCCGTTGCTGGATCATTTTCATCCGCCGCTTTACCCGCATCACCATTGGGAGTCGTTTCACTCCAACTGGGCGACGCGAATCGCCGACGCCATTGCCGGGCTGTTGCCGGCGGACTACCAGGTGGAGGAACACACGCATGCCGGTGTCGGGTTCGAAATCGATGTGGCCGCCTATCAGGAGACATCGCCTGCTGGAGACACGGCTGCCGCGCCCTCGGGCGTTGCGACACTTGCCGCGCCGGCGTACGCTCCGCCCATACCCGATCGCACGATTCCGGCAGCCTTCCCCGACACGTTTGAAGTTCGTGTCTTCAGTACGATCGCGGGACTGACGCTCGTGGGTGTAATCGAATTGGTCAGCCCAGGCAACAAGGACCGGCCGGCCGAACGTCTCGCTTTCGCCATCAAGTGCGCCAGCTACCTGGCGCAGGGCGTTAGCGTAATCGTCATGGACGTGGTCACGAATCGGCACGCCAATCTTCATAACGAAATCATGCGACTGATGGAGTCGTCCGCCGATTTGGATTTTCCGACGGGTGTCAATCTCTATGCGACGGCTTATCGTCCGGCGATCCGAGGAGAACAACAAGAAATTGACTTGTGGAAGTGGCCGATCGCCGTCGGTTCACCGCTGCCGACGCTACCGCTTCGTTTGGCGGGCGATCTCTTCGTGCCGGTTGATTTCGAATCGGCGTATGAGGAAGCTTGTCGGCGGCGAAAGTTGTTTGCGTGAGCAGAGTGAATCCGTCAAAGCGCCGAATTGCAAAGGGCTCCAACGCGGGAACAGTGAGATCATGAATCGCGCGTTTTGTTCTCGACGCTCTTTCTTCCGCCACGCCGGCGCCGGCTTTGGCAGTCTCGCGCTGATCGACTTGCTTTCGCGTGACGGCTTCTTTGCGCAAACCTCCGGCCGCTTACGTGAGCCGGCTCGCCAAGGCGCCAAGCACTGCGTCTTCCTGTTCATGAACGGCGCGCCGAGCCAGGTCGATACGTTCGATCACAAGCCCGCGCTGACGCGCTTTCACAACTCGGCCTATCGCGGCGACACGCCGGTCGGGTCCAATGGACGGCCCATCGGTAATTTGATGCAGACGCCGTTCACGTTTCGCAAGTACGGCCAATCGGGGCTCGAGATCAGCGCGCTTTTTCCGCACACATCGCGCTGGGCGGATGATCTCTGCGTCATCCGTTCGCTCTACACCGATACGGCGGCGCATGCGTCCGGCTGCATCCAGATGAACACCGGCAGCGTGCAGATCGGCAAGCCGAGCATGGGCGCGTGGCTGAGCTATGGCCTCGGCTCGCTCAATGACAGCTTGCCGAGCTACGTCGTCATGACCGATCCGCGCGGCGGCCCGATCGGCAGCGCGTCGAACTGGACCGCCGGATTTATGCCGGCCGCGTATCAAGGCACGCTGTTTCGCAGCCAGGGCACGCCGCTTCTGGACCTCGCGACGCCGCCGGGCGTGACGCAAGAAACGCAGCGCGAATCGCTTGATCTTTTGCAACGCTTGAATCAGGAGCATCTCAAAACGCGGCCCGGCGATTCCGAACTCGCGGCCCGCATCGAATCGTACGAGCTGGCGTATCGCATGCAAACGCGTGCGACGGAAGTCGTCGATGTCAATCGCGAAAGCGCCCAGACTCGGGCCATGTATGGCATCGACAACCCGCTCACCGCCGATTTTGGCCGCAAGTGCTTGATCACGCGCCGCCTCCTCGAATCGGGCGTGCGCTTCGTGCAACTCTATTCCGGCGGCGGCCATCTCGAAGACACCTGGGACGGCCACAGCGATTGCATCCGCAACCATCGCTTGCACGCGGGTGAAACCGATCAGCCAATCGCCGCCCTCATCGCCGACTTGAAACGCACCGGCCTCTGGGACGAGACGCTCTTGATCTGGGGCGGCGAGTTCGGCCGCACGCCGACGAGCGAAGGCGTCGGCCGGCCGGGACGCGATCACAATCCGTTCGGCTTCTCGATGTGGCTCGCCGGCGCCGGCATCACGTCGCTCGAAACGATCGGCGCCACCGACGAACTCGGCTTCAACGCCGTCGAGGACCGCCATCACATCAGCGACTTGCACGCGACCATCTTGCACTTGATGGGCCTCGATCACGAACGTCTCACGTTCTTCTACCAAGGCCTGGATCAGCGTTTGACAGGCGTCGAGCATCGGCGCGTGATTGAGAAGGCGCTGGTGTGATCGGCTCGCGCGGTCGGTGGCAGTCGGGATTGACCCGAGTTCACTTCTCAATTCCTAATTCCTCGTTCTTCATTCCTAATTGCAATGAAGAATGAAGAACGAGGAATTGGGAATGAGGAAGTCAAAGCTAATCATAACACGCCGGCTCTGGGGTTGACCCGCCTTGTGGCATTTTGTATCGAACCGGTTTCTTTGGCGCGCTAACGGGAAAACGGAGGTCCGTTAACATGTCCCAAAACCACACTTCGGACCCGAAAAACCTTCGGCCACGTGAAATGCCTAAGTTCTCAATTAGACCCATTCTATGGCAGTTGTTATTTTTTCTGACCCTGGTCGGCACATCGACGGCGTCAATTCTTGGCGTCATCAAATCAAATCGAGCAGAGAATAGAGCCAACCAGGCGGACGCCCTGGCCAAAGCAGCAGAGGATCAGGCCCAACGAGCGGTCGCCATGGCCAGGTCCGCAGAAAACCAGGCCGCCGCTTACACAAAGTATGTCAAGCTGCTCCGTTTGGCAAAGATTATCGAGCGCACCGGCAACGTTGGCGGGAAAGATGAATTCGAAACGGCAATCAAACTGCGGAACCACATTTATCAGGATGTCCCACTCAATGTGCACATTAAAAAGCTGCCGCTCGGTTTCGATTTCTTCGATTTCGATAAAGCTTATTTGATGTCAACGAGAAATGACCCCGCCGCGCATGTCTGTGGGGGCCTGACGCTGCTCTATTTGGCGGCACTTGAATCTCAGGGCATACCCGCTCGTTATGTTGGAAGCTTCTCAGATGACAAGGAACCCTATGATTCGCACGCCTCCGTTGAATTCTGGTACAAGGGCAAATGGCATGCATCGGATCCGTCATTCAATGTGATGTACACCCATAATGGAGAGTTCCTGTCTTATGCCGAGTTATACGACCTTCTGCAAAAAGGCAGGCCATATGAGATCACGTCCAACGGCTACGAGATCATCACGACCAGAAATATCGAGAATTACCAGGTGAAGGCGCGAGATCTGATGAAGTACGTGGTTGTTCATCCCGCGGAAGTATGGCGGGAGACGAAGCGCTTTGAATATCCTGTTCAGTTACTGCCCAAGCATTGGGACGGCGCGATCACCTTTTGCGATGGGAATCGAAAAGACGTGCGAATGCTCTCGGGTATCTACGAATTTCTCCGTCAAGGCCCATTGCGCTAGCAGCACAACTCATGGACAAGCGGCGCAGACCTGAATCGCAAAGTAACCGCGGAAGCGCGGGCACGGACAGGTCTCATAGAGCCGCGCCAGGAAAAGCCCACAACCTATCTGACGCATCTCGTCGCGCGTGTTGCCGAAGAGCGGCGTGCCGGGTGGATAGTCGAGCACCCAGCATGGCTTCTCGTCGTGCCAGCTTGTGCCGAGTTGCGATTTGCCGCGCAGCGCCTGGAAGCCGGGCCATTGATTGATGAACTCGCCGTCGTCCTCGAAGTGCTTACCTTTCCACGCAGAGCTTGCAAATCGCGCCCGCATTTTGGGAAACTTGGCATCGACCATCAACAGGACCTGGCCGCGCGCGAAGCCGTGCGGGATCCCGCCAGGCGCAGCGTGCTCGAAGAGGCGATCGAGTTCGCACACGTTCATTTTCTTGAGCTGCGCCATCGTCACATGACACGATTGCGCGGCGACATCACCAGCGGAGCCGAGCAGGATTGGAATGGCGACGACGAGGCAACGAGCGTTCGAGTTCATTGGTGTACTCGTGTTGTTGATCGAAAAGGCATCGCGGCGTATCACGTAATCGACCGTTTCGCGAATAACCTCCAGCCAGCGCGATCGAGATTCCGTTGGATGCACCTTCAAGGCATGGTACAATCGGACCGTCTCGCGGCGGGCGCCTGTCAAAGCACTCGAAAGGACGGTCACCATGAATCGGACGATTCGTTTCGCGGCCTCGTTGATCGCGGCTCTGTTCGTTACCGCCCTGCTGAACGTGCGGGGCCTGGCGCAACCGTTGCAGCCGCCGTTGACGCGTAACGCGGCGCTCGAACAACTATTCAACCTCAAGCCGGCGGAGCGAATGCAGTTCGCGAGCAAGGTCTTGAAGAAGGACGACTTCGCCGCCGTGGATCGCGGCCCCATTTCAAGCACCGTCTCTGAACGCGCCAGGGTCGAAGCGATCAAGACGAGCGACATCATCTCTCGTGTTCGCTGGCTCGGCAAAACCGCGGACACCATCATCTCGTGGGTCGTCGAAGACGGCGTCAGCGTCAAGAAGGGGGACAAGCTGATCGAGTTCCTCACGACGCCTTACATCGAGGCGCTGAACAAGCAAAAGCAACTTACCGCCGCGGCCGAGGCGAACCTTCGCAAGGCGGACGAGCAGTTGACGCGCATCCAGCGCGACGCCGCGATCGACGTCAAGCTGGCCGAGATCGATGTGAAAATCGCGGAGCTGGCATGGAAGCAATACAAGGGCAACGATGAATTCCAAAAGCAAATTCTGCACTTGCAAGTGGACCGGGCGAGTTTGCTGCACGAACGAATCAAGTTGCAGGCGGATGTGCGCAAAGAAGTCGGAGCAGCGGAACGGCATGCCAAGAAAACGCTGCATGATCGCGAACTGGCCCGACAGGCGGAACTTGAGGCTAATATCGCCAACTGCGTCATGCACGCGCCGCACGACGGCATCGTCGTTTACTACAATCCGCCGCAGGGCCGTCCCGGCGCCTCCCCGGCGCTCATTGCTCAGGGCGAGCCCGTTCGCGAGGGACAGAAATTATTGACGGTATGCGACCTCACGCAATTCGGCGCCGTGACGCGAATCAATGAATCATGGATTGCCAGGGTGAAAGTCGGCCAAAAAGTCGCCATCCGCATCGACGCTTTTCCGCAGAAGTTGTACATGGGTAAAGTAACCTATGTCGCCAACGTCGCGGATCAAGACGCGTTCTTCAACCGCGACGTCAAGGTATACAGCGTCCGCGTTTCGATCGATGCCAACAACGACGCACTGCGGCCGGGCATGACCGCGGAGAATACCATCACCACCGCGGAGCGAGCCAAGGTGCTGCGCATTCCCGCGACGGCGATCATCACGCGGGATCGAGTTAAATACGCTTATGTGCAAGTGGACAAGGAGCTGCAATTGCGGAAGTTGAAGATCGACCTCGCGGACGCCGCTTACGTCGAGGTGATTGAGGGATTGAAAGAAGGCGAATCGGTATTGCGAATCCCGGCCGCGGTCGCGGATCGCCTGGTGACTTCGCCGAAGAAGTAGGAAATGGCACGCGCGACACGAGCAAGGTATTGTTCAACCATGCTCGTGCCGTGCGTTAGCGGTTTTATCACGCCGGCATGCCGATGTTCACCCAGCAATGCACGTGCGGCAACACGCGGTAGTTCCAAACAAATCCCGGCCCTTCGATACGCCAGTACGTCCATTCTCCCGGCGCGGCGTTGGCGGCGCGGAAGAAGCCGAGGTGCAGCCGATCCAGTCCGCCGTTGCGGCGCACGATTTCCATCACCTCATCGACGTCCTCGCGGCGATACGGCGCCAGCAATTCCCGCATCACCGTTTCGACGAGGCGGCGCTGATCGGCGGTCAATTCCGTCGCGGGGATGCCGGGATAACCATTGCGGCGAAACTGCACCGAGCTGCCTGGATTGGTCGGCATGATCGCGCGGCGACGCTGATTTTCGTTGAGAGCGTCGTACACCGACTGGGCCGCGCGCGTCTGGAAGTTGAAGACATTGCGCACGCTGTTGCCTTCCGCGCCGTGGCCATAATACATCGGCCCGCCGAACGCCGCGTCGGGTGCCGAGTTGCCGTCGCAGCGGACGGTGAGATGATGACCGGAAAAGACCCATGCCCAGCGCTGCCCCTCGGCAACGTCGCCGAAAAAGTTGGCGCCGCATGCGCCGAAGCCGCCGTTGGTGTCCCACGTGCCGTTGCGGGCGAGCTTGGTATAGCCCTCGTCGCCGGAGCTGATGGCCCGCATGATACGCTGCAACAATTCGCGCTGCGAAGCCGTGTACGCCTCGTTGATGCGCGCGTTCATCGCTGCGTTGTACGTTCGCAATCGATTTGGACTGGTCCACGGCAATACAAGCTGACGCTTTTGATCGGCGGTCAATGTGCCGAACAGCTCGTGACACAACGACTCTGCCGGCCGCGGCGTGATACGAACGGGCGCACGATGCAGCGCCGACGCCGCCGGCGCGACCACGCCGCCGACCGCAAGCGCCGCGGCGCCGCCGCCGAGGACGCGCAGAAAATCGCGGCGATCGACAGGCTCCAGACATTCCGGACAATCGATTTCGTTTTCGTTCATGCGATGCTCCTTGGAAGGACGGGCGGCGGTTGACCTAGCCACTCATCATAATCGCAATCCATGAGAATGGTGTTAGGAATCGCGAAAAAACCTTTCAAGAAATGGCTAATCAATCCTCCCCCACCCGCACCTGCAAATGCCCGATCGCGATCTCGCCGCGATTGTTCGTGCGCTCGACGCGCACCACATAATGCCCCGCCTTCTCGAAGCGATGCACTGTCCGCGCGTAGCCGTCCTTCGCAAGCGGCACGACGTTGCCGTCGCTCTGCACCTCGACGTTCTTGCTGCCGTCGCCGAAGTCCCATTTCTCCTTGCCGTCCGTCGTGCGAAACGTCCGCACCATGAACGTCACCGGATCGCCCGGCTTGATGCCGAACGTCGGATAGTACACCGCGTGAATCGACGGCGGCAACAGCTTCGGCTGCTCCATGTCGCAAACGTTGACGACGGCGAAGTCGTAATCGATGTGGTTCGAACCATCGGTAATCTTTAGTATTTCGCTGTAAACGCCCGATTTCTTGTAGATGCGCTCGATCTTCGCGCCGGCGTCTTTCGAGCCGTCGTGGAACGTCCAGTCGAACGACTTGATCTTGCCATCCGCCGACCACGAGCGCGTGGCGTCAAGCAACACCTTCTGACCTACATTGACGAGTTGATGCGGCCGAGCGACGGCGAGCAGCTTCGGCTTGTATTGCTGGTGATACGCATCCCACAGGAAAGAGTAGCCTTCGATGATGCCCCACTTGCCGGACGGCTGTTTGCCGGAGATGTCGAAGTGCAAATGCGACCAGCCGCCCGAGCCGCCTTCCTTGCCGAGGATGCCGACGGCCTGCCCCATCTTGACCTTGGCCCCCGGTTTGATCGACGCGGCGATCGTATGCAGATGGCTGTAGCGATAGTACCAGCCGCGCTCATCGAGCAGATAGACGACGTCATAACGCGGCTTCGCGGGCGTGTTCTCGAAGCCCTTCAATAGCTCCTTGCCGGACGACACGACGATGCCATCGGTCGCGGCGACGATTTCGACGAGCCCCTCCGCGCCGCCGATGTCGAGGCCATAGTGATAGTAGATTTTCTTGTTGAGCGGATTCTCGCCGCCATCGACGTGCGTCGGCTCATTGGCCATCTGCGTACCCGACGCGAACCAGCGTTGCCGGGCCGGATACATGAACGTCTTTGGCTCCAACAGCGGCGCCCCCGCGGGAAACAAGCGGATGCGGGCGTCCTTGTCGAGTCCCCACGGATTATCGCCGGCGAGCCCCTTCGTCGCGTTTTGGCGATAGCCCTTGGTGACGGGACAATCTATCAAGACGCCGCCAACCTCGATCGGCAGCCGATAGTTCGCGGAGACGACGGTCGCCTTCTTGCCGTCAACCTCGACAGTCGCTTCCGCAATACGGACCGCCTCGCGCAGTGGGTCGCGCGCCTCCTTGAGTTCGAGCAGCCGCACTTTCACCTTCCTGCCGTCCGCCATCGGGACAACTTCGGTCTCGCCGACGTCGAGATCGACGGTCCGCATCGACGCTTTCAACGTCGACGTCGGCAGTTGTCCAACTGCCGTAGAAGAAAGAAAAACGGCGAGAACGATAGCGCAAATGGCTCGCATGGATAGCTCCGTCGGAAATCGAGGGACTCGGCATCGGAATTATGGTATCATAAGCGGGAGCCTATGAGGAGATTCAACATGAATCCCGAATTTCCGCGAGATCCCTGGACCACGCGCCAGTTCCACGAGAATCAACGCAAATATCCCGTCGAGAAATTGCTGAGCTACAAGGGCCAACATATTGCTTGGAGCTGGGACGGTGTCGAAATCGTTGCGGCGGCGGAAGATCCTGAATCACTCGACAAAAAGCTCTGCGAAATTGGCATTGATCCGCTGAAAGTCGTTTACGATTTTGTGGAAGATCCCGATCTGAGCTACCTGCGATGAGCCTCGTTTTTCCTTACGACAAACTTCCAACACTCAATCCCATCTGGCCGTTGTACGGTCGTCTGGAACGATCGCGTCCCACAATTATCGTGGCAATCGTAGGTCCTCGCGGAACGGTTGTACGCAAAGCGCTCGTGGATACCGGCGCCGATGACACCGTTTTCCCGGACTTTGTCGCAACCAGACTTGGCGTCGATCTTTCTCAAGCGCCAATCGGCGCCGCAGCAGGCGTCGGCCCAACCGCAACGGCGATCTTACGCTACGCGGAACTCACTCTACGAATCAGTGATGGCAAGGAGTATCGCGAATGGCAAGCACGAATTGGGTTTACTGCTACGCCATTGCAACGCCCGCTGCTCGGGTTTGCAGGATTTTTGCAGTTCTTTGATGCCACCTTTCATGGTGACCGGGAATTTCTGGAGCTAACAGTCAATGCCAGCTATCGTGGGACGTGCATGACGCGAAGAATACGAAAGTGGTAACCCGAATTGACTAACTGATTTCACATCGACATTCCATCAACCCGGCGACCCCGATTCGAGAAAGTAAATCATCCGCCACACACGATCGATTTCGCCGCGTTCGATCACCTGTAACGGCTGCGAACCATCGAATGCAGGATTAGGCGTCTTGAGCCAGTTCGCGAGTTGCTCCGCCGACGCGAACGATTGGCGCAGCTTGGCATACAAGCGGCCAATTTCGACAATCGAGCGCAACGAAGATTCTTTGAGATCGGCCCCCGCTTCCCAGGTCGCGACGGACCGTTCGGAAAGGCCGACCATGCGCGCGAAATCGGCTCGGTTGAGCCCCATTTCTTTACGCAGACTCGACAACACATCAGCCGTGACCGTGGGATCATTCTTCGCCAAAACGGCGGCGATCTGCGGCATGCTGAGAATATCCATGAACCCGTCTCCGCCCGTGGATGTTGCTCTCTATTGAATTATCGAACCGATAAGCAGAAAGTCAAGCATTTTTGCATGCAAATTTGCACAAATCAGGGTGCATTGAGCATAACCGCCTGGCTGCCTTCGCGATAGTTATCCGGGAAAACCGCCAAATTGATACCGTTTTCACGCCGGGCCGACGGGAAACGAATGCCTTCGAACCCTGCCTCGTACACGAGCCTGCCAAAAGTCTGCACCAGGGCGACCTGGCCCTTGTCCGCGCTGGAGCGCCATTCCTCGATAACTTGAGCAGCAGTGAGGCCGATCTCGCTCAGCGTCTCCGGCGCACAAAGATCCAGGCACACGCTGGCCGAGACCGCGACCGCCGCCAGGACGCGCGGCTGAAAAGCCGAATCGGGAATGCTGTAGTACGCGAACCACGCATCGAGTTCCGCGGTCGCCGTGGCGCGATCGAACGAAAGATAGACGGTGCGCGGCCCGCCGATCGGCGTGAATCGACCGCCGTTTCGCCGGGCGCCTTCGCCGTCGGTGAAGCGTGCCCGGTCGGCAAAACTGCGGCACGCAAAGCGATAGGTGGCGCCGCGCCAATCGACGACGAACGGCGCACCGGGCGCGTCGATGAGCTTGGCCAGGCGGGAACGCAGTTCTTGTTCGGGCGGCCAGGGGTTGGACATGAGTTGCTTCTGTTAGGTTACGCGAGGATTCAAAATCGCGGTTATGATATCTTCATAGCGCGTTGGCGTCTTGTGTTCATTTTCTCAATTGTTGTGGCCGTGTCTGGCCGCCAGTCGAAGGCCATCGTCTTTGTGATGATTTCCAATTTGGGTAGCGCCTGTCGAAGAGCGTCCAATCCGGCGTTAGTCACCTTGGTGTTGGCGAGCCGCAGAAGCTTCAATTGTTTCATTCCAACCAACTCCGCCAACCCGGCGTCGGTAACTCCGGTTCCATTGAGGCCCAATCGTTCCAGTTGTTGCAATGCCGACAACTTCTTAAGCCCGGCATCCGTGACGGCCGTCTCATTCAATTCCAATTCGCGAAGTTTCTTGAGACCCGCGAGTTCTTGCAAGCCAGCGTCGGTCACCTTGGTGAAATCGATTGAAAGCGCTACCAGGTCTTGGCAACGCACGAGTGCCGTCAATCCGACATCCGTCAAATCCGTTCTGTAGAGAACCAGCTCGGTCAAGTTACTCAATGCCGCCAGTTCCGAAAAACCTGTGTCCGTAACCTTGGTTTCGTAAAGCGCCAAATACTGCAATTGTTTGGCCGCTGATAGTTCCTTGAGACCGGCGTTCGTAATCTTGGTGGCGCCCAAATCCAGTCTTCGTAGTTTTGACAGGCCAAGTACCGTTTTGATTCCGGTATCGGTTATGGTGTTGTCAGACAGGTTAAGCGACGCCAGCTGTTGCAATGCTGCCATTTCCTTCAGGCCGACGTCGGTGACGTCGTTGTCCGCAATGTTCAAGGCTCTCAACTGCATTAGCTTCGACACGTCTTTCATTTCCAAGTCGGTGAGTTTCGTCCTTCGTAGATTCAGGAATTGCAGGTGTTTGAATGCTTTCAGTGCTTTGAACTCCGTCTGAGTCAACGTACAAAAACTGAGTTCGAGCCCAAACGCTTGCTCCGGTGGCGGCAGTTTCGCCAGTAAGTCGCCTGGACCCTTCTTCCGCCATCCGAATCCAGGTATCTGTCCGGTCCGGCCGTTCCCGCCCCAGACGAACAGCTCAGAGGCACCGTTGGAGAAAAAAGACCCGGAAGTGGCCCCGGCATTCTCCCAGGCTGCTCGCAGAGTTTCCGGCAACGGCTTTGGCGAATTCGCGTGCACTTGGCCCGAGCTTTCACTTGCGAAAACGCAGCCTGCCGCAACGACCACTTCAATCCATATGCCAATTGTGCATTTCGAGGACATTGCAACTCACCACCGGAAAAAAGGCCAATTTGGTCGAGTCCTCACGGCTCCGGCCACATCCCCGGCCAAACGCTGTAACTTTTCAGCCAATACACCACCATCACGCCGCCGTTCACGATCATGCCAAACGCCGTCACGCCCCACCATTTCTCTTGGCGAATTGCGGCAATGACGCCTGCGAGAAAGCCGACAACGATGAACCAGCCGAGCGTGTGAATGCCGGCCTCCATGGCGTGGCCGGGCCACCAGTTGAATTGATCGTAAAGAATGTAGAACACGATTGATCCCGTGACAAAGCCGAGAATTGGCGCGGTCACGGAGATCACGTTCAAACGAGGAGGCGGACGGGAGGGAGGTGCGTCGTGAGGATCGGTCAAAGCAATTGGCGGATAATCCATGGCTCTGCCTCGCCGGGACGCAGAGAGGAGGAGTTACTTGCTCGCGGGCGTTGCGCTGCCGCGTCGCGCAAACCAAAGACCGAACCACGCAATCGATATGGACATGATGATGCCGAAGATCCAGGTCGGCATGACGCCCGATGGCTCGACGGCGCCGGTCTTCATCGGCGCGATCTTCTCGGCGTTCAACTTGCCGTCCTTGAGCGTGACACGATACGTCGTCACGGGAACGTCCTTGACGTCCAATGGCGCCGTCGCTTTCGGCGCTGGCGGCCGGGCAATGAGCACGCCGTCCTTACTTTCGAGGAACCATTTCAAAGTGGGATCCGCTTTCTTTCGCTTCTCGAACTCCGTACGCTCGAGCGCCATGACCTGAAGATACACATCCGGCGAACGGTTCTTCGTGTTGAAGCTGAGCTTGATCGGCTCCGCATCCTTCAACTCCACGAACTTGAACTCAAAGTAGACGGCGCCATAATACATGTAAAACACATGATCCGGATGCTTGTCGAGCCCCTCGAAGCGCACGGGCGGCTCAACGATTTTGCGATCCTTCGGCAACGGCGTCGGCCCCGCGTTCGCTAGCGCCACGCCATGGGTTACGACGGCTGCGATCAACACGAATGCGAATTTCCATTTCATTGGTTGCTCCTCATTTGCAGGCAAATCCGCGCGTATCGCGAATTAGCGTGCCTCCCGCGTAAGCGGGGGAGACATCGCCCTTTGATCGTAAGCGTTCCTCGACAACGTCGCAAGCTTAAAGGCCTACTCGCTCGGCCAATTCCGGGCGCCCCAGCGTTTGAACCACCAACGAAAGATCGCGCATGACAATGGCGACGACAGCGCGGCGATGATCAAGCCGATTACCCACGCATCAAAGCCGCCGTGCACCATGAACAGGATGCCTGCGCAGATCATAAGTACTACGAAGCCAACAAAGCCGACTGCATTCGAAAGGACGTACGCGACCGCCAAGATACGGACGTAGCGCGGAAAATCAGGTGCGCGATCGGCATCCGTTTTCGAATCGTCCATTTGTGTCTCACGCGGTTGGCCGAGCCACGCGGCCGTTTTTCGATGGACGTTTCGGCGCGACGGTTGCGGCGCCGTCGAGAAAATCCGCGACGAGCCGGTCCGCCAAATCGCGTGGCCGAGGCCGTTTGCCCGCGCGAATGACGGCGCGCATGCCGCCCAGGAGCATCAGCATGGCGGAGTTCGGATCGCGCACCGCAAATTCGCCGGCGTCCTTGGCGTCCGCGAAAATGTCCAGGACGATGCGCATGCCCTTGTCGCGGACCTCCTGCCAGGGGAACGCCCTGCCCTGCTCGTGGCCGACTTCGGCCCGTTGAATCAAGTCGAACAAGTGCGGCCGGCGATCGAAGAAGGCAATGACCGCATCGACGAAGGCAATCAAGCGTGCCCGCCCGCCTGCCGCGGCGGCGACGCGCGTGTGCAACTCCGCGACCAGTTGATGCGACGCTCGTTCCAACAACGCGAGGTACATCTCATCCTTGTCATGGAAGTAGCGATAGAGCGTCCCCTTGGAAACCTCCGCCTCGGCCGCGATGTCTTCCATGCGAACTTCGTGAAAACGCTTGGCCCCGAACAACCGGCCTGCGGCGTCGAGCACTTTCTCAGCCAAAAACGGCGTCTTGGTACGCATGCGATTTCTCGAAAACAGTTGACGCAGATGTCGCCGGGCGTTACGCTTGGGATAATAGAACTCGCCAGTTCGATTATAAGGTTACTCCTTGCGGCGTGCAAGCGTTTTACGTCCAGGAAACGCGCGCCGCCACGCGATTCGAGACGGCACATGAAAAACACCGTTAGCACTTCTATGCTCCTTGCCTTGATAACCCTTTCGCAAGCGACCGGCTGTAAACACGAAACGAACGTCAAGGCGACGCCGTCGATCAAGTTAAATTTGCACCGCAACGTCGATCTGACGACCGTGCAAAAGCGAGCCCTCGTTTATCGCGTCGAAACGATTGGAGTATTGGAAGCCGAAGGGCAAACCGACATTGCGGCTGGCGTCAGCGGCGTGGTCGATGAAGTGCTTTTCCGCGAAGGCGACGAGGTCAAGGCCGGCGACGTGCTGATCATCATCGACAGGGAACGCTTCCAGGCCGACGAGGATTTGGCCCGCGCCAACATGGAGCGCGCCAAGGAAAACATGAACCTGATGCGCGACATCGCCCTTCGCGCCGAACGCGCCGGCACGGCGCTCGCCCCGGAGGATCGCGCATGCGCCCTTGGCAATTACAAGGTCGCGGACGCCGAACATCGATCCGCGACCGCCGCCCATGCGCGGGCCAAAAACAACCTGATGCGTTCGCGCGTCCAGGCGCCGTACGATGGCCGCATCAACAAACGACTGGTAACCAAGGGATCATACCTCGAAGAAAAAACGCCGATTGCGACCATCGCCGATCTGTCGCGCATGCGGCTCGTCGGTTATGTGCCGGAATCGGCGGCCCCGATCTTGCGCGACATGCTGGCGACGCAGGACGACCGCTTGAACGCCAGCCGGCTCGGCCTCGCTCTGGCGGGTATGACCGCGCCGAACCCGTGGCAGCAAACCGTCCCGTTCTGCGCATTGCACACGGACATCGTTTCCAGCGGCTTCGATCCCGAGTTCGAGGTCTTTGCGTTGCCGGGACAGGTGCACCTGGCCCGAATCTTTTACATGAGCACGGTCGGCAACATGGACACGCACATGTTCGAATGCAAAGCCGAGGTACTCGGCTGGCGTTACAAAGCGCCCAAGAACGAGGATGCGTCCAAGAAAAACGGCGACTCCTCCCCGAAGTCCGACCGCAAACCGCTCGAGGTGTTCAGCACGCCGAAACTCTGGCCCGGCTTCACCGCCAAGATTCGTTTTCCCATGCGTTCGAGCCCGAACGCCGCCGTCATCCCGGAAGAGGCCGTGCGTAACACCGAAAAAGGTTTCGTCGTCTTCGTGCCCGAGGAGAAAAAACGCTCAAGCGGCGAGTCCGACTGGGTGGCGCGGGCACGCGTCCTCGACATCGGCTTCCGCGGCGAAGGCTGGCTCGAAGTCCGCCGCGGCCTGACGGTAGGTGAAACCATCATCCACCGCGGCGCCGAGGCACTGGAGGACGGCACGCCAATCCGGTTCAAATGAGTAAACCACAGATGGACACGGATAGACACAGATGGGAATTGGGGGCGACGTATGGTGTCGGATGAGTTGAACGAGATTACGGAGAAGATTATTGGGTGCGCGTTCAAAGTCAGCACAACGCTCGGAGTTGGATTCTTGGAGAAGGTGTATGAAAACGCGCTTGCACATGAATTGAGGAAAGCTGGATTGAAAGTGGAACAGCAGAAACGATTCCGCATCTTCTACGATGGCGTTGAGGTTGGATATTACGATGCCGATCTGGTTGTCGAGGAAAAAATCATTGTCGAAACGAAAACCGTCAAAGCCTTTGACGACATTCACATGGCCCAATGCCTGAATTACCTAAAAGCGACCGACCTAACTCTCGGCCTGCTCCTCAATTTTGCCACCCCAAAACTCGGAATCAAACGCGTCGCCCGTTGACCCCATCTGTGTCTATCCGTGTCCATCTGTGGTTAATTCAATCATGACGCTATCCGACATCAGCATCAAGAACCCCGTCTTCGCCGTCATGGTTTCGTCCGCGATGCTGATCTTCGGCTGGCTCGGCTATCGCGACATGGGCATCAGTCAGTTTCCCGAACTCGATTTCCCCGTCGTCAACGTCACCACTTTTCGCGAAGCCGCCGAGCCGGAGATCATGGATTCCGATGTGACCGACATCATCGAGGACGCGATTTCCGGCGTCGAAGGGATCGACTACGTTTCATCGCAAAGTTCGCAAGGCGTCAGCGTCGTCACCGTCTTCTTTCACATGCATCGTGAAATCAACTCCGCGATGCAGGACGTGCAAAACGCCGTCTCCGCGTCGATGCATCGATTGCCGACCGACATCGATCCGCCGATCATCAGCAAGGTCAACTTCAACAAGTTCCCCGTCATGTGGCTCGCGGTGCACGGCAATCGGCCGCTGCCGGAGATCAGCCGCTATGTGGACGATCATTTGAAACGCCACGTGCAAGGCCTGCCCGGCGTCGGCGGCGTCATGTACGGCGGCCTGCGGGCCCGCAATATGCGCGTGTGGATCGAACACAGCAAGCTGGCGGCTTACGGACTGGACGCCAACGACGTCGTCCGCGCCTTGCGCGCCGAGCACCTGGAACGCCCGGCTGGGTTTTTGCAAAGCGACAAGATCGAACTCAACGTCCGCACCATGGGCGAAGCGAAGACGGCGAAGGAGTTCGAGGAGATTCCCGTATTCACGCGCGGCATCGAAGTGATCCGGCTGCGCGACATCGGCGTCGTCGAGGACGGCCTCGAAGATCGCCGCAGCTTCTCACGCTTCAACAGCCAGCCGACCGTCGGCGTCGGCGTCATGCGGGCGATGGGGGCGAACGTCGTCGAGGTGTGCCAGAACGTCAAGGAGAAGATTCCCGAACTCAGGAAGACGCTGCCGCCTGATATGGAACTCAGCATCTCCACGGACTACTCGCTTTTCATCATCGACGACATCGAGGAAGTCAAATTCGCCCTCATGCTCGGCATCGCGCTGACGTCGATCGTGACGTTCCTCTTCCTCGGCTCGATCGGCTCCACACTCAACGTATGCATCTCGATTCCGACTTCGTTGATCGGAACGTTTCTCGCGATCAAGATGTTTGGCTTCACGATCAACTTCATGACATTGTTAGCGCTGTCGCTGTCGGTCGGCGTCGTCGTCGATGACGCGATCCTCGTGCTGGAGAACATTTATCGCCGCTGCGAGAACGGCGAGGCGCGGCGTGAGGCATCGATCAAGGGTGCGAACGAGATCAGCTTTGCCGCGATCGCCGCCACGCTGTCGATCCTTGCGATATTTGTTCCCGTCGCGTTCTTGAAAGGATCGATGGGACAGTTCTTTTATCAATTCGCCATCACGACGACCGTGGCCGTGATGCTGTCGCTGATCATCTCGCTCACGATCACGCCGATGCTGTGTGCGTTTTTCCTGAGCGTTCGCGAAATGAAGCGGCCCATGCCGGCAGCGTACGGCGGCCTGTTCGGCTTCGCGGCGACCTGGCTGGCGCGGCTACACTGGGTCGTCGATCGCTGGATCATGGAGCCCATTTTGGTGCAGCCAACCAACTGGCTCATGCACAAGCTGGCCGTCTGGTACGGCGTCGCGTTGCGGCACGCGCTCAAGCATCAATGGTGGGTGTTGCCGATGAGCATGCTCCTGGCGGCGTCCTCGCTCATCTTTGTCTTTGGCGTCGAGATTCCGATGCCGTGGGGCGGTGAAGTTCAGGTGAAAGCGATCGGCCGCGAGCTGGTGCCGAGCGAGGATCAAAGCCGGCTGCTCGTCAACGTTATTTGCCCGGTCGGCAGCAGCATTGATTATGTGGATGACATGCTCACGAAGAGCGAGAACATTCTCAAGGACATGAACGACCCGCAAACGGGCGAACAGGTGATTGCCACGTATTTTTCCGCCGTGTCGATTCGGCCCGGATCGCTCATCAGCGAAGGAATACTGTTCGTTCGGCTCGTCCCGGCGGACCAGCGTACCGTGACGCAGACCGACATTATCGCCATCATTCGCAAGGAGTGCGCAAAGATTCCCGGCATGCGCGCGGTCGTGCTCGATCTCTCGACGCAAGGCTTCACGGCGGTGCGCGGCTACCCTGTCGATTTCGCGGTACAAGGGCCGGAGTGGAAAGAAGTGACGCGTTTCGCCGAGGCCATTCGCGTGCGCATGACCGAAAGTCCGTTCGTGACCGATGTCAATTCCGATTATCGCCCCGGCATGCCGGAGGTCCACGTCAAGCCGGATGTGATCAAGGCGACGGAGTTGAACCTGCCGGTGCAGCGAATCGCGTCGAACATCACGACGTTCATGGGCGGCGTGCGCGCCGGCCGCTTCACGGACAACGAACGCCGCTACGACGTGCGCGTACGCTTGCTCGAAGGGCAACGCTACTCCGAGAATCAGCTCGACGATCTCTATTTCAAAAGCGACAAGGGCAAGCTGATTCCAGCGCGCGACGTGATCGCGCATGAGGTGACGCCGACGTTGCCGGTCATCAATCGTTACAATCACATGCGAAAAATACATCTAACGGCAAACACCGCGGCCGGCGTTCCGCAAGGGGAAGCGTTCGCGAAGTGCCTGGAGATTGCCGAAGAGGTGCGCGACGAAATGGGTTTGCCGGCCGCGTTTCGCATCGTCCCGCTGGGCAACGCGCAGGCCATGCAGGCGACGCTCGACAGCTTGTGGGTGGCGCTGGCGCTCGGCTTCATCGTCGCGGCGATGATCCTCGGCGTGCAGTTCAATTCGTTCGTGCATCCGTTCACCGTCTTGATGGCGGTCCCCTTCGGCGTCACCGGCGCCCTGGCGACGTTATGGCTCTGCGGCGATCGGCTCAACTTCATGAGCATGATCGGCATGATCCTGTTGGCGGGCCTGGTCAAGAAGAACTCGATCATCCTCGTCGATTACACGAACCACCTGCGAAAAGAAGGGCATACGCTGATCGACGCCGTCTTGATCGCCTGCCCGACGCGGTTGCGGCCGATCTTGATGACGTCGCTCGCCACGATCGCCGGCGCCATCCCACTCGCCGTCGGCTTCGGCCCTGGCGCCGAGACGCGCGCCCCGCTGGCCCGAAGCATCATCGGCGGCAGCTTGCTCTCGACGCTCGTGACGCTGATCATCGTGCCGCTCTTTTACGTGCTGTTCGACCGCTTCGGCGCCTGGGTGACGAAGTTGGCGCAGCGTGAGCAACGCGAAGAGCCGCATGAGACGACATTGCCGGACTTGAACGGTGCGAATGGGCAGCACCGGGTGGAAGACGAGACCGCGAAGGTGCCCGTCGAATCAGCCTAATTTGAATTGATCCAATAGAATTGTTCGGATTTTCATGACCGATTCCTCCTTCAACCTCTCTGCTCTCTCCATCAAAAACCCCGTCTTCGCGGTCATGCTCTCGGCCGCGATGATCTTCTTCGGCTACCTCGGCTATCGCGACATGGGCGTCAGCCAGTTTCCGGAGATCGATTTCCCCGTCGTCAACATCACGATCATTCGCGAAGCCGCCCCGCCCGATATCATGGACGGCGATGTGACGGACGTCGTCGAGGACGCGGTCGCCGGCGTCGAAGGGGTCAATTACATCATGTCGAAGAGCCTCGAAGGCACGAGCATCGTCACGGTGTACTTTCATCTCAATCGCAACATCGACGCCGCGATGCAGGACGTGCAGAACGCCGTCTCGTCGGCGCGGCGCAAGCTGCCGATCGACATCGACCCGCCGATCATCTCCAAGGTAAATCCGAACAATTTGCCGGTGATGTGGCTCACTTTGTCCGCATCGACCGCGCCGGACGCGCCGCCGATGTCGATCAAAGCGATCAGTGATTTCGCCGAGAAGACGTTCAAGCAGGAAGTCTCGTCGATCCGCGAAGTCGGCGGCGTCACCTTTGGCGGACTGCAAACGCGGAACATTCGCATTCATCACGATCAGTTTCGGCTCAGCGCCTTTAATCAGACGATCACCGACTTGAAACGCTCGATCGATGACCAACACATCGAGACGCCCGGCGGCATCCTGCAATCGAGTAAAGTCGAAGCCAATCTGCGCACGATGGGCGAAAACTATTCGATGCG
>DAIOGM010000004.1:39666-47288 GCA_036745215.1 Gemmataceae bacterium
ATCCAGAAATGCCAACAAAGCGTCTGGCGCTACATGCGCGAATGGGAACGCATGCCGATCGCCGGTAAATCGACGCAGCACGTCCATTTGAAGGATGTCGCCGTTATTGAAGACGGCACTGAGGACAAACGCAGCTTCGCGCGATTTAGCCGGATGCCCGCGGTCGCCATCGGCGTGCGCAAGGCGATCGGCGGCAACCTCGTCGCGGTTTGCGAGAACATCAAGGCGGAACTCGGCACGCTCGAAAAGCCCGGTCGTTTGCGAAAGATTCTGCCGCCCGGCGTCGAGCTGAACGTGCCCGTCGATTACTCGATCTTCGTGCGCGAGAACGTCGACGAATTGAAATTGACCTTGTTCCTCGGCGTCATCCTTACGGCCATCGTGTGCTTCCTATTCCTCGGCTCCCTGGGCACGACGATCAACATTTGCCTGTCGATTCCAACGTCGCTCATCGGCACGTTTTTCGTCTTGCGTTATCTCGTGCCCGCGGTCGGCCTGGAGCCATTCACGATCAATCTCATGACGCTGCTGGGCCTGTCGCTGTCGGTGGGTGTCGTCGTCGATGACGCAATCCTCGTTCTTGAGAACATCTATCGCCATCGCGAAATGGGCAAGCCGAAGGAAAGCGCCGCCCTGATTGGCTCGCGCGAGATCACTTTCGCGGCGCTGGCGGCGACGCTGTCGATCATGGCGATCTTCCTGCCCGTGGCGTTCATGAAGGGGACGATCGGCAAGTTCTTCTTCCAGTTCGGCGTGACGGTGAGCGTCGCGGTGTTCTTTTCGCTCATCTCCGCGTTGACGTTGACGCCGATGTTGTGCGCGTTCTTCTTGAACGTGCATCGCCGCCTGCCGACGCCGCCGCCCTTGTTCGGCTGGCCGCTGGCGTTTCTGGTCGGCGTGTTCACGATCTTGACGACGTGCAGCTTGCGCATCGCCGCGCTGTTTGTGCCGGTGCTCGTGCCGTGGGCGTGGTGGCTGACGAGCGTCGTCGGCTGGGTCGCGCCACAGTCCGTTTCGGCGCAAGGCCAGCTAGTAACGTCTGTAGGTTGGTGGATCGGCATCAGTGCCGCCGAATTCATCCTCGCGGTTTTCCTCATGCGATTCGGCAACGTCATTTACTGGGCCATCGATCGATACTTCCTCAATCTGTTGTTGCTCAGGCCAACCGAATGGGTGCTCATGCATATCACGACGGGCTACGCGTCGCTGTTGCGCTGGTCGCTGCGTTACTGGTGGTTGGTCCTTGGGCAAAGCGCTGTGTTGATCGGCGTCGCAGCCGTCTTCATTGGGTTCGACATCCTCGGCCGCGAGTTAGTGCCGAGCGAGGATCAAAGCCGGCTCGTCGTTCACGTCGTTTGTCGCATCGGCGCCAGCATCGATTTCGTGGACGATCGTTTGCAACGATGCGAGGAGGAACTCCAGGAGTTTCCGGAGGTGGCGAGCTTCTTGACGACGGTCGCGACGGAACCGGGCCAGCTCATGACGGAGGCGGACATCTTTGTGCAGCTTGTGCCGCGCCATGAACGCAATCGAACGCAGCAGCAATTGATGGAGGAGATCCGCCAAAAACTGGCGACCATTCGCGACATCCGCGTGGTGCTGCGTGATCAATCGACGGAAGGTTTCACCGCCCAGCGCGGTGACCCGGTGGACTTCGCAATACAAGGCGATTGGGATCGGTTGCCGCGGATTGCCGAACAAATCAAGACGCGCATGGCCGAGAGCGGCAAGTTCGAGGACATCGATTCCGACTTCCGCCCCGGCATGCCCGAGGCGCGCATCAAGCCCAATCGCGACAAGCTGGCGATGGTCGGCATGAACATGGCGCATCTCGCAAACAGCTTGAGCTACCACGTCGGCGGCCAGCGCATCGCGAAATACACGGACGGCGGCCGTCGCTACGATGTGCGCCTGCGCGTGCTGCGCGATCAGCGGTCATCGCCGAACCAGCTCGAATCGCTCTTGTTGCGCGCCGGCGACAAACAGGTGCCGCTCCTGGATGTCGCGTCGGTTGAAATTGTGCCGACGTTGCCGGTGATCAATCGCTACAACCACCAGCGCATGATCGAGATCACCGCGAACCCCGCGAAGAACATCTCCCAAGGCGAGGCCATCGCCAAGGCGCAAGCGATCGTCGAAGAAGTCGGCGCGGAATCCAAAGAGTGGCCCGATGAAATCTCCACATCTCGAGTGAGAAAATCGCGCGACATCGGCGTCGTCGAACTCGGCAACGCCCAGGCGATGCGCGAAACGATTTTCAGCCTCGTCGTCGCGCTCGTCGTCGGCATCATCATCGCCTACATGATCCTCGGCGTGCAGTTCGCGTCGTTCATGCATCCATTCACCGTATTGATGGCGATGCCGTTCGCGATCACCGGCGCCCTCGTGACCTTGTGGCTCACCGGCGACACCTTGAACATGATGAGCATGATCGGGTTGATTCTGTTGATGGGCCTAGTCAAGAAGAACTCGATCATTCTTGTCGATTACACGAATCAGCTGCGCGAGGAAGGCCTCGAACTTCACGAAGCCGTCGTGACGGCGTGCCCGATTCGCTTGCGGCCAATCTTGATGACGTCGATCGCCACGGTCGCCGGCGCGATACCGGCGGCGATCGGCTGGGGCCCCGGGGCGGAGACGCGGGCGCCGATGGCACGCGCGATTATCGGTGGGATCGTGCTATCGACGCTTATCACGCTAATATTGGTGCCGGTGTTCTACGTGTTGCTCGAACGGTTGCGCGGCATGTCGGGGAAGTTGTTGGTGGCGCCGGTTGAAACCAAACACGAGCAACCGTAGGCACAAACTCTCCGCGTCCTCTGCGTCTCTGCGGTTCAAAGAAGGCGTTCATCGCCGAAACGGAAGCCGTCCATTTTGAAACGCAGAGACGCAGAGGCCGCGGAGTTGCGTTTCGTTCGCCGGTGGATCGCAACTTCCCTTTCTTCGGCGCCGTGGTAAACTACCTGCAAACACCTCGTGAGGCCGATTTATGTATCGCCACGCCGTTGCCGCCGCCATCCTTTTCGCCCTCGCTTCAACATCGCAAGCGGGGCTGTACTATTCGGGCGAAAAATACTCCGCTTTGCCGGCGCAGTGGCGTGGCTTCCTCATGGATCATCGGCTGCTTCGCAACATCGGCGTGAAACCGAAGATTGCATCGGAAGAGACGCCGCTGCGAGCGCGTTATCGTCTGGAAGCGGAAGCAATGCAGAAGCGCGGCTTGAAGGATTCGCTCGGCGCCGACGATCTCGCGGACCTCGGCGCGCTTTACGTGCGTCTTGGCGATATCGATCGCGCCATCGAGGTGTTGCGTCCCGCGCACCTCAAGCATCCCAATCACTTCGCGCTCGCAGCCAATCTCGGCACCGCGTGGCAACGATTCGGCGATCTTCGTCAAGCCGCGGCGGCGCTCGAGCAGGCCGTCAAGCTCGCGCCGGGCACGCACTTGCCGTTTGAGGAGGCACACCTCAAACTCGTTCGGGGCCGTTCGCGCGGCCAGAGTGTGGAACTCGATGATCTCTTCGGCGTGCGCTACATCAACGACAAGGGCGAATACGAGCCCGGCAAAATCAGCGACGCCCAGAAAAAGAAGTTGCCGGCGAAAGCGGTCGCGATCACGCAGCAACTGGCGCTCTGGCTTCCCACCGATGGGCCGCTGCTTTGGCAACTCGCGGAGCTTGCCAACGCGCATGGCGATGTCAAAAACGGCGCGGCAATGATGGAGGGCTGCATCACGCAATTCGGCATGACGCAAGCGACGTTGCGCAAGCATCGGCAATTGCTCCGCGAGATCGTCGAGAAGTTGCCGCAAGCCAAGCTCGGCATGGAAGAGCACAAATTAGAGCACCCCGGCAGCATCAAGTTCCTGTCGCGTCGCGCTTTGACCGCAATGATCGACTCGGCTCCGTTGCCGCCGATCGATCCGAAGGGCATCAATGCGATTCCGTGGGAGTTGTTCGCGGACACGACCGTCGAGAAGCCGTTCAAGCCGAGCTTTCCCAAGTATCTCAAGGAACTCGAAGGCAAGCAGGTTTCGCTAACGGGCTTCATGTATCCGTTGCGCGATGATCCCGATATCGGCGCGTTCCTGTTCATCGAATCGCCAGTCGGCTGCTGGTATTGCGAGATGCCGGAGAACACGGGCATCGTGTATGTCGAATTGCCGCGCAATGACACGACGCGCTACCAGCGCGGCCTGCTTCGCGTGGTCGGCAAATTGCATCTCAACACCGGCGACCCGGAAGATTTCCTTTACACGGTCAAAGACGCTCGCGTTGGTGCACTCGATTGAAATAACCACAGATGAACCTGGCGCGGCCGAGCCGCAACCGAGTATGACGCACAACGAATTTAGCCACAGATGGACACGGATGGACACGGATAAATGCAAATGCAATTTGGTTCTTGGGTGCTGTCTTATCCGTATTCAATCGGAGTTAATCCGTGGCTAAGAATTTGGCTACCGTGCGAAGAAGTGGCTCGTTAGAAGCCCGGATGCACACGGATAGAACTCGAATTCAGCATCTGTGTCAATCTGTGTTCATCCGTGGTTCACACGTGAGCGGCAAAATCGACAAATTCGGCATCTTGTCGCAACTTTGCCACTTCTCAATTCCCACGACGACGTTGTCGCGTAGCTTCTCCCCGCGTGGCCGCCGTATAATGGAGTAGATTGTCGGCACAATCGTGGAGGCAATGTCGTGGCCCTGACGCAATCGCAAATCGCGGAACAAAAGAAGCAGGCCGAAGAACTACTGTTTTCGGAAAAGCTAAAGCTCGGCTTCGCGAAGGCGCTGTTTTTCGGCGAGTTTCAAGCGCCCTTGCTGTTTCCGTATCCCGGATTGAAGGACGAAGAGAAGCCGATCGTCGAAAAAGCGGTCGCCGACGTGCGCGACTTCGTGGAAAAGCACATCGACGCGGCGGCCATCGATCGCAACGCCGACATTCCACGCTCCGTCATCGACGGCCTGGGTGAACTCGGTGTTCTCGGCATGACCGCGCCGGTCGAATTCGGCGGCCGCGGTTTCTCGCAACTCGCTTACACACAGATTCTGCAAGTCATCGGCGCCCATTGCTCCTCGACGGCCGTCTTCGTCAACGCGCATCATTCGATCGGCGTGCGCGCGCTTCTGCTCTTCGGCACCCCCGAACAGCAGGCACGCTGGCTGCCCGATTTGATTTCCGGCCGCAAGCTCGGCGCTTTTGCATTGACGGAACCTGAAGCCGGCTCCGACGCGGCGAACGTTCAGACCACCGCAACGCCGAGCGCCGACGGCAAAACGTATTTGTTGAATGGCGAGAAACGCTACATCACCAACGGCGGCATTGCGCAGATGCTCACCGTCATGGCACGCACGCCGGTGCCAAATTCTCCCCTCGCCCCTGGCGGGAGAGGGGCTGGGGGTGAGGGGGAAACCAAGATCACCGCATTTCTCGTTTCCCCTGACATGCCTGGTTTCGAAGTGATCGAGGAACGAATGGAAAAATGCGGCATCCGCGGCACCGCGACCGGGCGGCTTCGCTTTACCAACATGCCGGTGCCGGCGGAAAACATCCTCGGTCCCATCGGCAAGGGACTTCGCATTGCGCTCACCGTGCTCGATTTCGGCCGCACCACTTTCGGCGCGAGTTGCGCTGGCGTCGCCCGCACGTGCTTGAAGTTGGCAGTCGCTCATGCCAATCGGCGCGTGCAGTTCAAGGAGACGATCGGCGAATTCGAGTTGGTGAAAAAGAAGATTGCGTTCATGGCCGCCAACGCCTTCGCGATGGAAGCGACGACGGCGCAATGCGCCGCCTTCATCGATCGCGGCGGCGAAGATTTCATGCTTGAAACGGCGATGCTGAAAGTCTGGTCCACCGAAGCGCTGTGGACGATCGTCAATGACGCGTTGCAAATCTACGGCGGCCAGGGCTACTTCACGCGCGACCCGCTCGAACGCATCATGCGCGACGCGCGCATCAACACCATCGGCGAAGGCGCCAACGAAGTGCTCAAGGCGTTCATCGCCGTCGTTGGCATGCGCGGCGTCGGCGAGCAATTGAAGGGCATTCTCGACGCGCTCAAGCATCCGCTCAAGGAGTTTCACACGCTCTGGTCGTTTGGCCGCAATCAGCTCGCGGCGCGGTTTTCGACGCCGGAGATTCCGGTGCAGAACGCGAATCTCCGCAAGCCGGCGCAGGAACTCGCGGGTTGTGTGCGCGACTTTGGCCTGGCCGTTGTCGATTGCCTCAAGCATTTCCGCAACAAGGCGCTGGTCGAGGCGGCCGGCGCCGACGACGAGGAACTCAAGATCATGGAAGTTGTGCTGAAGAGCCAGTATATGCAAGAGCGCCTGGCGGACGTGGCGTGCGATTTGTACGCGTCGAGCTGCACGCTGGCCCGGCTCGATCAACTGATGACAATCGCCAACGGCCAGCCCGAGACGCAGCGCGACATTCAGGCGGGACGGTATTTTCTGGCAATCGCGAATCGACGCATCAAGCACAACCTCAACGCTCTTTGGAGCAATGACGACGACTTGACGACGGCGACGGCGAATGCGTGGCTGAAGCAATGACCCCCGCGAATCGCTGCGCTCATCGCGGGGCATGGTGAAGCACTTTACTTGGCGCGTTCGAGCGTGAGCAGGATGAAATTCTTGCCTTCCTTGACCGCGAACTCCGTTGGCCGACCGTCGTTCGAATCCGGCGCCAGGCAAATCTTCAGCGTGTCTTTCTCCACCTGATAGATTCCCTCGAACGTCTTGTTCTCGTTTTCCGGCTTGATGTCGATCTCTTTCGGTTTGCCCGCGGGATTGACCGTGAAGGTGCCCTTCTTGACGTCGCCGCCCTTTGTGAACGTGATATTCTTGCCGTCCTTGTCGAATTCGAGAGTGGCGCCTTCGGCGCCGTCGTCCTTGCCCTTGTTCGTTTCCAGGCTCAGTATTTTCCACACGCCTTGCAGAGCGGCCTTCTCTTTCTTTTGCTCATCGTCGCCGGCCTGAACCGTGACAGCAACGAAAAGGACAGCCGCGAACGACGCCAATCCGAACGGTTTCATGAGGAGACTCCTTGGTTTGAGGAAATGAGGGGAACCAATATCTCCATTCGAAGAATGGTGAATAATATTTTCGCGAATTGCGTGGCGATTGAAAGTTTTTTTCCGCAGAATTCGATGATGAAATGCGTCGAACTGGAAATTAACGAAACGATCATTAATTGTTGCTGAACTCCGGTGGGAACTTGCGCTGGATGACCTTGGCCAGATTTTGCTGGGCGTCCATGAAATCGCGCAGCGTCGTCAAACGGGCCTCGACGTTCAACTCTTCGAGCAACATCTGCTTGAACTCCGCATCGAGCGGCAGCGCGAAGCTGATGATATCGCAGAGCGCGCTCAACGAAAGTTCACTTTCAAGCAGTTTGCGAAATTGACTCACGACCTCGGCCTGGCCGTCGAACCAGCTTGGCGTTCGGTCTGCCAGGGATTGTCGCCAGCCGTCATCGGCGAACTCCGTTTCATCGAGAATCTCGGCGTTCGCGATGCGATACATTTTTTCGCTCAATATTTCGTCTTCCAGACGAATGCGAGCCAGGCCGCGCAGGAGAATGTTGTAGCGGCCGTCTTCGAGCTTCTGATCGGCGAC
>DAIOGM010000004.1:47298-48234 GCA_036745215.1 Gemmataceae bacterium
CCGGCCGAGGCACGCGACGGCGTGAATCGCGGGTTTGCCCGCGTAATCCTTTTCCCAACCGGACTTGGGCAGCACCATGGCGATGTAGCGGTCGCTCTCAAGCGCGTCGGCCGTCATCTCGCGATAGCGCGGCTCGAAAATGTGCAACGGCTGCATCACGTGCGGAAACAGAACGAGGTTCGGCAGCGGAAACAGACGCACCGTGCCGGAGAAGTCCGCGAGAAGCGAAGGGTCGTTCATCCGTGCTCCTCGTCAAGAAACGGCGCCGGATCCGGCCACGCGGCCGGCGCCGGATTCAACTCGATCGTCGGAATCAACTCTTCTTTGATCGTAACCTCGCGGCTCGGCGCCGGCTGAGCCATCAGCTCTGCGAAGCAGCGATCCATCTGGCCCCAGAACGCGTCTTGATTCAAGCCAAGAAACGGCGAACCGTATCGCAGCATATATTCGCGGCTGGAGCGATACAACTTCGCGGCCCCCGCAACGTTTTCATTGCAAAAATGCAGGAGGCCGACGGCGGCCTGGATCAAGCCCTGGTAAAACTTCTTCTCCGGCGTGAACGTCTCCATCCATAGCGATTCCCAGACTTCGTGGGCTTCGAAAAAATCGCCGCGATTGAAAAGAACAATTCCGGCTAGATAACGGGGATCATATTGAGTTGCGTCGGCTTCCATGACTATATTGTAGGTGGACGCGGCGCACATTTCTTACCTGGGTTCAACATGTTCTCGCGGCAAGTCTCCCTTCCGGACCTCGTTGATTTTTGTCGCTCGCTTCGGCATCAGCTCGGCGCCGGGCTGCCGATCTTGCGCGTGTTTCAACAGCAAAGCGAGCGGGGCCGTAGTTCGATTCGCGCCGTGGCGGGGCGGATGAGCGATGAGATTCGCAAGGGGAGCAGCCTGTCTAACGCGCTGGAGCGAGAAAATGGAAGGTTTC
>DAIOGM010000005.1:0-20736 GCA_036745215.1 Gemmataceae bacterium
CCGTCACGATCGAGCCAGGCGCGTAACGATTCTGGTCCAGTCGGATGCCCGGCAATTCGTGCACGAATTCAAGCGATTGCGACGCCGATTGCACCAGCGTTTTCGCATCATCGGCCGCGGCGATTTCCAGCGTGTAAGAACCTTCCGGATAACCTTCCTCGACCGCGAACTCCGCGGCGAGAATGCCGCCGGGGCCGGTCGTGCGTTCGAGCGTGCGGAGTTTGCGTTTCTCGTGAACGAGCGACACGCGCACGTTGATCGGCTGGCTGGGCGGCGTCAACGTGGAGCGATCCAGGACGAGCACGCGGAAGAACACGACGTCCCCCGCTTGATAGAGCAGCTTGTTCGTGTCGATGCGCGTGACAAACGTCGGCGCCTGAACCTGAATCTTCTCGTCCACGGACGACTTGCCATCCGCCTCGACATGTAATTGAAGTACGCTGCCCGGCTTGGCGCCGGCGGCGTCGATCATCACGCGGAGGCGCCCATGGCTCACGGGTCGTTCAATCTTGCAAAGCTGCCCGGTGATCGCGTCGCATAACTTGATATGCAACGTGCACGTCGCCAGCTCGCCTTCGGGATGGCGCGTCGTGATTTCGAGATGGGCCTTCGAATTCGGCTGCATCGTCTTCGGGCCGACCACGTGCAGATACGGACTGGCCTTTTCGCGCGCCGTCTTGAAGGCCGACTCCTCTTTCGGCTGATACTTCGCCGGCAGGGCCGCCAATTCGCCTTCAATCATCTTGGACTTCTGCCGCGCCGCCGCCACGTCCGTTTGAAGGCGGTGCTGCGCGTTGCGATACCAGACGACCGGAGCGCCGACGACGAACAACACCGACGCCGCGATGACCCACGCAATCCACGGCTTTCGCCAGACGGAACGCTGCCGCCGCGGATTCATCTCCGGCGGCGCGAGCACAGTCGATGGCGTGACGACATGGGCCGGCGTCTCCTGCGGCAGCGCAAACTCAGGGACCTGCGTAATCGCTTTTGCCGCGCGCGCCATGAGCTTCTGCGACGTCTTTACTTTCGTCAGCGCGGCCTGACAGTCCGCGCAGGCGTCCACGTGCGCCTGCGTTTCCTGAAGTTCCGTGCCTTCGAGGAGACCATAGACGAGGTCGAACAACCGTTCGCGGCAATGTTCACAAGTTAGCATGTTGAATCACGAGTCCTTCAGCACGCGCCGCAGTTTTTGCAGGGCGGTACGCATTTGCGTCTTCACCGTTCCGACCGGCGTGCGGCGCATCTTGGCAATCTCCTCGTACGTCAGGTCTCCATTCTGACGCAAAAGGAACACTTCTTTTTCTTCCGGGCGCAACTCATGCAGCGCCTTGCGAAGGCGATCGAGCGTTTCCCTGTTCTCGATCACATCGCTCGGCGTCTTGAGCGCCCCCGGCAATTCCGCGGGAGCCGCATCGCCGAACGGCTTCGCCTTGCGTCGCCAGGCGTTGCGCTGCAAATCCTTGGCGGCGTTCAGTCCGATGCGAAAAATCCACGCCCGCAGGTTCTTGACATCTTCGAGCGTTTCGCGAGTCCGCCAGCATTTCATGAACACTTCTTGAGCGACGTCCTGGGCATCATCGTGATTGCCGAGGACAAAATACAGCGTGCTCACCAGCTCGGCGCGCATCAGATTGAAGGTGCGGACGAAGTCTTCATCGGTGTCCATGAAGGCTCCGCCGGACTTCGCGTCAACGTCCTGGTTTTTCACCGCCAGTTCGCTCATACCTTCATCCTACTAGACGAAGCGTTTGCGCCCACGGATTGCGGAATTCTTAATAATTGGCACGCCCATAAACAGGAACGACCCACGGGGGCGGAGTTGACAGGTTTGTCTATTGTGCCAGGAAATTGGGGGCAAAGTCCATGGGAATTGTCGCGGACGCGGCCGTCGAATGATCGCGGCTGCGAATCCGTTGCTTCTAGGTCACGAGTCCGCTTTAATACAATCGGCATGCAACCACGCGCGCCGCACCGCGAACTTCGACCATGCAAACCAAGAAAAGCAAAACACCGAGCAAGCTTGACCCAGCAATTCTTGCTGACGTCGTTAAACGGATCGTGCGCGTTGCCAAGCCCGAGAAAATCGTCCTATTCGGCTCAGCGGCGCGCGGCACGATGGGACCGGACAGTGACCTTGACTTATTGGTAATCAAGGGAGGCAAGTTCAATCGGCATCGTGTGACGACAGCGATCTATCGAAATCTGTCTGGCGCGATCGGCGTCGATGCGGTCGTCGTGACTCCCGAAGAAGTCGAACGCTACCGCGACACGACTTGCCTCGTTATTTGTCCGGCCTTGCGGGAGGGAAAGGTCGTTTATGAAGCGTAAACGACTGCCGCCGGACGATCCGCGCGAGTGGATTGGCCGCGCGAAGAGCAATTTGGCGCTGGCTCTAAGCGCCATTCCCGACGTTGACCTTGAGGACCTTTGCTTCGATGCGCAACAAGCTGCCGAGAAAGCAGTCAAAGCAGTATTCGTCAAACGAGGCGAGACTTTCCCCTTCAGTCACGACCTGGATAAGCTGCTACGGATCCTTGAAAAAAACGGCCTCAAGATTCCCAAGTACGTGGACGCCGCCAAGGAATTGACCCAATACGCTCATTTGACGCGCTACCCTGGACTCGCGGATCCGGTGACGGCACGTCAACATCACCGTGCCGTTCGCATCGCTGCCGCAGTCTTGCGTTGGGCCGAACGCCATGTCGAAAACTCTTGATGATTGAGTGAGGGAGTTCAAATGCGAAAAGCTCTGGGACGCCATGTTGTCGTGGACACGAAGATCTGTCACGGCCAGCCAACCTTTCGTGGCCCGCGCATTCTCGTGAGCGACGTTCTGGAACAAGTTGCGGACGGCATGGCGTGGGAGGATATCGAAGACCAATGGCGCGGCGCCGTCAACCAGAAGGCAATCGCCAAGGCAGTTCGGTTAGCGTTTTCCCCATGCCTCAGACGGCCGAGGAGCGGATCGATCCCAACCGTCAAGAGATCCACTATGACGGACCGGCCACGGCAACCGCGTTGCCGCATTGAGGGCATTTGATTTTCTTGCCAGCCAGCTCCGATTTGACCTTCAGCTTCTTGCCGCAACTCGCACACGGAAAATGGATCGTTGGCACGCTTGCCTCTTTTTTCGACGGCTGTGCCGGCGTGTGCGCCGCCCGACTGCGCCGCAGCAACAACACGGCGACGAGAACGATGAACATAAGCAACAGGACGCCTGCGCCGGCGAGGATCACGATCAGCCATAATGAACCCGAGCCTTCGTTCTGCGGCGCGGGAGCGGGCGCATCGACCACCTGTGGCGCAGCTTTGTCGGGCAACGGGGCGGGGCCGGTCGCCTTTTCGAACTCAATGTTGCCCATGCGGATGCGAAGATCGATGAGCCGCGCGTCCACGGCGTTGCCCGGCTTGCCGCTGTCGGAGACGGAGAAGCCGTTGTGCGGCAGGTCCATGTCGCCGAAGTTCTTGAGTTCAAAGATCTCCTCGAACTCCTTGCCGGGCCCCTCGGAAACGAAAAACTTGAGCACCACTCCGACGCGCGTCAGACGCAGTTGCCCGGACATCGCGTTCGTCGGTTTCGTCTTGGGGCGATAGGACTTCGGCTGCGGCGACCACGCCTCCGCAAAGTAGACGTTCGCTTGTTTGGGCCGATTGACGTGGCTGATCTTGGCGAACGTTGTGTTCTTGTTGCCTTCACGAATGGCGAGCGTCAAGTTGACGCCAGTGCCATACCCTTCGTCCGGCTGCGCCGCGGCGAACATCTCGTAGGTGGCGGTGAACTCGAAATCGCCGACCAGCTCAAAGTTGGGCCGGATTTCCGCCGGCCAATTCGCCCGCCGATCGGCGCCCAGCGTGAACCGAAGCCCCTCGTCCTCCGCCTTGATTTCGTTCTCCCGGTCCGGGCCATGGAGCCCGAAGTCCTCGGAGAGCGGGCGCTTGTTGCGAAAGTCCTGATAGTATTCCTTGCCCGGCTGCTGCGCCAGGGCCCGGGTGTCATCGGGAGCTACCAAGGCAACGGCGATTACGAATAGCCACGTCGAAAGCAGTCGGCGCATGTTTTCCCCCAAGCATTCGGGCACGGACGGTTGTCTTGTGGGCAGGTCAAGATTATAGACGATTCATCGTCGGATGTCGGTTGGGATTTCCTTCAGGAATTGCCGGCTACATAGCCCGCCATTTACGGCGGAACGATATAATGAATCGCGGTGTTTGGATAACCAATCGCCACGAGGAAAACTCATGAACAAGACGATTACAGGTGTCTTCAACGGCACGGTGATTGTGCCGGACAAACGAGTGAAGTTGCCGATCGGTAAGCGGCTGCGCCTGCAGATTGAGTTGGCGCCGTCCGCTAACGGCAAAAAACCAACCAAGTCTCGCAAGAAGCCGGCCAAACCTCTCGAATTCATCGGTACGGGAATGTTTGACTCGGGCATCCCCGACCTTGCCACGAACAAAAAGTACATGGAAGGATTCGGCAAATCATGAAGTCCGTGCTCGTAGACACGAGCTTCATAGTCGCCCGCATGGATCGACGCCAACAATACCACGAACCATGTCTGGCGGCATTCGTTGGTCTCGAAGGACCATTGATTACCTGCGAGCCCGTCATCGCCGAAGCTTGTCATCTGCTCCGGCATTTTCCTGGTACCGTGGAAGCGGTATTGCACAATATCGCGAAAGGCAACATGCAAATCCCGTTGGCGCTTGCGAGCCGAGCTAATGAGCTCGTCGCATTGTTGGACAAATACGCCGACGTTCCGATGGACTTGGCCGACGCGTGCCTCGTCGATCTCGCGACGCAAATGGGCACGGGCCGGATTCTGACGTTGGACAGCGATTTCAAAATCTACCGCTGGGGCCGCAATCGGGCGTTCGAATTGTTGATTGAGTTTTGAAATGAACGGCATGCTGGCTGATGACGAACATCGCGGCCGGGCACGCACAAGTCCCACGATTGGCGAGATTCAATCAACGAGATTCGTCAGGAACCGCCTGACACCTTTTCCAAATCCTAATTTGTCCTGTCACCTTCGGAATCGTCGGGTTCCGCCGTTTTGGTCGATTTCTTCAATACGTCGATGAATGAACTGTCAATTATCATGTTTTCTGGTTGCGGCCCTTGGAATAACACTGGTGCTGGCCCTTCCTTTACCCCAAGACGATAACAGCATTGCTTTCCAAGATATGTCCACACATAGCTGACGCCGGTATTATTCGCCGCATCAACACATCTTAGCACGTTAAGTTCAAGCATTTGCATAATCGCTAGATCCATTCGTGAAAGCACCGTATTATCGGTCTTTTCTTCCCAGAATGCCTGATGCCCATACTTTTTTATCATCAATCTCGAGTACGAAGTTAATCGTGCCAACGTTGAATCCACCAAGTCATGATCTGCCATTAGAAAAGAACGAATCTCATCTTCAAGGTTCTTAGTGAGGGCCGCGGTTACGTTTTCGCGGCGCTCGGCATTAGGTCCTAAGTCATACGTCACCGGAAACGAATGTGTCCTCAAATCAAATGGCAGCGATTCCGGGCTTCCGTAGTGCTTGTTCATAACAAGGATTACTCGCGACCACCCAAGAATTGCGGCTGCGTAGCCAAGCTCCATCATCACGTTTGGATTCGGAATGCGTTTCTTCACTTTACCAGCTTCATCCCTTATTTCGCATACGAAGGTTACGTCCCCCAAAAACAACGCGGCTCCTTTTATCTTTCGATAAATTGTTTCCGCAATTGCGGGTGTCCCAGATTCATTTTCCGTGTCGTGATCCAATCGCGGCGATTCATCGACTCGCATCGAGGAGCCAATCAAACCAACAGCCGCATGCGCAGCAGCGCGCACTATATCCCGTGTGCTAACGCGAGGTCGGTCGCATTGCCATGCATAAAACACTACGGGTCCGGTCATGGAATTCTCCAATCTTTGAAGCCGTACTACCATTGTATTCACGACTGGCATCTACCGTCCCCGAACCATTACAATAGGCCATGTGTCCTAAGTCCAGCCGGACGCGACTTTCGCTCCGTCGTACTCGTTCGGAGAAACCCATGCGATTTTCCCCATCAATAGACACGCAGGAGAATTACGATAATTATCTTCAAGCATATGGCAATGCTTTCGGTGATGGAGTAAATTTCCTTGACGACGCAATGCAGGAAGTCGCCAGATCCGATGCCACACACAGCCTCCCCGTCCTCTTGCTGACGCGCCATGTCATTGAATCCATTGACGGCGTTCAAATTCTTGCTTCTCATGGATCGGTTCAACCATGCGAAGCGAATCTCCGAAGCGCCCTAGAGGCGTTCTTCGGGATCCTTTACATCCTGGAATCAGACAGCGAACGACGCGGGCTCTCGTATCTTGTTTCTGACTACCGCAAACATCTAAAGCTGCACCGAAAGTATGATCCCAGCGACCCGATTGGGATTGAACTCCGAGCGCACAATTCTGCAGACCAGATCGAGGCCTTGATCGGCAGCATTCCGCGCGCGATGCTTCAAAGCAAGATCAATTTTCTTGAAACGCAACTAAACGAACCCGAGTTTAAAGCAACGAATGACGAGTTTGCCCGAACTAAAACCAAAGGCGAACCGAACTGGTATTCACTATATGGTGGCCCAAAGCACGCCCAAGAACTAGCACGCTATTTGAAACTGAATCACCTATACGAATTCATGTATGCTCCGTGGTCAGGCACCCTCCATGGAGGCAACACCGTCCGCAACCTGTGTGATAAAGGACACTCGCTTGGCTACCGCCCGATTCGTCATCCCGATGGCATGAATACGATTCTACGCGCTTGCATGGCTCTCGGACTTCCACTCGCCGTTCAGCTGTTTCTGACATTTTCCTCGATGGCAAAAGATTTAGTCATGAAACGCCACGCGGACACATGCCATAGACTAGCCGCGGTCCTGGAAACTGAGAACGTGCAATGGGAAGCGTAAAAATACTTGCCAAGGGCGTGGATCGATCCAATGACGAAAAGCAAGGTCCGTTGCACGAATTCCCGATCAATGGCTTACCCCATATCTCCCGAGGTTCGGGCTTTGTTGGCCTATCGAGCAACCTTAAGTTTCTTTTTGGCCGTCACCTTGACGACTTTTCCTCGCCCTGGAATCCCGACGCCTTTGATATCGAGCTTTCCTCCGACCGCGGCATACGCCCTTATGATTTGATCCAGGGACACGTCCGATGCCGCCTGCTCGATCTTGGCAACGCGTGGTTGGCTGGTCTTGATCCGGTCGGCCAGGGCTTGTTGGGAAAGGGCGAGTTTTTCCCGCTGCTTGCGGATCGCCATCGCCAACTTGATGCGCAGGTCCATCAGTTCCTTTTCGTCATCGCTCATGCCCACAGCATCGCCCGCGTGATCGTAGACCTTGTAGCCTTTTGCTTCGAGTATTTTGCGTTTCTCTCTGTCCACTCGATTTCTCCTTTCGGAGAATGGCGGCGTCTTGATTTCGCCGTGAAGAAACACCAGCGGCTTCGCTGTGGGTTCTTCTTCCTCAGTGCGTTTGGCCAATGCCGATCCATGTTCGGTTGTGTCTCCATCATATACCGGATTCGGTATGAAAGTCAACTTAATGACAACTGGGTGTGCCTCCGGAATTCGACTTCCGTTTGGCCGTGTAAGAAATAATCCGCATCATTTGGCCGTAGGTTTAGCCTTTTGTTCAGTCGTTGTGGAAAAGCCGTATCCATTTCCCGCTTGCCCGCACTATCTTCTTGAACACCGCGTCTTCACGTAGGCGAGCGGCATTTGTTGTGTTACCTGTAGGACGGACATTCCTGTCCGTCCTCGCCTGGACGGACAGGAATGTCCGTCCTACGTCTGGTATGGTTGCACCTGCCGTTCGCCTTAACACGTCGCCACGATAACTCGGAGGGCGTCATGAAACCGGGACCCGCGCTTCTGGCAAGCGTCGTTTTGATGGTTGGCTATGCTCCGCGGTTGCCCGCGCAGGCGCCGGGCAAGGACGAGGCGTGGAAGTATCATGAGCCGTTCCAGGGGACGCCGCGGCAAGGGAAGGATTTTGCGTTGCTCGGGGCGGATGCGGGGCAGTGCGTCAAGTATGAGGAGGATGGATTGCGGGTTGTCTTGCCGGCGGGGAAGTATCGGCAGCCGACCGGCGTCGTGACCACGTTCGGGGTGAAGGGGGATTTTGACGTGAGCGTGCGCTACGAGGTTTTTCAGGAGCCGGAGCAGGCGGATGCGGGCACGCCCAATACCGGGACGCGCGTCAGTCTGACGCTCAAACTCGACGCTGGTTTTGAAGCGTCGATGCGGCGCAAGATAACGCCCGACCAGCCGGTTCACATCCTGGCCTGGCAGTTGTTCCTGCCGGACGGGGCAGTCAAACCGAAGAACCGGGGAGCCAACTTCCCCGTCAAACAAAAATCGGGCCGACTGCGCATGGAGCGCAAGGGGACCGCGCTGTCGTACTATCAATCCGAGGGGGATGAAATGGATTTCAAATTGCTGACGACCGTTCCCTTCGTCGCCGACGACATCAAAGCGATCCAGATCTTCGGCCACACGTCGAGTCCGAAGGCGGCGCTCGATGTTCGCTTCACGGACTTGCACATCGAGGCGAAGGCGGCGGCGCCAAAGGCAGCTGCGACGATCGTGCGGACGTTTGGACCGACAAAGGCAACCGCGCCGATCGAACCGGCGCCGAAGGTGGAACCGCCGCCCGTGCCAGCGCCCGCGAATCCGCCGATTGCGGCGCCGATGGCCAAAACGTCAAACGTCGTGCCGATGTCATTGCTCGTCGTGCTGGGCGGCGTACTTGCAATCCTGACGGCGATCGTGGTTGGGCTGTTGATCGTCCTGATGACGCGGTCGCGAAAGGACGCTGGAGGATGACGGCGGACGACTTGATAATCGGGCTTCGGCCAACTGTTTGATTGGCCGAAGCCACGCAATGCAGATTTGAAATGCAAGCGCCTTACGCGTGTTACTTCTTCCCACCACCCGCCGCCTTGGCCGCGGGGGCTGCTGCACCGGCTGCCGGCGCGGCCGCGGCGGCTTCGCCTTCGGCGCCTTCGGCGACTTTCTCTTCCTTCTTCTTGGCCTTCTTGACGACAATTTTGATGACCTTGACCTTCGGCAACCCATAGGGGCTGCGTTCGTCGGGCCAGCGGTCTTCTTTTTGCATTTGCAAGATGCGTTCGCCGCGCGTCAGCACGTTGCGAGCGCGCTGCAGCGAGTTCTTGCGGCGAAGGCTTTTGTCGATCGACATTATGAGAATCCTCGTTGAATTCGCGGTCGTTTGGAGCGTCTCATCATATTAAAGAGTGGTTGGAAGCGCGACAAGGGCGCCCGGCCTCGGATTTCGCCGCTTGCCTCGAAAGGGGTTTTGAGTTAGCGTAGCAGTGCCCCGCGCGTTCCGCAAAGGTTGGCCAATGATCCGCGTCACGTGCCCATCGTGTCAAAAGCCGCATGATTTCCTCGAATTCTATCGAGGTCTGACGATCATGTGCAAGCATTGCCGCGCCGGCGTTCTGGTGCCGAAGGACGCGGAGTCACTGCCGGAGTCGGCCGAGCCGATCGAGCCGCCGACGCTGCCGTTTCCTCCCGCGCCGGAGCGGGCCAGCGCCGAGCCGGAAACGAATGGCCAATTCACGCCGAAGCCGGCCGTGCGTGAAACGCCGATCAAGGAAAAGCCGGTTGCGAAACGCGAAGCCATCGAGATGGACGACGCGCCGCCAGCCGATCGCCGCCGCATGCTGGTGCTCTTGGCGGTGCTCGGCATCGTGCTCGTCGTCGGCGGCGCGGCGATCGCGTATTCGGTCATGAAGCGAAATTCGCCGGTCGTCGTCGTGGATGCCAAGAAACTCGAAACCAACAAGGCGCCCGAGCAGAACGGCGAAAAGAAGACGCCAGAGATCGTCGAGCCAATTACGCCCAAGGAAGAAATCAAGGGCCCTGAACTCGTCGTTCTCGAATGGTACACCGCCGAGGATGTGCCGTGCTTCGCGCCGTCCATGGATCGATTGCCGATCGACGAGACGGAACGCGAAAAGGGGCTGATCCTGTTAGTCGTCAAAGCACGCGTTTCCGGTGCGGCGCTGGCGGCCGCCAAGAGCGAAATCGGCTTCAAGTTTGCGCTGTTCGCGGAAGATTTCGAGATTCACGATACCAAGGGAGGCAAGGCGCCATCGAACGGGCTGGAATCGAACGGCGGTTTTGCGGAAGTCGATGAAAAGACCGGCTTTCGATTTTCGACGCGGCAAACAAGCCAGGTGGATAAGGTGCCAATCCATCAGGATGTTGGCATGCTCTTTGTCGTTCCAGAAGACGCAGCGGATGAATTTCGCCTGCAATTGACATTTCGCAGCGTCCCTTTCGTGAAGCTCGAGCAAAAGACGCGTCGCGAAACGCCGCCGGCGCCGAAGAAAGTTGAGCCGGAGAAAAAGGTCGAAGTAAAAAAGACGCCCGACCCCGTTGAGCCGGAGAAGAAGATTGAAGTAAAGAAGGAACTGCCGAAACCGGTCGAGCCGGAGAAGAAGGTCGATGACAAAATACCGGTCAAGCCGATCGAGCCGGAGAAGAAGCCCGCGGTCAAGGTCGAGTTGCCGAAGCTTAACCCCGATGTCGAGATCGTCGAATGGTACGCGTCCGAGACGTTGCCCGGCACCGAACCCGGACCCAAAGTCATGGCGCTGACAACGGCCGATCGAGAGGACGGCAATATCTTCGTGGTGGTGAAGGTCAAACTTTCTGCGAAGGCGAAGGTCGCGAAGAAAGCGGAAAAGGGTTGGAACATCCGCTTCGATGCCAAGGATTTCTCTATCGCCGCCGGCGACAAGAACGTTTACTTCCATCGCGGTCTGGAGCGAGCAGGCGGTTTTGGATATGCGAATGCAAAACTGTATCTATCCGACTTGGAGTTAACCGAACCAATTGAACGTGAGCCGACGTTCTGGGTTCAAAGTGTGTTCTTCATATTGCCGCGCAAAGTTGCCGAACACGGCGAACTGGAAATGACATTCCGCGATTTTTCCGCGGTATCGTTGACCAAGATAAATCAAAAGAAATGACATTGGCGAGCCGAGCCCCGTAAAGGGGCCGGTTGAGTCAATCGCGACACTCAACCGGCCCCTTACGGGGCTCGGCTCGCCAACTTATTCTTGCACTTCGTTGATGACCGGCTCAAGGTGCTTCGTGTTACGTTCGACCGCGAGCACGATCTTGCGTTCCTCGACGCCGTCGGCCGACGCCGCCACCGCGGGAATAATCTGCCGGCTCTCCGGCAAACTATAACGCATCGTGAACGTGCCGTCGGGCCGCAGCTTGATCGGCTCGCCTTGCAACGTCACCTTCGCGTTCGGCTCCGTAGCGCCGTAAACGATCAACTCCGCATCCAGCTGGAACCAGAACTTGCGTTCCTTGCCGTACTGGAACGCGCCGGAGCCGAAGCTGGTCACTGCCGGCGAACCCATCGGCCGACGCAATCGCTCTTCGAATAGCTGCTTGAGTTCAAGGCTGCTGGCGCCGGGATCGAAGCCGCCGGACATGGCGAAGATCTTGTCGGCTTTCTCGAAGTCGAAGTCGGCCCAGTTCTCATCGATCACGTCGCTCATCCCAGCGCGCGGCGTCGTCACGATATTGGAGCGAGCCAGTACGTAGAATTGGCCGTTTTTGGCGAGATAGCCGATGTCGATGCGATAGGAGCGCGGCGGATTGGCGACGTCGATGTACCAGTTATTGACGCCGCCGTGAACGTCGATGTCGCGGACGGTCGATTCGGAGGACGAGGTGGTTTCGGTGTGGGTCACATCCAGGAGCCGCAGGATGGGGCGCGCGCCATGCCAATCCTGACCGAGGGCGGCCTCCGCGCGCTGCACCGAGTGTCGCGTCAATTCCCAGTACGTGTGCAGCCAATACGGATCGCGCACCATGCACACGATGCGATCCTTGCCGTAACCGCGCGGCAGTTCGCGCGGCACCTTGGCGGACAAATCTCTCGTGGGCACGCCAACATCGTACTTGCTGCGTTCGATCTGTTCTTCAGCGGAAACGGCCCCGTTCGAATGATGAGCCGCGTGACGGAGCGTCTTGACGCGATGGTTCGCTTTTGGTTTTGGCTTGCTTGGCGTTTTTTCCTTGACTTTCGCCTTGGCCTTGGCATGGCGCACGAGGGCCGCGACCAGTTTGTCCTTGGTCATCCGACTGGCGCCGACGATTCCTTTCTTTTGTGCCAACTCCTGCAACTCAGCCCGGCCTAGCGATTGCCATTTTTCTTTTGACATGTGGACACCACTCCGATGGTTGGTCAGCCCAATGCAAGCACCAGACCATCCGTGGCGGCAATATCCCGACCAGTCGTTGGGAGGGAGAAACGTCTTGGGATCAGGTTCGGTTGACGAGGGAACGTCAATCGAGGCAGGTATCGGGGACGTTACCTACAGCCTTATCCATTCACAAAACGAAAACAAGGGAGCAACAAAAAAGGCAAACGCCGCCATGATTTGGAGGGGTTTGCCTGATTTTTTGACTCAAAGAAACGGAGTGCGGAATAATGTCACGATTGCGTCTCTTGCAGGTCGTATCGCTTTCGCGGGATGCGCAGCCGAGCGATTGGTATGATGATACATTTTTTCACGAAGCGTCGTCAATAGAACCTTGTCGATAAAAACTCATTTTTGTCCTGAAGAGGCGGTTTTCCCCCGTTTTTTTGCATGTATTTACGTGTTTTTTTCAAAGTCAAGAAAAAAATGGGTGGCTTGGCGAGCTTATTCCGGCGAGTCCCGATCTTGGGGGATTCGCTGGATTTCTGGGCAAACCATTGCCGCTTCGGGAATACTCGACACTGACTTTGCGAAAAAATTCACAAATCAGCGTTGACGATGGCGAGCCAACTTTCAAAATAACTTCGTCCCGAAGGGGGCCAAAATGGGCCAACTACCGACGCCGCGCGAGATGGGCTACTACGCTGCCCTCGCACAGACCGGCGTCGAAATGGTGGTCCCCGCGATCCTTGGCTACTTCGTGGACGACTGGCTCGGCACGACGCCGTGGATCACCGTCATCGCAGCTGTGTTCGGCTTCGTCGCCGGATTGACGCACATGATCGTGATCTTGAAACGAAAGGAACGCGAAGAGTCCGCCGATAAAAAGCCGCCATCATGAAAAGCTTGATCGTGTTTGTCGTGGGCGGGTTGCTTTTTGGCGCCAGCGCCTTGGGCCTGGGTTATTGCGTGGTCGGCGAGGAAGCGTTCCTACCAGGTGGAGTCGGCTTCGCCCTTACGTTTGTGCCGGCGGCCGTGGCGTTGGCGTGGGTGTTATTCACGTACCAGGCCACGCCGGAAATGCAGCTGTTGGCGTGCCTGGGAAGCTCCGGCGTGCGGATGGCCATCGGCCTGGGCGGTGGTTTGCTGCTGACAAGCGTACGCCCACAAGAGTTTAACCCCGCGCTTTGGCTTTGGCTCTTGGTGTTTTACCCCGTGCTTTTGGTGTTTGAAATGACGTTGGTGGTTTGGCGGCAGCCCAAGCTCGATCGCAAGCCGCAAGTTTAGCAAATACCGACGAAGGTGAGGAACCGGATGATTTTCGCCGCGGGTTCTGCACTCGACCATGTGCTCGACACGTATGTGTGGCATTTTGTCGAGACGTGGCACCTGGAGTTCGAATTGCCTCACGGGACCGTCCGCGGCCAAGACTTTGGCTTTTCGAAATATTCGTTCTTGATGTTGCTCGCCGCCTTGTTGATCCTTTTGATTTACCTTCCGCTGGCCAAGAAAATCCAAACCGGCGCCGCGCCGACGGGAAAGTACTGGAACCTTTTCGAAGGCATCCTCACCTTCATTCGCGATAATGTTGCGAAGCCCTATATCGGCAAAGACGCCGACCAGTACGTGTCGTACATCTGGACGGTCTTTCTTTTCGTGCTGTTCTGCAATCTCTTCGGCATGATCCCGTTCCTGGGTTCGCCGACCGCCAGCTTCACGGTAACGTTTGTGCTGGCGATGAGCGTGGCGTTCTTCATTCATTTCAACAGCATCAAGAAGTTCGGCCTGTGGAATCATCTGTGTTCCTTTGCGCCGGACCTTGATTTACCGATGGCAATGAAGGTACCGATCCTGGTCATGCTCTGGCCCATTGAGTTCGGCGGCCTCTTGCTCAAGTGCTTCGTGCTGGCGGTTCGTTTGTTCGCGAACATGTTTGCCGGACACATCGTGCTGGGCACGATCCTGTTGTTCATCCCGATGGTAAAGAATTCGCATCCGGCCATCTCGGGGACGGTCACGGTCGCGTCGGTGCTGGGCGTGTTGGCGTTGAGTTTCCTGGAGTTGTTTGTCGCCTTCTTGCAGGCGTTTCTGTTCGCGTTCCTTACGTCGCTGTTCTTCGGCGGCGTCCTGGAGCATGCCGAGCACGCGGCCCACGCGGGCGACCACGGGCATGACGAGCACGGCCACGGCGAACATGCGGAGCATGCCGCGGCGGGCGGGCATCATTGATTTTCTGGAACCCCGCCGTTGCTGCGGGCTTTGGAAATATACCTATTGAAAAACCTCATTTAGCTGAAGGAGTTTCCATGAATTCCCTGAAGAAGATCGGGTTGGTTGTGTTGGCGTTGATGTTCGTCGCGGCTTTCGCGGACCAAGCCTCGGCTCAGCCCGAAAAAGATTTTGAACTCAAGAAGATCGAAAAAACTCGCGTGCCCTTCAGTTCGCCCGCCTGGGGCGCGGGCCTCGGCGCCGGCTTGGTCATCCTCGGCGCGGGCATCGGCTTCGGCAAGATCGGCTCCGCGGCCCTGGAGAGCATGGCGCGGCAACCGGAAACGGCAGGCCGCGTGCAAACGGCGATGATCATCATCGGCGCTCTTCTGGAAGGCGTCGCGTTCTTCGCACTCGTCATTTGCTTCCTCATGGGACAGGCCGCGTAGCCGGGCCCATGCGGATTCATCGTTTCATCGAACCCGAGGCGAACATGCGTTATTCGCTTGTCCTTCTTTTGCTGGCATGCGCGATCGGCGCCTTGTTCGCGTCGCCCGTTCTGGCGGCGCCAGAAGGCGGCGCGGCGAACCCGCTCGACATTCTCTTCGACACCGCCTTGTGGTCGGTGGTGATTTTCATCGCGCTCCTGTTGATCCTGCACAAGTACGCCTGGGGCCCCGTTCTCGAAGGCTTGCAAAAACGGGAAGAGACGATTCGCTCGTCTCTTGAGGAAGCCAAGCAAACGCGCGATGAGATGGCCAAGTTGAAGGCCGACTTCCAGAAAGAGATGGCGGAAACGCAGCAGCAAATACCCAAGCTCATGGAAGACGCCCGCAAGGACGCCGAATTATTGAAGAACGAAATGCGCACCGCCGCGGCCGCCGAGATTCAGGCCGAGCGTGAACGGTTGCGGCGCGAAATCGAGACGGCCAAGGATCAGGCGATCAAGGAACTCTGGGAGCAAGCCGCACAGCTCGCGACGCTGATCTCCGCCAAGGCGATCGGCCGCTCGCTCTCGGAAGACGATCATCGCCGTCTGATCGATGAATCGCTGCAGGAAATGTCGCGGGAACGCCGTTAACGGAAGAAAGATCTTCAATGATCGAACCGAAAGAACAATTCGCCGACGTCAGCGCGCAGCGGCTGGCGGGCATCTACGCGGCGGCGCTCCTGAACGCCGCCGAGGCGAATCATAGCGTAGCGCGGGTGCTCGAGGAAATCGATTCGCTGATCGACGACGTCGCCGACAAGAATCGGCAGCTCGGCGCCCTCATTCTGGGCGGCGCCGTCGGCCGCAAAGGTCGCAAGGCCGCGATCACCAAGGCATTCTCCAGCCGGGCCAGCGAAACGTTTTTCAAGTTCCTCCTGGTGCTCAACGATCACGAACGGCTCGACCTGTTGCGGCCGATTCGTCGAGCCTTGCACGACTTGCACGACGAACGCGCCCGGCGTTTGCGCGTGCACATGTTTTCCGCGGTGCCGCTCGACGACGACGTGAAAACGCGCATCCTCAAGGCCGTGCACGATATTTTCCAGCTCGAACCGGTGCTCGTATCGCACGTCGATCCGGCGCTCCTGGGCGGGCTGATGATTCGCATCAAGGACCGCGTCTTCGACGGCACGGTCCGGACACGCATTGACAACCTTCGAAATCAACTGATCGCGAGAAGCAGTCATGAGATTCAAAGCGGACGAGATCGTTTCAGTTCTGCAGAGTGAAATCCAGCACTACGAGAAAAAGCTCGACGTGCGCGAGGTGGGCCGGGTGCTCGAAGTCGGCGACGGCATCGCGCGCGTCTACGGCCTCGCCAACGCCATGAACGGCGAAATGGTCGAGTTCAGCCGCACCGGCACCCGCGGGCTGGTCTTCAACCTCGAAGAAAACTCCGTCGGCATTATCATCCTCGGCAACCACCTCGAAATCGTCGAGGGGGATGAGGTCCGCTCGCTCGGCGCCCTTTTGGAGGTGCCCGTCGGCGACGCCATGATTGGCCGCGTCGTCAACACGATCGGCCAACCCCTGGATGGCAAAGGCCCGATCACGGCGACGACGACGCGGCCCGTCGAGTTCACCGCGCCGGGCGTCGCCGCACGCCAACCGGTCAATCAGCCGTTGCAGACCGGCATCAAGGCCATCGATTCGATGACGCCGATCGGCCGCGGCCAGCGCGAGCTGATCATCGGCGATCGCAAGACGGGCAAGACCGTCATTGCGATCGACACGATCATCAATCAGAAAACGGAAAACGTCATTTGCGTGTACGTCGCGATCGGCCAGAAGGAATCGCAGGTCGCCAACGTCGTGGAGACGCTGCGTGCCAACGGCGCGATGGACTACACGATCGTCGTCATATCCTCCGCCGCCGAGGCCGCGCCGCTGCAATATCTCGCGCCGTACGCCGGCTGCGCGATGGCCGAGTATTACATGTACGAACAGGGCCGCGACACGCTGTGCGTCTACGACGACTTGTCGAAGCAGGCGGCCGCATATCGCCAGCTCTCGCTGCTCGTGCGGCGTCCGCCGGGCCGCGAGGCGTATCCGGGCGATATCTTCTTCTGCCATTCGCGCTTGCTTGAACGTTCCGCGAAGTTGGCTGAACGCTGGGTCATCGTCCCGAGCGATACGGACGCGGCGAACGTGAACGACAAGTCGGGCGTCAACGGCAAAGTCTACGTCGGCCCGTTCGACAAGGCGAATGCCGAGAAAAACGACCTCAAGAATCACCCCGGCCACAAGATTGCCAAGGTCGCGAAAACCGGCGGTTCACTCACCGCATTGCCGATCATCGAGACGCTCGAAGGCGAAGTGTCCGCGTACATTCCGACCAACGTGATCTCCATCACGGACGGCCAGATCTATCTGCAGCCCGATTTGTTCTACGCCGGCGTCCGCCCCGCCATCGACGTCGGCATCTCGGTGTCGCGCGTCGGCGGCAAAGCCCAGACGGCCGCGATGAAGTCGATCGCCGGCAGCTTGCGTCTTGACCTGGCCGCATTCCGCGAACTCGAAGCGTTCGCCCAGCTCGGCACCGACCTCGACAAGGCGACGCAAGGCCAGCTCGATCGTGGCTACCGCATGGTCGAAGTGCTCAAGCAGGGCCAATTCAAGCCGCTGCACTTTGCCGACCAGGTCATGATCATCTACGCCGGCACGAAGGGCTACCTCGACAAGATTCCGCGCAATCAGGTGCTGGAATGGGAACGCCAGTTCGTGCTGTTCATGCGCGAACAAAAGCCGGAGGTGCGCAACGCCCTCGTCACGGAACGCAAGTTGTCGAAGGAAACCGAGGCAGCGCTGCGTTCGGCGATCGAGGCGTTCCAGCCGCAGTACAAGGCGCCGGGCGCGAAGTAGGAGTCGAACGTCAGTAAAATGAACTTGATTTCATCCGCCCAAGAGGAATCAAGCCATGACCGTGCTCGACATCCACGAACATCGTTTGCGGCGCTCCGCCGAGATCGCCCGTTTCCAGATGGAAGTCCAGTTGGATAAGCGATTTCTGTCGCCGCTGGATGTGATTCGAGTCCTGAACAAGGAGAAGATCAGTTTTGTGCTGGTCGGTGCGTACGGCTTGTCAGGATGGAGGACTCAAGCAAGAGCGACAGAAGATGTTGAAGTGGTTGTAGCGGCGCGGCAGGTTGCCAAGGCAGTGCGATCCCTTACGAAGGCGTTTGCTTATCTTGAATCGGAGGATTTGGAAGTCGTAGTTCGTTTGCGAGACAAGGAAACCAAGCAGGTAGCGATCGATGTAATGAAGCCCGTGCAGCCGCCGTATCGCGACATTTTCAAGCACACCAAGAAAATAGTCGCAGGGAAAGATAGCTATCGCGTGCCTAGTTTGGAAATGGCCCTCACATGCAAATTCGCTCCGATGATCAGTTTGATGCGCGTGGACGAAAAAAAATTGCAGGATGCAGCCGACTTTATCGACATCGTGAAGAAGAATGCAGATGATATCGATCTTGAAGTGCTCGCATCGCTAGGCGACATCGTTTACAACGGCGGCGGCAACGAAATCATCGAGTTTGTTCGCAAGGTTCGCGCGGGAGAGAAGTTGGATTTGTGAGTCGGTGAGAGGTGTGACATGCCAACGGTGCTTCGTGTTGGCCCGTACCGCTTCTTTTTCTACGCCGGCGATCGAGACGAACCGCCGCACGTTCATGTGGAACGGGACGACTACGAAGCGAAGTTTTGGCTGGGTCCGCCGCGATTGGAACGCAACCGGGGCTTCGGCAGGAAAGAGTTGAACAAGATCGAGCGAATCATTGAAGACAACCAGGAAGAACTGATGGAGAGCTGGGATGCGTTCTTTGGGCAATGAAATACCCAATGCTCTGGCCGTCACCGTGAGTGTTTCCGCGGACGAAATCACCGTCGATCTCATAGATGGCCGAACGGTGATTGCTCCGCTGGGCTGGTTCCCACGCCTTGTCCATGCGAATGCGAAGGAACGAAACAACTGGCGGCTCATCGGTAAAGGCGTTGGCATCCATTGGCCCGATCTCGATGAGGACATCAGCATTAGCAATCTGCTCCTGGGCCAACCGTCGGGCGAAAGCCAGCGTTCATTGCAAAAGTGGCTTGCAGGGCGTGCGGGGATGAAAAAAAGGAAAACGGGAAACTGATTCATGGCCAGCACACGCGTCCTCGTCAAACGCCGCAAGGCGATTCGCAACATCCGCAAGATCACGCGGACCATGGAGCTAATTGCCACCGCGCGCTTCAAGAAAGCGATGGACCGCGCCATCGAAGCTGACGCGTTCACGCGCAAGATCGCCGAACTCGCCGCCGATCTGGCTGCCTCCGCGACCAACATCAAGCATCCGCTTTTGGAAAAACGGCCCGAGGTCAAGAACAGCGTTTTGCTCGTGCTCTGCTCCAATCGCGGCCTGTGCGGCGGGTACAACGGGTCCATCCTGCGCGAGGCCAATGCCGCCTATCGCGCCACGCAGGCGTCCGGCGTCAATGTGCAACTGGAACTCTCCGGCAAGCGCGCCATCAGCCACTATCGCTATCAAGGCATCACGCCCCAGCACGCGTACACGCACTTCGAGGACAAGCCGACGTTCGAGCAAGTCGATGAGCTTGGCAGCCGGTACCTGGCGGACTACATCGCCGGCCGCATCGATCGCGTTGATATCGCGTACATGAAGTTCATCAATGCGGCACGCCAGACGCAGGTCGTGGAAACGCTGTTGCCGTTGTCGTCGCTGGCGCCGGAGCCGGGCCGACCGGCTCCCCCCTCGCCATCTGGGAGCGGGGCCGGGGGTGAGGGCCGCAAGCAAGTGGAGTACGAGTTCGTGCCGAGCGCCGCCGAAATTCTGGAAGAGATCCTGCCGGTGTCGTTCAAGATTCGGCTCTTCAAGTGCTTTCTCGATTCGGCGGTGAGCGAGCAGATCGCCCGCCGTGTCGCGATGAAAGCCGCGACCGAGAATGCCGGCGAGATGATCAAGGATCTGTCGCTCAAGTACAACCGCGCCCGGCAAGCGCAAATTACCAAAGAGATCAGCGAGATCATCGGCGGGTCGGCGGCGCTCAAATAATGAAAACCGGCGAGCCGAGCCCCGTAAGGTGCCGGTTGTTGACATAACGCCTCAACCGGCCCCTTACGGGGCTCGGCTCGCCATTGACACACGAACGCGAGGAAGTAGCAATGGTTTCCACAATGAATGGGCAAAAAACCGGCACCGTCGTCCAGGTCATCGGCTCGACCTTTGACGCCGAGTTCGAGGAAGGCGCGTTGCCTGAAATCTACAACGCCCTCAAGATCGACGAGGAATACAAGGGCGTCCACCTGAAAGTGACCGGCGAAGTGCAGCAGCACCTCGGCGGCAACCGTGTGCGGGCCGTCGCGCTCGGCTCGACCGACGGGCTTTATCGCGGCATGACGGTAACCGATACGGGCAAGCCGGTGACGGTGCCGGTCGGGCCGGAGACGCTGGGCCGCGTGTTCAATTTGCTCGGCGAGCCAATCGATGGCCGCGGGCCCGTTGACGTGAAAGAAACGCGGCCGATCCATCGCGAGCCGCCGCCGTTCGCGGAGTTGTCGTCGAAGGCCGAGCTGTTCGAGACCGGCATCAAGGTCATCGATTTGCTGACGCCGCTCGTCCGCGGCGGCAAGGCGGGCCTCTTCGGCGGCGCCGGATTGGGCAAGACCGTCATCCTTCAAGAGCTGATCGCGCGTATCGCCAGCTCGCACGGCGGCTTCTCCGTGTTCGCGGGCGTCGGCGAACGCACGCGCGAGGGGAATGACCTCTGGCTCGAAATGCAAGAGACCGAAATCGGC
>DAIOGM010000005.1:20746-47628 GCA_036745215.1 Gemmataceae bacterium
GGCACCACGGGCCGGGCCGTCATCACGCAAACCGCGATGGTCTTCGGCCAAATGAACGAGCCGCCCGGCGCGCGACTGCGCGTCGCCTTGTCCGCCCTGACGATGTGCGAATGGTTCCGCGATCAGACCGGCAAGGACACGCTGCTCTTCGTTGATAACATCTTCCGCTTTTCGCAAGCCGGCTCAGAAGTGTCCGCGCTCTTGGGCCGCATGCCAAGCGCCGTCGGTTATCAACCGACTTTGGCGACTGAGATGGGTGAATTGCAGGAACGCATCACCTCGACGACCCGCGGCGCTATCACCTCCGTGCAAGCCGTATACGTGCCGGCGGACGATCCGACCGACCCGGCGCCGGCGAACGCGTTCCAGCATCTTGACGCATTCATTTATCTCGAACGCAAGATCTCCGAGAAGGGCATCTATCCCGCGGTCGATCCGCTCGCGTCGTCGAGCCGCTTGCTCGATCCGCAGGTGCTTGGCGAGCGCCATTACAACATCGCTCGCCGCGTGCAACAGATCTTACAACGTTATCGCGAACTGCAAGACATCATCGCCATCCTCGGCGTCGAGGAATTGAGCGAAGAGGACAAGAAGGTCGTCCACCGGGCGCGCCGCATTGAAAAGTTCTTGTCGCAGCCGTTCATCGTCGCGGAAGCGTTCACCGGCAAGAAGGGCAAGGTGACGCCGATCGCCGAAACGATCCGTAGCTTCGAAGAGTTGTGCGACGGCAAGCACGACAACCTTCGCGAAGATGCATTCATGTACGTCGGCGGCATTGATGAAGCCGTTGAACAGGCGAAGCGGCTGGAGGCCGAAGGGAAATAGTAGTTTAGCCCGCATGACCTGAGGCTAAACGGAGCAATAAATGGCCGACAATCTGAAATGCGTCGTCGTGACTCCTGAAAAAGCCGTCTTGGATGAACCGGCCGATTTCGTCGTCGTGCCCATGTTCGACGGCGAGTTGGGCATCGCGCGCGATCGCCAGCCGCTCATCGGCCGGCTCGGCTTCGGCGAGTTGCGCATCACGCAAGGAAGTCAAACCAAGAACTTTTATGTAGACGGCGGGTTCGTTCAGGTGCGCGGCAACGTCGTCACGGTGCTGACGGCGAAGGCGATTCCCGTCAAGGACATCAAGACTGCGGACGCGGAGTCGGCCCTGAGTTCGCAGAAAGTCGAACTTACTCCGGAAGGCCGCGAAGCCCAGCACAAGGCGCAACAACGGGCTCGTGCGCAGATACGGATTGCGCAGAAAGCTAAGATGAGTTAGCAACCGATGAAAGCATGATTCGGCCAAACACTTGCAATTTGTGAATCATTCGCCACGCCGGTCCGCCTGGCGTTGTTCGATTAATTTCTCCACATTCTCGCAAAGATATAGTTGTTTCCCCACGGACGATTCCCCTAAAATGTCGCCAATCCAGCGGATTGCCTTCCCAGCCCCTCATTCCAATGTTGGACAAAAGTAGAGACCTATGGCCTCCATCACCTGCACCCATTGCAACGCCGTACTCAAAACGAAAGACCCCATTCCGCCCGGCAAGAAGGTGAAATGCCCGAAATGCGCTCAGGCCTTCGTGGTGCAGGCGGAAGAAGCGCCCGCCGACGTGGATGAGCCGGAGGAAAAGGAAGAAGCGGCCGAAGGCGCGGGCGAGGAAGAAGCCAAGCCGAAGAAGGGCAAGGCCGCCGCGTCCGACGATGACGCGGAAGCAGGCGACGGGGACGGCGATGAAGGGACGGCGAAGAAGGGCCAAGGCGGCGACAAGAAGAGCAACAAGACCATCATCTATATCATCGTGGCGGCCGTGGTGCTCTTCTGCTGCTGTCCATCCATTTGCGGAACCGTTTACAGCATCTTCGCCGGCGCAATCAACGCCGCACTTGGCATCGGCGCTGCGGCCCAGCAACAGAAGATGCTGGAAGAACTTCAAAAAGCCAAAATGAACATGAACATGGACAAGAAAAACTAAAGCGCGGGCGCCTCGCGTTGAACTTGGCGTGCGGCAGGTCGAGTCTTGCCGAATCGGTCGCCCGTGAAGGTTCCGCATTCCAATCGCACGAAGAATTGGGGCGTCATCAGGCTCCTGATCAATGAGCTATTCCATCCAGTGCGTCCATTGCAAGGCGGTGCTGAAGTCACCCAAGCCGGTGCGCGGCGGCAAGACGCTGACGTGCCCGAACTGCAAACAGCCATTCACGACGCCGGATGAGGGCCGCGTCACCAAAGCGGACCCGATGACCGAATTGGATACGCGCCCGTTCGACAAGCAGGCGCCGGCTCCCGCGCCGGCCGCGAGCGACGGCCTGTTTGGCGACGACATGGACGCGGCGATCGCCAAGCTGGAAGCGGAGCAGTCCGGCGGCAAGAAGCCCGCGTCCGCGCCGTCCGCTCCTGCCGCTCCCGCTCCTCCCGCTTCTCCACCAGCTCCTGCGAGCGCCGCGTCATCCGATGACGACGAGATGGCCGCCGCCGTCGCCAACTTGGACGCGGAGCAGTCCGGCCGCCGGCGAGGACCGCATCATCCGATGACGACGACGAGATGAATGCCGCCATCGCCAAGCTCGAGGCGGCCCAATCCGCCGGCAAGGCGCCCGCGCCGCCTCCTCCGAAGAAATCGATTCCAAAGCTGGAGATTCCCGACGCCGCCGACGACCTCGTATTGCCGGAGCACAGGGCGGAACCTCGCGCCAAAAAGAAACGCCGCGACGAAGAGGATGACGAACCGCCTGCCAAGAAGAAACGCCGCGACGAGGATGAAGATGAAGACGACGAACCGCGCGCCAAGAAGAAACGCCGCGACGAGGATGAAGATGAAGTAAACGACGAACCGCGCGCCAAGAAGAAACGCCGCGACGAGGAGGAAGATGAAGTAGACGACGAACCGCGCGCGAAGAAAAAACGCCGCGACGAGGAGGAAGACGACGACGAACCGCCCGCCAAGAAAAAACGTCGCGATGAGGATGACGAAGATATCGATGACGACGATGAGCCGCGCTCGGCCGGCAAGATGACCAAGAAGAAATCCGGCAGCAGCATGCTCATGATCCTGCTCGGCGGCGCCCTTCTCGTGCTCTTCGGTTGTTGCGGCTGCGGCGTCGGCGGTTACTTCTTGTTCGGGGCCGGATTCGGGCCGCCGGACGTGGTCGGCCGCTGGGAGAATGATCCCAATGACAACCTGATGAAAGCGCGAAGCAAAATCGAATTTCGACCGGACGGCACCGGCGAAGTGGACGTCATGGGCCGCAAGCAATGGTTCAAGTACGAAATGAACGGCGCCGAAATGACCTGGCTCTACACGCATATCGAAATGGGCGTAGGCGGCGGCAAATTGCCGGTCCCGGACCTTCCGCACCGCATACAGGTGCAACGCCTCGGCAATACCTTGCGTATGACGCACCTTGACGGCGAAATGAAAGGTCGGGTCAAGGTATATTTCAAGGCTAATTAACCGGAAATGCTTTGTGCTTGCAATCCGCCAGTACTTCTGGCAACTTCCATCTTGCGACACATACAATAGCCCGGCCCGCCATTTCGATTCAGTAAGGAACTCTGCATGAACACCCGCAAACAAGTGACCGTCTTTCTCGAAAACAAACCCGGTCGCCTGGCGCAGGTTCTTTCCAGACTCGCTCACGCCAAGATCAACATCGTCGCCCTGTCCGTCATGGATCGCCACGAGCACGGCGTCCTGCGGCTGGTGACCGAGGACGAAGCCGCCACCGCGAAGGCCCTGCAAGCCATGAACGCCCACTTCACTGAAAGCGACGTTCTGGCCGTTGAACTCAAGAACCAGCCCGGCGCCCTCGCCCACATCTGCGAACGCCTGGCCGAGGAGCACATCGGCATCGACTACGCCTACTGCTCCTCCGGCGGCCGCAACGGCAAGGTGTTCGGCATCTTCAAGGTGTCCAATTTGGAAAAGGCTCAGCGCATTCTTACGGAAACGTCGAACCACCGCCGCATTGAAAAACCGGCCCTGCGCGATCAGCGCTCGTACAAGAAATAAGTGAACCACGGGGGGCACGGGGGACACGGGGAACGACATCGTGAATTGACGACGATTTCAATTTTAAGGAGAAATACCTATGACTCGGCGCGCTTTGATTCTTGTTGCATTCGTTCTTGCGGCACTTCCGTTGACCGCCGGCGAACAGAACATCTCCGGCATCGGCAAGGTCGGCAAGCCCGTCAAGCTGCACGGCAACTTCGACTTCACCGAAGGCCCGGCCGCGGACGCCAAGGGCAACGTGTACTTCACGGATATTCCCAAGGAGACGATCTACAAGGTCGATTTCGAAGGCAAGCTCTCGAAATTCACGGAAACGTCGAACCACGCCAACGGTTTGATGTTCAATTCCAAGGGCGAACTCTGCGCTTGCGAGATGGACGGCCAGATCGTTGCTTACGACGTTGCGACCAAAAAGAAACGCACCATCATCGACAAATTCAACGGCAATCGATTCAACGCGCCGAACGATCTCGTCATCGACAAGAACGACGGCGTTTATTTCACGGACCCGAGCTTCCGCGCTCCCAAGCCGATGCCGCAGAGCAAACTCGCCGTCTACTACACCGACGGCAAGGGCATGGTCTCGCAACTCGTCGATAATCTGCCGAACCCGAACGGCGTCATTCTGTCGCTCGACGAAAAGACCCTCTATGTCATCCCGAGCGGGCAGCCCGAAATGATGGCGTATCCGATCGAATCGCCGGGCAAGATCGGCAAAGGCAAGGTCTTCTGCACGCTCAAAGGCCCCGAAGGCAAGAAGGCCGGCGGCGGCGACGGTCTCACCATCGACGAAAAGGGCAACCTCTACATCACCAGCGGCCTCGGCCTGCAAGTGTTCGATCCCGCCGGCAAGGCGCTGGGCATTATCAGCTTGCCCGAACAGCCCGCCAACGTCACCTTCGGCGGCGCCGATTTCAAGACGCTTTACGTGACCGCACGGACCTCGCTGTACACGGTTCGCATGGAGGTCGCGGGGCATTTGTTTGCCCTTAAGAAATAACCACGCTCGGAGGGAGACAAGGAGACAAGGAGACAAGGAGACAAGGAGACAAGGAGATTGAATAGTTAAGGGGTTCGCGTAAATTCATTTGTTCCTTGTCTCCTTGTTTCCTTGTCTCCTTGTCTCCTTGACTCCTTGTCTCCTTGTCTCCTTGTCTCCTTGACTCCTTGTCTCCTTGTCTCCCAGATATTCCATGCAACTCCCGCCACGCATCGTGATCGTCGGCGCCGGCATCTCCGGCCTGGCGGTCGCCTATCGATTGCAAGTACGCCTGCCCGATGCGACGATCACCATTCTCGAACAAGCCGATCGGCCCGGAGGCACGACGTGGACGTTGCGCGACGACGGCTTTCAAGTTGAGACCGGACCCAACGGCTTTCTCGACACCAAGCCGACCACGCTGACGTTGTGCCGCGATGTCGGGCTTGGCACGCAACTCGTCGAGGCCAGCCAGGCGGCTGGCATGAATCGTTATCTTTTCCTGGGCGATCGATTGAAGGCGCTGCCCAGCGGTTTGGGCGCGTTTCTGGGCACGGATTTGTTGAGCTGGCGCGGCAAACTGTCACTTCTTTGGGAGCGCTTTCGCAAGAAGAAGGAAGGCGACGCCGATGAATCGATCGACGCCTTCGCGCGACGCCGCGCTGGCAACGAGGCCGCCGATTTGTTTGCGGACGCGCTGGTAACCGGCATCTACGCGGGCGATCCGAAGTTGTTGAGCCTGCCGGCGTGCTTTCCCCGCATCGCCGAACTGGAACGCGTTTACGGAAGCGTCATCAAGGGATTCGCTGCGGAAGCGAAGAAACGCCGAGCCGAGGCGAACGCAAAAGGCGTCGCATACGAGAAGCCCGGCAAGATGTGGTCGCTGCCGAGCGGCTTGCGTGGACTCATCGAGGCTATTGTCGCCAAGTTGAAGCAACCGCCGATTCATGGCGTCCACGTGCGCTCCATTCTCCCCTCTCCTCGTGGTAGAGGGGCAGGGGGTGAGGGGACGAACCCCCCCACGTGGCACATCCAAGCCGACGGCCGCGCCGCTTGGGAAGCCGACGCCGTCGTGCTGACTTGCCCGTCGTATCAACAAACTGCCATGCTTGGCGAAGTCGATCCAACATTGGCACAAGAAATCGGCGCCATCGCCTACAACCGCGTCGTGGTCGCCGCCCTCGGCTATCGCCGCGCCGACGTGCCAGCCGCGCTCGACGGCTTCGGCTACATCGCCCCGGAGAACACGCGCCGCGATTTGCTTGGCGTACAGTGGTGCTCGTCGATCTATCCCGGCCGAGCGCCGGCGGGCTGCGTACTCTTACGCGCCATGGCCGGCGGTTGGCAACGGCCGGAGATTGTCGATTGGGACGACGACCGATTGTTGCATTCGCTACGGGCCGAATTGCGCCTCGCCATGAACATCACCGCCGAGCCGATCTATCACCGCATCATCCGCTGGTCGAGCGCAATCCCGCAGTATCACGTCGGCCATCTCCAGCGCGTCGCCCGCATCGAAGATCGGTTGAAGGCATGGCCCGGGCTCTGGCTCGGCGGCAACGCGTATCGCGGCGTGGCGCTCAACGATTGCACGGAGCAGGGGGCCATCATCGCGGAACAGGTCGCCGCGTATCTTCAACGACGAATTCTTGAGACCGCGAAGTCCGCGAATTTCGCTGAAGCGCTTTACCAAAACGAAGCCATTCGGAATCGAATCCACAGCGACGTCGTTGACTGCTCGCAGTTGGCTTACGAGTTGCAATGTGCAAACGGACACAAAGGCGGCCAATTGAACATTAGCCCCCCGGAAGGACGCGACTCCGTCACTTACATTGACAACGGCGAACTGGTATTGGGCCGGTATCATGTTGTTTACACGGACGGCGTTTTTGTGTATGATCCGCACTGGAGTGATTCGCCGATCCCGCGTGAACGATACGAGGCGGAAATCCGACGGTTGAATGGTCCGACCGTCGAGATTTCGTTCGTCAAGGCGCCGCCGCCCGAGGAGAGCTAAGGATGGCCGATATTATCAAAGTCTTGCAGCAAATCGCCGAACTTGATTTTTGGACGCGCTGTCCAACACGCGATGCGCAGGGAGACGATCTCGCCTATCCGCCGTTCATTTTTTGGCGGCATAAACACCCTTCCCCCGAATTGGCGGCGTTTTTTCGCGATGCGATTCAGTCTTTTCCGGGCGAAACTCGCTGGGAGTTAATAATCTCCGAACGCAACTGGGTTCTTCTTCCTGCTCGAATCAAGGAACATGAACAAGCCAATCAATTACTTGGGGGTCGGCACGCCGCGAAGGAATTGAAGCAAATCGATCCCGAATTCGGCAAGCTGGCCAACGCGGAATTATCGCGCCTGGCAGAACACATCGCCAAATTGGCTGCGAATCCAGTTGCGGCGTAAGTACTTCAGAATCTCTGCCATGCGACGCCAGCCGTTAACCTGCCGTCCATCATTCGTCTTAATACAATCTACTGATATTGCGTACTTACCTTCGATGAGGCTTCACGATGTCGCACACCGTTCGTTTGGGCTTGCGGGCCCTGCCGTTTTTGGTCATTGCTCTGTTGGTCCCGGTCGTTGACGGCCAGGAAAAGAAACTCAAGGAACTCGTCTGGTCGCACGCCTTCGACATGGCTTGCCGCAAGTTCGGCGAGAAGGACATCACCAAGGACACCAAGCGCTGGGGCGTCGAAGCGTTCCGCGACAACAACACGGGCGGCGGCATCGGGTTTTACATCTCCGAAGTCGGCTGCATCAACATCGCCCCCAACTTCGCGGCCCTGAATCCGCCCATCAACCCCAGCAAAGGCCCCGCCTGGCTCACCGGCCTTGATCTCCCGGCACGCAAGGCCGGCGTCGCCAAGTTTGACAAAGCCACCAAAGTCCACAGCATGGAAGTCTTCCGCGACCCTAACGCCGACAATTGGCTCTTCATCACCGAGCAGGGTTTCATCGCGTCCTGCAACGGCAAGCTCTTCCCCGGCGCTGGCGGCAAAACGCCCAAGTGGGTTCACTCCGTCGATCTCCAGGTCCGCAAAGGCGGCGTCAAGGAATTCAAGGACGCTCCGAAGTACGGCATCGAAGTCTATTCCGACGGCAACACCGGCAACCTCATCTACATCACCGAGCACGGCTACGTCGCCATCATCCCCGAAACCAAGGATATCCCGGCCGACAAGGGCAAATCGCCCGATTGGCTGCACGGATTGGACCTGTCTTGCCGCAAGCATGACGAGAAGTCGTTCACCAAGGACACGCGCAAGTTCGGCATCGAGGTGTATCACGACGTGACGACGGGCAATCTGATCTTCATCAGCGAAACGGGCAGCATCGGCGTCGCACCGGCGCCAAAGGACGTGAAGGCGCCGACGCCCAAGGCGGCCGAGCCGATCTGGACGCACGGCTTGAACGTCAAGTGCCGCAAGCACGGCGAGGAAAAGTTCGGTCCGACGACGCGAGCGTTCGGCGCCGAGGTTTTCCGCGATCCGAATGTGGACGTGTCGATTTACATCAACGAGGACGGAAAAATCGCGGTGATGGCGGAGAAATAAGTCCTCGCCGCTTGTCGTTTAGCGCTCGCGCGGCGTCGTGCGAGCGCTAAACGAAGAAACCAATTCACTCCCCAAGTTTCCGCTCAATTTGCTCGACAATCTCCCGCACCGGCATAATGCGCTTGCCCAGTTGCAACGTGATGTTGTCCCGAAGCCAGCCGCGCACTTTCTTTTCGCCTGCCACCACGGTGCTGTGATTGCGATTGCCGAAATGCTTGCCGACCTCGCCGTAGGTCGCGCTGGTGTGCTTGCGGGCCAGAAACATGGCGAGCATGCGCGGGTAGCTGTAGATCCACTGACGCTTTTTGGAGAAGAGCAACTCGCGTGAGACACCGAGCACGTCGCGGACCACCCCTTCCACGTCGTCGAGCGTGACCAGGCGCATGGAATGGCGCAACGAATCGCCGAGCGCTTCGCGCGCCAGCTCGATATCGATGGGCCGGCCTGTCGCGCGGCCCAGATGCACGACGCCATGCACCGCACCTTCGAGTTCGCGCACGTTGCCGCGCAGATTCTCGGCGAGGAACTCGATCACGTCGTCGGGAAGGCCGCCCGATCGAATCGCCTTGGTGCGCAAGAGTTCGAGGCGAGTCTCGCGCTCCGGCGTCGTCAAGCTGCAGATCACGCCGCCGACGAGGCGATCGGTCAACTCCGGCAGAAAATGATCAGCCATGCGCGGATGGCAATCGCTGGTCAAGACGACGGGCCGTTGACTGGTCAGGTGCGCGTCGAGCGTGTGCAGAAATTCTTCTTGCGTGGCGTTCTTTTTCGCGAGGAAGCCGACGTCGTCAACGAAAAGGGCGTCGCATTCGCGCATCTGTTTGCGAAAGGCGCCGAGTTTGTGCTGATGCATGGCGGCGACGAAGCGATTCGTGAATTCTTCCGCCGTGAGAAAAAGCACGCGCCAGTCGGGAAATCGACGCGACAGTCCGGCCCAGCCGCCCTCGAGAAGATGCGTCTTGCCCACGCCGACAGCGCCGTGCAGGACGAGCGGGCTGGGCGTTTCTTCGGGCGATTCGACCAGGCTCACCGCGGACGCATGCGCGAGCCGGCTATTCGGCCCGACAATGAAGTCTTCCAGCCGTCGCCAGCGCCGAGGCCGGGCCGGCCGGCCCCGCTCTTGGGCATGATCGATCCGCGCGGGCGGCGAGGTATTGGCGTGGGCTTCCGCCTGGGAGTTTCGTGCCGCTTGAAACAGCGTCGGCTCGATGATAAATCGCACCGGCACGTCATTGCCCAGCACTTCTGCGGCGATTTCTTTCACCTCGGCGCCGAACGATTTCTGCAGCCAATCGTGCAAGAAAAGATTCGAAACGCCGATTTGGAGATGGTCGCCGTGCCAGATGAGTTTGGTCTTGCCGGCGAACCAGAGGTTGTATCGAGCTTCCCCAATCCGTTGGCTAAGAGTAGACGCCAACACTGCCACGACATCGTGAGTGGTAGTCAAGCTGCACTCCTTCCGCGCGCGGAATCCCCGCGTGGTTCGTTGTCGGAACCCGGAAAGCAAGAGTGGGGTGGAGCGTCCGGATGGGAAATCCTTTCGCGCCGCTCGGAGAATGGCGAACGTAATGTTCGCTCGCCTCATTGTAGAGATGCCAAGAGCGCGGGGAGAAATACGCGCGAAGAAGGTCGCGAAACCACGCAATCACGCGGCGAAAATTTCTTTTTTTGTGTGCGCGTCCGCAGCTGAACAAGAAAGTCGATTGATCGGCGAGCCGAGCCCCGTAAGGGGCCGGTTGAGTCCACATCTCCATCCTCAACCGGCCGCTTACGCGGCTCGGCTCGCCCATTCGAATCCTAACACCACAGCCGTTTGTCCACAACGTTCAACAACGATTGTCCCGCAACGAAGCGGCGCAGGTTCTCAAGCAGCGTCGCCAGATGGCGCTCCGGCACGCGCGGCGACGCGGCGGCGCAGTGCGGCGTGATGATGACGTTCTCCATATTCCAGAGCGGATGCCCTTTGGGCAACGGCTCGGTCTCGAAGACGTCGAGTCCCGCGCCGCCGATCTCGCCCGCTTGCAGCGCAGCGGTGAGGTCGGCCAGATCGACGATGACGCCGCGGCCGACGTTGATCAAAAACGCGGTTCGCTTCATTTGACGAAAGCGTTCGCGATTGAAGAGCTTGAATGTCTCCGGCGTATGGGGAGCAGCGATGACGACAAAATCGCTTTGGCCGAGAACTTCCGGCAAGCGATCGGGACGGAACATCGTCACGCCATCGGGCGCCGAGTCGGCCTTTGGGTCAACCGCCAGGACTCGCATGCCAAACGCCACGCCGCGCCGCGCCGTCTCCGCGCCGATGCCGCCCATGCCGATGACGGCGAGCGTGCAATCGGCGAGCGTGATCGCAGCGCAATCGGACGGATGCACCTCGCCGGGGCCGCCGTAGCCGGGCAGCTCTCCCGCGGGCCGGCCGAGCATGTGCCAGATGCCTTGCGATTGCTGGCGAATGTAGGTGTGAAAATTCTTCGCGAAGCAGAGGATGAAACCAAAAACATGATCGGCGATCACGTCGCTGAAGATGCCACGCATGTTGGTTACGACGATGTTTGCCGCGACCAGGTCGGGAAATAGGTATTTTTCCATGCTCGCGGTCGGCGCTTGCGCCCAGCGCAGCTTCTTGCTGGCTTTCAGCAAGCGCGGCGTCAAATAGCCGAAGAGCGCATCGGCGTCGGCAATCTCCGCGGCGGCGTGGTCCTCGTCGCGCGTGTTGACGACGGTCATCGGCGCGGCGGCGGCGCGGACTTTGCTAAGCCGGTCCTCGGAAATCGGCGGGGAAATGACGAGCTTCATTGAAACGTCTCCGAATACATTGAAGGAATGTCCACGGATCGCCGCAGCCAGGTCGTCAGCATTCGCGAGCCGTCGCGTTTTTTTCTGCGCGCGTGGTTCGATGCGTTCGCGATGCGGCTACCATTCATTGGCCTGTTCGTCGCCATCTTCGCATCGAGTCTGGCGGGGAGTTTCTTCAGTTTCTTTTATAACATTCTGCTCATCGTGGAACCGTCGAGCGCGGCGCAAAAGGCCGCGTTCCGAGATGTCGCGGCGCCGATCTACAACGTCGTCGCCTACCCGCTTGGCTTTCTTATTTTGCTTATTTGGATCAGTCCGCTGATCCGCTGTCTCGGCAAGCTCCGACGCGAGGAGCCGATCGAGCCGGCATACTTGCAGCGATGCCAGCGCCGACTCATCAATCTGCCGATCTTGCAACTGATCGTCAACACGGGCGCCGTGTTGCCTGGGGCGGTCTTTTTCCCGTTTATCGTCACGACGTTTGGAGATTCGGAAAACGCGGCGAGCGTCTGGTGGAAGTTCATCGTCTCGTTCGTCATCTCCACGGTTTTCATGACCGTGCAGACGTTCTTCATTCTTCAGTCGTATCTGACGGCGTATCTTTATCCTGATTTCTTCAAAGACACGCGTCCGGAATTGGTCCCCGGCATCGTGCAAATTGCGTTCAGGGTGCGATTGATCATGCTGTGGGCCGCAGTGGCGTTCATGCCCATGATCGCCTTGTTGGTGGTGGCCCTCGACTTCACGCCGGGCCGACCGGAACTGATGTGGTTCGCGGTCGGTTTGGTGGTGATCAGCGCGATCTCCGGCGGCGGCATCTTCTCGCTGGTCGGCGGCGACTTAAGGCGCTGGATGGCATTGCAGACGCAGGCGACCGGTGAAATCGCCCAGGGCAACTTCGACATTCGCATCGAGCATCCGCGTCCCGACGAATGGGGCCGCTTGACGAGTCGCTTCAACGACATGGCGACCTCGCTCAGTCGCGCCTGGGAATCGCACGAGACGCTGGGCCAACTGGTGAGCCCCGAGGTGCGCGACGAGATTCTTCGCCGCATGCACGGCTTCGAGGTGCAACTACAAGAGATCACGGTGCTGTTCGTCGATATCCGCGGCTTCACGCCGCGCTGCGCGGGGGAATCACCGCAACGAATCGGCGAATTGCTCAATCGATTCTTGACGCTGGCGTTGCGCTCGATCGAAGAAAAAGGCGGCTACGTCAACAAGTTTCTCGGCGACGGCGTGATGGCGCTCTTCGGCGCGACGCATGTGCAGCCGGATCATGCCGACCTCGCGGTTGCGTCAGCGCGCGAGATGCTCGAACGTCTTAAGGAATTGAACGCGGAACTGGTTGCGCAAGGGCAACCGCCCCTGGTCATCGGCATCGGTATTCACACCGGCGAAGCGCTCGTCGGTTGTTTCGGCGCGACCGTGATCGGCGAGCAAGGCAAACCGTTGATGCGGCGCGAGTTCACGGCCATCGGCGAAACGGTCAATTTGTGCCAGCGCATCGAGCAATTGACGAAGAAATGCGGCGGGCCGATTTTGCTGAGCGATGGGACGCGCCTGAAGTTGAACGGCAAATGGGCGCTCGATTGCGTTGGTCCGCAGGATTTGCCGGGAGCGGCGGCGCCGGTGGTCGTCTACAAGGTGGCGGACGGGGAATACAATGGGGTTTACGTTTAGCGCTCGCCGTGCGCCAAGCGAACGCTAAACGCAAGCGGTGAAACCAAATGCCTGACACGATGCCGACCTGCCGCCTGGTGACGTTGGGCTGCAAGGTCAATCAATACGAGACGCAATACGTCAAAGAAACGCTCGAGATCAACGGCTATCGCGAGGCGGCCGAGAGCGAGCGCGCCGACTTGTGCATCGTCAATACGTGCACCGTCACGGGCGAAGGCGACGCGAAGAGCCGCGCCGCCGTGCGCAAGCTGCACCTGCGCAATCCGAATGCAAAGATTGTCGTCATGGGCTGCTATGCGACGCGTGATCCCGATGCGGTCGCCAAGCTGCCGGGCGTCGTGCGCGTCGTCACGGACAAGGCGAAGCTCGCGCAGGAGCTGGCCGACTTCGGCGTCACCGAACTGCCCGCCGGCATCACGCGCTTTGACGATCACCAGCGCGCCTTCGTCAAGGTGCAGGACGGCTGCCTACTCAATTGCACCTATTGCATCATCCCGTCCGTGCGGCCGATCTTGCGCAGCCGAACGCCGGAAGAAATCGCGTGCGAAATCACCGACCTCATCGCGAACGGCTATGCGGAGATCGTGCTGACCGGCGTGCATCTGGGCCATTACGGCATCGATCAGAGCAAGGGAAAGCCGAAGGCCGAATGGCGGCGGCTTTGGCATTTGCTTGAGATGCTTGATCGGCTGCCGGGAGACTTTCGCGTTCGCTTGAGCAGCCTGGAAGCCGCGGAGGCACGCGACGATCTCGTGAACGCGATGGCGCAGTCGCCGCGTGTGGTGCCGCATTTGCACCTGTGTTTGCAAAGCGGGTCGGATCGAATCCTGCGTGCGATGAAGCGGCGTTACACGTCCGGCGGATTCCTGCGTCGCGTCGAACGACTCAAGCAGGCCCTGGATGCGCCGGCGTTCACGACGGATGTGATTGTCGGTTTCCCCGGCGAGACCGATGCCGATTTCGAGGCGACCTTGCGTGTCGCGCGCGAGGTAGGGTTCGCAAAGATTCATGTTTTTTCGTACAGTCCGCGTGCCGGAACGCCCGCGGCGCTGTTGAAGGACAAGGTGCCGGATCGAATCGTTGAGGAACGCCGTCAGCGTTTGCGCGAGTTGGAATGCGAATTGACTACGGTCTATCAACGCAGGCTCCTGGGCCGGCGCCTCGACGTATTGGTGGAAGGTGCCGACCCGCAACGTCCGGACCATGTTCGCGGAACTTCTTGTCGATATGTGCAAGTGAGTTGTCGCGGTCACGCGCCGGCGCTCGTTCGCAAACGCGTGCCGGTGCGCGCTGTTTCTGTGGAAGAGGGGTTCATCGTCGGGGAACCGGAATTGCCGGATTCGGGACGCGTGGAATTAACGATCAGGTCTCGATAGGCGGATTCTCGGCCGGTGCGATAGGCTTCTTCGGCGGCGGCTCGATCAATTGCATCCACGTCGGCCGGTCCTTGCCCTGGCATTCGCAAACGCGTGTGGCGACTTGCGGCGGAGCGAACGCACGCTTGCGGCAAACGGGGCATTCCCAGATGCGTTTGACGTTGTGCCGATGGCGCGAGCGCGGGCCCTTCATACGTTATTTGACTTTCTTCTGTTGCTTCTTGTCCAAGTCCGCGACAAAGTTCCGCAAAACTTCGACTTCCTTGTCGGTCCATCGATCCCCCTTGCCCGGCGGCGGCATGAGTTTCTTGCGGTCTTTCGAGGTGACGTGCGCGTAAATGCTACCCGAATCGTTCGGGATGAAGAAGCCGTCGCGGACCAGCATGCGGAAATCTTTTTCGAGGTTGCCGGTCATTTTCATGTTGCCGCCGGTCTTGGGCAGGGCATGGCAACCGACGCAGCCGTTCTTCTCGTCGCGTTCGAAGAGGGGCCAAAGTTCCTTGGCGAAGCGTTCTTGCATTTGCTTGCGGTCGTCGTCTTTGAGGTGATCGAATTTGCCGCTGCCGGCAAGCGCAACGGCGACGCCGACGCCTGCGATCAAGAACAACGCCGACAGCATCAAACGCGTTCTCATGTTGATTCTCCGAAACCGTCTATTCGGCGTCAGATCGACGCCTGCAAAGTCTGGAACAAATCCGCGACACGGACGCGCAAGCCCAATGCAATGCGATAGAGCGTCTCAATGGATGCAGAGTTTTTCCCTAGCTCGATCTGTGACAGGTAGCCGAGCGAGACGTTGGTGCGTTTGGCCATGTCGGCGAGCGTCAGGCCGAGCGCCTTGCGGCGCTCGCGTATGGCGGCGCCGAGCGTCTCGCGAAGGGCTTCCTCGGAAAGCCGCAAGAGCCCGCGATTTTCGAGGCAACGCATCACCGTCTTTTTCAAGACGTCCACCTGGAACGGCTTCGTGATGTAATCGAACGTGTGGGCACGAAGACATTGCAGCGCGCTGTCCATCGACGGAAAGCCGGTGACGACGATGATGCTCGCGTCCGGCTGCGTCTCTTGTACTTCCTTGAGCACGGCGGTCGAATCCAGGCCGGGCAACACGTAGTCGAGAATCACAACATGATATGTCTGATGGCGCAGTGCCGGCGACACGAGGTGCGGCTCGCTCACCACCTCGATGATGAATTCCTGGCCGGACAAGGTCGCCTGAACGAGTCGGCCGACGGCGGGATCGTCATCGATCACGAGCAGGCGCACATCGCCCGCGCTGTAGATACGGCCCCCCTCGATCGGTTTCATTTTTTCCCGCTCCGGCGGCGGCGGCGCGTCGGGCGTTTCCGGCAAGTTGGTTTGGATATTGGCAGCATCCATGGGCTTCCCCCCGGGGACAAGCATACGGTCCGTGGTTTTATTTGCGGGCTGGTTCTTGCGTTCGTGTCATGGCCTTCTGCACGGCTTGCAATACGGTGCTCGTTTGCAGCGGCCAGCGCACCATATCGAAACGGCTGAGCAGTTCTTCCTCCGCGGCGCCGTGGTAGGACGGTTGCGTGTGCAAAAATAAGATATTCGCTTCGGAGTCGTGATCGAGGATTCGCCGCGCGAAGTCGAACGCGGAGACTTGCGGCATCGTCGCGTCGATCACGACGAGCGCAAAGGAAGTCCGCGGCGTCGTGAAGGCACTGAGCGCCGTCTGGGGCGAATCGGGCGCCGTGACCTTGCAACCGGTGGCTTCGAGAATGATGCGCAGACTATCGAACACGAGCGGATTCGTATGCGCCAGGAGCACGTTGGGTGGCTTGGGGCCGGTGACCAGAGTCGGCGCGTCGGTAGTTGCGACCGGCACGTACAATCGCGCGGAGACGCCACGCTGTTGCCCGGCCGTCTCCAGCCGCAGTCCGCCGTGGAAACGCCGCAGGATGCCATACACGACTAGCAGACCCACGCCGCGGCCGCGCGGTTTGGTGCTGAAGAAAACCTCGCGAAAGATCTTGCCGCGGTCCTGCGCTGAAATACCGGGACCGTCATCGGTGATGGACAGCTCGACGCAAGGCCCCGATCGCGCGGCGCCGAGGATTTCATGGCATTCCGCGGGCGTCAATTCGACGCTACGGGCGGCAAAGTTGATCGCGACGCGTCCCTTGGTCGCTTCCAGGGCGTTGCTGACAATTTCCTGGATGGCAAGTTGAAGTGCGCCGGCGTCGATTTCCAAAAGCGGAAGGTCGCCAGGCACGTTGAATTCGACGTTTACGTTGGGCGCTTGCGCCGCGCGAATGCGCGCTTCTTCCGCGGACAGGAGCGTTGGAAGACAGGTCGGCCAGGTTGGTCCCGCGTTGCGCCGACAGAACAGCTGCAAGCGATGAATCCAGGCGGCGCCTTGCTGGGCGGATTGCAGCACTTCCTGGAGATAACGAAATTGCGGCGTGTCGGCCGAGGCGTGGGAGATGCTCAACTCGGTGAATCCGAGGATGCCAGTCAGGTAGTTGCCAAAATCGTGGGCCAGGCGACCGGTGATGGCGGCGGCTTGCTCAAGCCGTTGTTCCATCGCGGCAGTCTCCGCGCCGGCGTCGGCGGGTTGCAAAAGCACAGGTTTCGATACTTGCTCGTTTGATTTCATGATCGGGCGGCCGTGATTAGTGGCGCACTTGGGTGAATTGGGACAAAGCGTTTTCAAGGCGTCCCGCTCTCGTGGAAATGCGCAGATTCCATGAAGAGCGTCCTTGTCTTGAATTCAGATCGCACCTGCAATTTTTGATCGTGCCAAAAACCGGCCTGTCGGGCGATAGGCGGATTGACGCCTTGCTTCTATTTTTCATTACTTTTCATTTCTTACAATAAGTTATATCGGACCCTTTTATAGAATGACAAGAGGTTGGCGCGTTTTTTTCTGAATCGTCCCTGTGAAATGAAGATTGCATGCACATCAAACAAAAGCCTGACGACTTTCGTGTTGAGGAACTTACCGGTTGCAAATCCGGTTCTTCGGGCGATTACAGCCTTTATCGCCTCGAGAAACAGGGTTGGACAACACTTGACGCAATGGCGATCATTCGCGAGCGCTGGAAAATCGAATCGCGGCGCGTTTCCGTCGGCGGACTGAAGGACCGGCATGCTCATACGATTCAGTATTTCACGATTTATCGCGGCCCGCAACGGAAATTGACGCATACCAATTTGCAGGTGACGTATCTGGGCCAGGTTTCGGACGCATACCAGTCCCAGCACATCGACGGTAATCGCTTTGCCGTGACGATTCGCTCCATGACCACCGACCAGATCGGCGCGGCGTTTCGCTCTCTGGAGGAAGTACGCGCCGTCGGCGTGCCGAACTATTATGACGATCAGCGTTTCGGTTCCGTCGCCGTGGATGGTGCTTTTTTTGCCTATCAACTCTTGATCGGCGAATTCGAAGCGGCGTTGCACATGGCTTTGACCGCGCCTTATGCCTTTGAGCGGGCGTCGCAAAAAAAGGAGAAAGCGGTCCTGCGTCAATACTGGGGCGACTGGCGGTTGTGTCGGCAAAAGTTGCCGCGCCATCGCATTGTTACGTACTTGTTTGCGAATCCGACCGATTTCATCGGCGCGCTCGAATGCCTGCCGTCGGATCTCCGGACGCTGTTCCTGTCAGCGTATCAAAGCCATCTGTGGAATCGCATGCTGGCCGCGTGGCTTCACGATCATGCAGAGGCGAAGGATCTGACGACGATTGCCCTTCGGCTCGGCGAATATCCGATGCCGCATCGAGTGAAGGCAGCACTCGCCGAGAAATTGCAAACGTTGGCGTTGCCGCTTCATTCCGCGCGCATGCAGCTCGCGGACGACGACCCGCGCAAGCCGTATTTCGATCGCATTTTGACAGAGGAAGAAGTGACGCAGGACCAATTCAAGTTGAAGGATTTCCGGTCCTTGTTTTTCTCGAAAGGCGAACGTCTCGCGTGGTGCTTCCCGCACGATCTCGAGGCACGCGATGCTCGCGACGAGGAGCACGTCGGAAAAAAGAAGTTGACGTTGCGATTCGAATTGCCGCGTGGAAGTTACGCGACGCTGGTGGTGAAGCGGATCACGCGGGTGAAGGATGCGGATTGACGATGACGGGCAGATACACTTCGATTCTAGCCTTTTCGAATAGCGGCAATGAATGCCTCCTTCCGCTTCGAAAAATCGCGCATCCGCGTCAGCGACTCTTCCGGCGTCAACTTGATGCGCTGGGACCTTTCAGTTTTCTTGGGCGTTTGCTTGTTCGTTTTCTTTTTCATCGCTGCCTCTCCTCAAACTCAACTCGCATATTAGCTCGATATCAGACGAACAGAAAGTCCAATCTTCAGCGAACGTAGTCAAACTCCCTTTAGGATCGCCAGCGATTTCTCCACCACATCAAACGCCGCGCGCGGCTTCGCAATGCGGCGCACGTTCGTGCGCAGCGTTTCCAAACGCGTCGGATCTTGCAAGAGCGCATTGATCTTGAAGCCAAGCGTGGCGATGTTGTTCGCCTTGATTGCAGCGCCGTTCTCCAAAAGGTAATCGCTGTTGCGGCTCTCCTGGCCGGGGATGGGATTGACGATCACCATGACCGCGCCGCGCGCGAGCACTTCCGACGTCGTCAAGCCGCCCGGCTTCGATACGACCAGGTCGGCCGCCTGCATCAACTCGTCGATCTCTTTCGTAAAGCCCATCACCTTCGCCTTATGCTGGCTCGGCGGCTTGATCTTGCTGAGCTGATCTTTCAACTTCTCATTGCGGCCGGTGATCGTTACTAACTGAATGGGCCGCTCGACGCTGAGGATGCCGTTGAAGATTCTCTCGATCGGCCCGACGCCGAAGCCGCCGGAGAGTTGCAAGACGATCGGCCGATCCTCGGCGAGCCTGTGCTTGGCGATGCACGTACTGCGATCCTTCGGCGTCGCGAAAACTGGATGAATCGGTATGCCGGTAACAAACGTGTCCTCCGCCGGCACGCCCCAATGTTTCAGGTAGAGCGACCCCTCTTGCGTGGCAGTGAAATAACGGTCGCACGGTTGATTGACCCACAGACGGTGCGTCTCGAAGTCCGTCGTCGCGGTTACTTGCGGCAGCTCGATCTCGCCTTTTTTGCGCAGCGACGCGATGATCTCCGCCGGCAGAAAATGCGTGTTGATGACGAGGTCCCATGGCTCCTCTTTCAAGAACTTCACGAACGATTTGAGATTGAGCTTTTCGAGATAAAGCCGCAAGCGATCGCTGCGTCCCTTGGAGGAACGCGGCTGGTCCATCAAATCGTAGAAGTAGCCGAGCGCGTGCGGGGCCTTGTTGACGAGATCGAGGTAGAACTGTCCGTAGAGTTTCTTGAAGAGACGGTTGGTCATCTCCAGCACATCGATGTTTTTGATCGTGGCATCGGGGAGCGTCTCTTTGAGTGCCAGTTCGACGGCCTCGGCGGCGCGCATATGGCCGGCGCCGACCGACGCCGAAAGAACAAGAATACGGCGGGGCATGGGGCGTCCCTTCTTGTTTGGAGGATTGCGATATTGATGATCATTCTCCTCGCTTGCGGTTTCGCGCGCTTCGGGGCGCGAAACCGCAAGCGAATGCAGGCAGGTTACTTTAACGCGATTTTCTCGCACCGCCAGGAAAAACCATTTTCTCTGACACCGTGTTGATTTACAATCGACTGTAGCATTCCACGAATATCTTCCTGGTGATTTCTCATGACGACCCGCGGCGTTTGGTTGACACGTTGCTTCTGCACCATCGCCATCGCATCTGTCTTCATCGGCCCCACACGTGCGCAATCGCCGCGCCCGATCGAATTCAATCGCGACGTGCGGCCGATCCTTTCCGATGCGTGCTTTCAATGTCACGGACCCGACAAGCAAAAACGCAAGGCGAAGCTGCACTTCGACACCGAGGAAGGCGCGCGTGCCGCGTTCGTGGCGGGCAAACCGGATGAGAGCGAGATGATCCATCGCATCACGTCCAGCGATAAGACCAAGCGCATGCCGCCGCCGTCCGCCGCGGTGAATTTGACGCCGAAGCAGATCGACGTTCTGAAGCAATGGATCAAGGACGGCGCTAAATGGCAAAAGCACTGGGCGTTCATTCCGCCGGAGCGGCCGACGTTGCCGCAAGTGAAGAACAAGGCGTGGGCGAACAATCCAATCGATTATTTTGTGCTGGCAAGGCTGGAGGCGGAAGGGCTGCAACCGTCGCTCGAGGCGGATGCAGCGACGTTGATTCGGCGGTTGTCATTGGATTTGACGGGCTTGCCGCCGACGACGGGCGAAGTGGACGTGTTTGTCAAAGCGTGGGACGCGGCGGGTGCTAAACGGGGAGAGATTTACGAGAACCTCGTCGATCGGCTGCTCGCGTCGCCGCGCTACGGGGAACGAATGGCGACGCCGTGGTTGAACGCGGCTCGATACGCGGACACCAATGGCTATCAGACCGATGGCGAACGCATCATGTGGCGCTGGCGTGACTGGGTCATCGAGGCGTTCAACGACAACATGCCGTTCGACCGCTTCACCATCGAGCAGATCGCCGGCGACATGTTGCCGAAGCCGACGCTCGAACAACGCATCGCCACCGGCTTCAATCGCAATCATCGCGGCAACTCCGAAGGCGGTGTCATCCCCGAAGAATTCGCGGTCGAATACGTCGTCGATCGCGTCGATACGACGTCCACGGTCTGGCTCGGCCTGAGCGCCGGGTGCGCGCGTTGCCACGATCACAAGTACGATCCGTTGAGCCAAAAGGAGTTCTACCAGCTGTACGCCTACTTCAACAATGTACCCGAACGCGGCAAGGCGATCAAGTATGGCAATTCGCCGCCTTACATTAAATCGCCGACACGCGCACAGCAAAAGTCGCTACTCGAACTGCAATCGGCGCTGGAGGATGCGCGCGCGCAATTCCGCAGGACGGAGCCAATTCTTGAAAAAGTCCAGCGTGCCTGGGAGACGCGGGCCGCCGCCGACCAAGAAAAGTTCTCCTGGCAGTTCACGCGCCATCAAGTCGCGCACCTTCGTCTCGATGAACTCGATCCTCGCGCCGCGAATGCGCCGAAACTGCATGGGCGACCGAAACGAATTGTTGACACCACGCCCGCGATTCAATTCGACGGTGAAAGCTGGCTCGATGCCGGCGACGTCGCTGACTTTGGCTTCTTCGATAGCTTTTCCTTCAGCATGTGGATCAATCCGGGCGACGCGAAGGCCGGGCCCATACTGTCACGCATGGCGGACACCGATCGCGCCGACGGCTACAGCATCGCGGTCAAAGACGGCAAACTACACGTTCATCTCGTCAAACGCTGGCTGGATGACGCCATCCGCATCGAAACCGTCAAACCGGTCAAGTCCAACGAATGGCAGCACGTTTTCGTCAGCTACGATGGCTCCCGCGAAGCAAAGGGCATCAAGATCTTTTTCGACGGGGAAATCGCCGAGATCAAAATAAACCTCGACGATCTCAACCAGAGCTTTCGCAATGCGGAACCGTTGAGGATCGCCGCCGGCGGCGGGGTTCGCTTTCGCGGCGCCATCAGGGAAATTCAAGTATTCAATGACGTCGTCGCTCCCGCCGATGTCGCGATTCTCGCCGATCGCCAATCCATCGATGGGATCATTCGGACGTCGCCACAGGATCGATCCGCGGCGCAGAAGCACAAGTTGCGGACGTTTTTCCTGGAACGCCGGGCGCCGAAACACGTCGCCACGCTCTATCGCGATATGCTTGAGGCGGAGAAAAAACTCGAACGCTTCGACGCGAGCTTGCCGACGACGATGATCATGGAAGAAATGCCGACGCCGCGCGACGCGTTCATCCTCTTGCGCGGCGAATACGACAAGCCGGGCGCGAAAGTGGGCCGTGCCGTGCCAGCGGCGTTTCCGTCGCTGCCCAAGGATGCGCCGAACAATCGGCTCGGCCTCGCGCAATGGCTCGTTGCCAGGGACAATCCGCTCACCGCGCGTGTCGCCGTCAATCGTTATTGGCAAATGCTGTTCGGCGCCGGCATCGTTCGCAGTGTCGAGGACTTCGGCGCCCAGGGTGATTGGCCGAGCCATCCCGATCTGCTCGATTGGCTGGCCGTCGAATTCATGCAACCAACAGCGAGCCGGGCGCGTAAGCGACCGGAGGCGTGGGACGTGAAGCGCCTGTTGAAAACCATCGTCACCAGCGCGACGTATCGCCAATCGTCACGAATGACACCGCAACTGTTGCAACGCGACCCAGACAATCGACTCCTGGCCCGCGGCCCGCGTGTCCGATTGCCGGCCGACATCATCCGCGATCAGGCGCTGTTCGCCAGCGGTTTGCTCGTCGAAAAGCTCGGCGGGCCATCCGTGCGGCCATATCAGCCGACTGGTCTCGTCATGGAACTGACCGGCACGGAGGAATACGAACAGGACAAAGGCGAGAAACTCTATCGCCGCAGCCTGTACACGTTCTGGAAACGCACGATTCCGCCGCCGGCGATGATGAACCTCGACGCCGCGAACCGTGAGACCTGCGTCGTTCGCGAGTCGCGCACGAACACGCCGCTGCAAGCGCTCAACTTGATGAACGACGTGACCTTCGTCGAAGCCGCCCGCGTCCTGGCCGAGCGCGTTATGCAATTGGAGAAAACCCCGGAAACCCGTTTAGCGCTCGCGTGGCGCCTCGCGGCGACGCGTTCCCCCAGTCCATTGGAAATGAAGATCATCGCCGCGTCATTGGACCGCCATCACGCCCACTATTCTGCCAATCGCGAAGCCGCCCTCAAACTCATTGCCACCGGCGAATCGCCGCGCAATCAAAAACTCAACGTCGCCGAACACGCGGCGTACACAGCCGTGTGCAACTTGATTTTGAATTTGGACGAAGTCATCACGAAGGAATAGCAACGTGAGCGAACGCCTGCAAATCGTCGAAGGCGACATCACCACGCTCGACGTGGACGCCATCGTCAACGCCGCCAAGTCGAGCCTGCTCGGCGGCGGCGGCGTGGACGGCGCCATCCATCGCGCGGCAGGAAAACGCTTGCTCGAAGAATGTAAGACGCTCGGCGGCTGTCCGACCGGCGAGGCGAAAATCACCAAGGGCTACAATCTCAAGGCACGCCACGTCATCCACACCGTCGGCCCTGTATGGCAAGGCGGCAACGCGAACGAAGACGAACTGCTCGCGCGTTGCTATCGCAATTCACTGACGTTGGCTGCCGACAACGGCTTGAAATCGATCGCGTTTCCTTCGATCTCGACTGGCGCCTACGGCTTCCCGATGGACCAAGCCGCGCGCATCGCGATTCGCGAAATTCGCGCCTTTCTCAACGAAAACGCCGCTATCGAAAATGTGCTGCTCGTTTGCTTCGGCAACGAAGCGTTCGAGATCCATCAATCGGCGTTTCGCGAGGCCACTTGATCCGCCGTCATTTCTTGTCTTTCTCCGGGCGGATCTGAACGGTCATCTTGCGCGTATCGACGAGCCACAATGCGACTTCCTTGCCTTCGATGCGATATTGCACGTCGAACATATGCGTCGAGTCGATGACGCCGGGCGCAAATGGCCGCTTGACGACCCACGACCGTTCCTTCGTATCGTGCCGCCAGTCGCCGGTATCCAGTTGACGAGTTTTCGCTCGCTGGTCCTTGAAGACGAGTTCCAGCGCCGCCGCGTGCGGCGAGGCTTCCGCCTTTTCGTCGCGCCCCTGAGCGCCGAGAGCGTAGGCGGCCAGGGCTACGACAAGCATCGCGAGACCGGTTGGAAATGTCATGGCTTGCCTCCTAACGAGTTTTAGATGGAATGAATGCTGGCGAACCGCGAGAGTCAACGCCCGGAGGGCAGATTGCATGGGATGGGCAGTCGGCGGAGCCGCGACAGCGGTGGTCGTGTTGGTCGTTTGCGCCGTGTTCTGGCAAATCCGCCGCCGGCACATGGATCGCTGGCTGCCTGCCTATCTAGACGAACGAAGTCGCTTTTGCGCGCCAACATCCGACAAAGAAATTCACGTCATTCTCTGCGTCTGCGATCACTACGAACCGAAGGCCGGCGGCGCCGACATTGAATCCGGCCGCCGCCGCGTCGCCGCGTGGGTTGAGCAATATCCGAAGCAATTCGGCCGATTCAAGGACTCCGATGGCCGCACGCCGCGGCACACGTTTTTCTTTCCGGTCGAGGAATACGAAAAGGAATATCTCGACGCGCTCGCCCAACTGTGCCGCGCCGGCTTCGGCGAAGTCGAGCTGCATCTGCATCACGACAACGACACGCCGGAAGGCTTCCGCGAAAAGCTCGTCGGCTTCAAGGACCTGCTCGTCAAGGAACACGGCCTCCTGTCGCGCAGCAAGAAGACCGGCGCGGTGATGTACGCGTTCATCCACGGCAACTGGGCGCTCTGCAACTCGCGGCCCGACGGCGCGATGTGCGGCGTCAACAACGAGATCGCGATCCTTCTGGAGACGGGCTGCTACGCCGACTTCACGTTTCCGTCGGCGCCGAGCGCGACGCAGCCGCCGATCATCAATCGCATATATTACGCGTGCGATCGCCCCGGCCAGCCCCGTTCGCACGAGTTCCCGCTCGCCGACGGCGCCGCCACGGACGCCGCGCTGCTTTTGGTGCAGGGCCCGCTGCTCCTGGATTGGTCGCGTCGCAAGTGGGGCGTTTGGCCGAGCGTCGAGAATGCGTGTTTGCAATCGACGCAGCCGCCGAGCATCGAGCGATTATGGACCTGGCTGCAAGCGCACGTGCAGGTGGCGAGCCGCCCGGACTGGTACTTCGTCAAGCTGCACGCCCACGGCGCCCCAGAGCACGATCACGCCGCGCTCCTGGGCGAGCCGATGGTCGCATTTCACGAAGGCCTGGCGAAGCTAGCGGCGGCGAATCCGAAGTTTCATTACCATTACGTGACGGCCCGCGAGATGGTCAATCTCATCAAGGCCGCGGAACAAGGCCACCGGGGCCCCGTGGCCGCGGCGCTCGATTGGGTGTTTGTTTCCAACTTGACGGTCCAATGCTGATTCCCGCCAACCCTTTTACCCAACAAGACTTGGGTAACAAGTCAACGCTGCAAGTTCTTTGCAGGGAATGCTTTGCAAACTCGCTACCCCCTTTTACCCACCAAGCCGCATATAGGGGGGGCGGCGGTCGCAGCGATTTTTGCTACGGACATTGACAATTCGGTACTGTCCTAGTGCTTTGTCACATGCAAAATGTCGGGAGGGCGAGGCTCCTGCCGAGCCGCGAAGCCGCTGGATGCTCATGGCTCGGCAGGAGCCTCGCCCTCCCGGCTATCCGACAATTAAGCTGTGACAGGGCATCAGCTTTGCGTTGCAGTTTTAGCGAAGGTGTAGCCAGCGGCGGAGTTTGTCGAGCGGGGATTCCGTTGAATCACGCCAGAATTTGGGTCCAGCGGACTCGCCGTCGAAAGCAAAAACAACAAATACGCTTGCGCCATCATCTGCTTGCCAGGTATGGCCGCCCCACGTGTACTTTCCGGGCGTCCCGAAAATCTGCTCGACCTCCTGAAGCGTCATCCCCTCCTCAATCCGATCAAAATTCGCCTTCGTGACGCCAGGTCCATTCAACATCAACAGCGCGGCGACGAACCCCACGGAGGCGAGCGAGGCAAACAATGCGGCAACGATAAAGTAACGCTTCCTCATTCACCACCAATGGAAAGGGCCGGGGTTATTCCCGACCCAGTTATTCTACGCTTGGCCGGCCATTTCAAGCAAGCGCTCCAAGCTTCACGTCTCGCTCGTCAATCCAGCTTCCTGCGCTGGCGTCTTCCGCAGCGTCTGCGTCTATCCTTCTCTGGTAGGTCCGGCGAGCCGAGCCGGACCTTGTCGCTCGGTGCCGCTCGGCTCGCGGCACCTACCAGTTTAGCGTGGACGCAGTACTACGATTTGTTCCCCAATTTGCGGGACAAAAAACCTGCATGCATTTCACTCGGCGACTGCCCAAATATTCGACCCAAAATCTAGACCGCCGCGTATACGCTCCATAGAAACAGCAGGACACGTCCAACTCGCCTTTCTGCCCTTTCGCCTGAATCACACTTTCGCGAAGGAGTGGCTCATGAATTTGCATCTGCGTCACTCGCCCCTGTCGCTCGAACAACTCGAGGATCGGCTCACGCCCGCCACCACGGCGTTCTTTGCCTTCGGTGTGCTCGCGGTCTATGGCGATGCTGCGGCCAACAACATCGTCGTGTCGGCCAACTCGGCCGGCAATCTTCAGGTCACCGACAACGGCGTGGCCGTGCCGATTCGGTCGTTTGGCGGCACGCCGACGCTGGCCCGCACCGCGGCGGTCACCATCGCCGGCCTGGGCGGCAACGACACCCTGACCGCGGACGCATCGCTGGGCGCCGTGTCCGCGGCGCTGGCAGGCGGCGACGGGAATGACACCCTGAACGGCGGCCGCGGCCAGGACGTCTTGCTCGGCGGCGCCGGCGACGACTCCTTGAACGGCGGCTCTAACAATGACCTCCTCTACGGCGGTCTCGGCGACG
>DAIOGM010000006.1:0-34451 GCA_036745215.1 Gemmataceae bacterium
AGACAAGGAGACAAGGAGACAAGGAGACAAGGAGACAAGGAGACAAGGAGACAACCTTATTTGACTGGCTGTACAATGTATGGATGCAATCCCTCTTTCGCTATGTCGCGCCGGCCAGCGCTTGCGGCTATTTGCCGCGCGAACGTTGGAGTTTGGAATACGAGATGGTCGCCAATCTCGCGGCGCGCGAGTTCGAGGAGCGGCTCCAGGAGGGTTGGCGGCGTTTTGGGGCGATGATGTTTCGGCCACAGTGCCCGTATTGTCAGGCGTGCCAAACGTTGCGCGTCGAGGTGGCGAAATTCGTTCCCAACCGCAGCCAGCGCCGGGCGTGGAAAGCGAACGATGGACTAGTCGAAGTACGCGTCGGTCCGCCCAGCGTGACGCGCGAAAAGTTGCGCCTTTACGATCGCTTCCATGAGTTCCAGAGTGATACCAAAGGCTGGCCCGAACATCCCGCCAAGGACGCCGGCAGCTATCGCGAATCGTTCGTGAATAATCCGGTCTTCACCCAGGAATGGTGCTACTACATCGACGGCAAACTCACCGGCGTCGGCTACGCGGATCGGCTGCCGGCCTCGATGTCCGCGATCTATTTCTTTTACGATCCCGCCGGCCGCGACCGCTCGCTCGGCACCTTCAACGTGCTTTGCCTCCTCGAGGAATGCCGGCGCCGCCAATTGACCTACCTGTACCTCGGCTATTACGTCCAAGGTTGCCGATCGCTCGAATACAAGGGAAACTTCAAGCCCAACCAGGTCCGCGCCGGCGACGGAAGCTGGCACGATTTTCTTCGTTGATTCGGGAATAAAATAGCTGCCGCTAACATCGTACTTCTGTAGGGACAAGCGGCTCGCTTGTCCCCGTGGCGACAAGGGACAAGCGAGCCGCTTGTCCCTACGAAAACGGAGATCGAACCGTGTCCTTTTACGGCTTTCTCGCGGATGGGATCGTCTTCATCCACCTGCTCTACATGGGCTACGTGGTCGTCGGACAGCTGGCGATCCTGATTGGCTGGCCGCTCAAGTGGAGTTGGATTCGCAACCCCTGGTTTCGCGGTACGCACCTGGCGATGATCCTCGTCGTGGGGTTCGAGGCCGCCATCAACTTCGAATGTCCATTAACGACATGGGAGCATCAACTGCGCGAACTGGCGGGGCAGAAAGTGAATCGCTTCCATGTGGAGGGGATCAGCTTTACCGGCCAAATGCTGCGCGACATTCAGTTTGTTGGGGACCACTTCGAAGATTACGTGAACCCGATTTTCATCACGGCGGCGTTGATCGTGCTCTTGACCGCGTTCCTGGTCCCGACGCGTTTTCGCCGGCAGGTTCAACCCGCGGCGGCTCCCGCCAAAGAAAAAGAACCACAGATGAACACGGATTAACACAGATAGGACCGTCGCCCATGAATCAACCCTGCATTTTATCTGTGTTGATCTGTGTCCATCTGTGGTTTCATCCATGCGTCATCGCCCGCTCAGTTGCCCTTTTGCCCTTCGATGGGGATGCGTACAAATCGCTCCGGCGTGCCGACGATGCGCAAGGTGACCGAATCCGGATCCTCCAGCGAGCGAACGCCGGGGCTGTTTTCGGGCACGATGACGACGAGGCGCCAGAGCGTGCGCTTCGGACTGTCCTGGTTGTCCAGGCGCGTCAACTTGACCTTGATCCACTCGGGCTCCTGCTTGTAGATCTCGAGCTGCCATTTCGAGTCGGCGGACAGTTCGACAGCCTTGATGGCGCCGTCTCGGGGGCTGAATGCCTTCAGACGAATCCGGGCTTGATCGTCCGCGCCGCCGATGGAGAGGTCGCCGTGAACGCGGCCCATGATCTCCGGGCTTTGCACGTCGGGGGCCGGATGACCGTCGAGCTTGACGGATAACTTGCGAAAGAACGAGCCGAGGTCGAGGTATTGGTCCCCCTTGTTTTCGTGCACGGTCATCGTGACGCGCTGCACGGAGCGCACGCGCGGGCGTGATTTCAATTTGGCCGGGTCTTCTGCAAACAAGTCCGGACAATCGTTGCGCGAAAAGAGGCCGCCGGGGCGCACCGGCGTCGAGGCAACTTCGAAAAGCGCGTCGCCGGCGGCCGCCGACAGGTCGAGATCGAAATGGTCGCGCGTGCTGGACCAGGCGTAAAAGTCTTTTTTCGCCGACGTCCCCGCGGTGAGCGAACCCATGCTGACGCGCTGCGGCCGAAAACTGACCGGCGCCGTCACGGCCACGGGAACGGTCAATTGAACCTGGGCGCCGAGGCTGGAATTGACGCGCTGGAAAAAAATCCGCGGCGCCACGTTCAAGCCCAAACTCAGCGACTTGGCGGACCATTGCAGCCGAACGATCCCTCCTTCGCCGGCCTTGACCAGGATATGCGCCTTTTTCTTGTCCTCGGCGCCCAGACTTCGCCATTCCGTGTCGCGCTTCAATTCGACAAACTTCGGCGCATTCGAGAATACGAGCGGCTCGCCCGGCGATTCCTGATGTTGCATCTGGACGTTTTTCAATTCGTCGCCCGGCAATAGACACGCCTGCACGCTGGAACAGTCGCACGTCGTCGAATACATGAGGATTTCCACGTCCGACGTCGAGTCATTCACGAACGGAAAATCATAGAAACCCTTCCAGCCCACTTCGTAGTCTTTGGGCTCCGGCTTCTCGTCGCTCGGGACGTCCGTGGCCGACTCGGTCAGCGGGTGCATTTTCCACTGCGCGGTCAGGCGGGCGAATTTCAACAACGCCGGACTCGTGGGAAGCTGCTCGACGGTTTTTTTTCGCATGGTCGTGTATTGAGCGACCCAGGCGAGGCCGCCGATAATGACGACGAGCGCGACCAACGCCGCGCCGTAGCGGAAGACGGTTTTTTTTCCGGGCGAAGACGAATAGGATTGCGGTGACGGAGCGTTCGCGGACATGTCGAGATTTCCGTTTGCGAAGGTCAACGAAACCAAGTAGTCATCACGCTCCGCGTGATGGAGTTCGACTAACTCGCAGCGGTCAATGTAGTCATCACGCTCCGCGTGATGTTGTTCGGCAGTATCCAGTAGACGAGCAAAACGGTCTACCGTCAAGTCGAGCGACATCACGCGGAGCGTGATGAGTACATTTGGCCCTCGGTCCCAGGCTCTGCCTGGGACCGCACTGCCGCGAGGCTCTGCCTCGCCGTACCGCGCAGGATTCTGGCCAGCTGCGGGTTCGGCGAGGCGGAGCCTCGCGACATTTGCGTCCCAGGCGGAGCCTGGGACGCAGCACGCTCGCGGCGTGATGACTACATTCAAGTTTGCTTCTTCAACTTGTCGCGCAGCCGGGCGGCACGTTCATAATCCTCAGCGGCGATCGCCTCCTGCAGCTGTTCCTGCAGCGTCGCGGCAATATGGTATTGCTTCCGCAGCGTCTCCTCAACGTGGCGCAGGTGCTGCACCATGCGGTCTTCGTCCATTTCCTCTTCGCGTTGATAGAACGTGAAAAACTCACGCAGCCGCACTAGCCCCTGATGAATCTCGTTGACCGCCCGCTCCGGCGTGTTGTTCTCTACTTCCAGAGCCGCGGCCGCCTGCGTCCGTTGAAACAAGACGAAGCCGCGATACTGTTCATGTGCGTGCAGGTATTCCTCGCTGGGCGAATGGCGCTTGACGAAATCCATGAACGCCAGCGTATGATCGGCGTCCTTGATCGCCCGCTCATACTGGCGTAGCGCCAGCCAGCACATGCGGCGATGGTAATATTGCAGAAACTCGCGGTCCGCGTCCTGGCATTGCTCCTCGCTGAGGGCGAATTTCGTTTGCGACTTGCGCGCCAGGCGAGCTTGTTCCTTCAAGTAATCATGATAGGTCGCGTGACCGTGCGGGCTGGCGCCGTCAGGCCGGCCGGCCGTTTCCAGTTGCAAGACGCCGAGGTCCACACGTAGCTGGATGACCTGCCGGCCATCCCGCGCCTGCACGAGCCGGGCCTGCGCCACACCGGGTTGGTATTCCCAGTTCTCCAGGATGAGATCGATGTCCTGATTCACTACGCTTCTCCCGCTTGCATGGATCATGAAAACTCACTTCATCTTACCCGATTCGACAAGGGGGCAACAACGGAGAATCAATGAGACATGAAGGTTTTCGCCGTAAGATCATTCGAAATCGGCAGTTTCGCCGCGTCACTCACCGCAGAGAACGCCCAGATCGCAGAGAAATGATATCAGCCAACGACTTTGCGTAAATCTTCTTATGCCAAGCCCAAAGATAACGAAAACCTCAACATTACTCTTCTCTGCGGTCTCGGCGATCTCTGCGGTGAGCAATCTCGGCTAATTGCGCCGCGCCAGCTCCGCGGTCACGCGTTGATACTCCGCCTGCTCGACCGGGTGAAGTTGTTGCGCGGTCAGTCCGAGATCGTTCGCTTGACGAAGTGCCGCCTGTGCGGACGGGATGTTGCGAGCACGTTCTTGCACGCGGCAAAGGTGGAACAGCCGCGTCGGCGTCGGCGCTTCATTGACGACGCGCTGCAGATCGCGCAACGCCGGTTCGATGCGGCCCAGGTTCAATTGCACGATGGCGCGCGTATCAAGCAGTTCGGGACGCTGCCCGTATTTCGCCACCGCGCGTTCGATCAACGTCAACGCTTCCGCGGCCGTGTCCGCTTTCTGGCCGAGCAGCCAGGCGAGGTTGTTCAGCGCAACAAGGTTGTTCTCGTTTTCCTTGAGAACCTCGCGGCACAGTTTTTCGACGTCGTCATATTTGCCCTGCATTTCCATCAGATCGGCCAGGTGAAGCCGCACCGGCGCATCTTTGGGGTCTTTTTGCATGGCTTCGCGCAGCGACGATTCCACGCGCTGACGTTGCTTGGCCCAGTGATCGAACTTCGTCGGCTGCGCTTCGCTCGGCTTGTTGGTGCGCAGGATCGCGACAACGGCGGCGTTCGCTTCGTTGTAATGAGCGCCGGTTTGTCGGACCTCTTCGCACAGATCGACGGCGTCGCGATAATTGCCGAGCCGGCCGTGCAAGTTCGCGAGTAAGAGCTTGCGAACCGGCGACACTCCGGTTTGCTCGGCATAGCCCGTCAACAGGGCGATCGCCTGCGTGCCGAGGCCGCGCTGTTCTTGCATCTTCGCCCGCAGCTCGATCGAGCCGAAGCCGCCGGGCAACGCCTTGCGTTCGCGTTCGATGGTTTCCAGGCGAACGATCATCTGCTCGGCTTCGGTGTATTCATGGCGCTGAATGAGCTGCTGCGCGGCGTATTGCAGGAAGCGCGGGTTCTTCGGTTGCGAGGTGATGAGCGTTGCCAGCAGGCCGCGGGCCTTGGTCCAGTTCGCCTCATCGCCGCCTTTGCCGGCGGTCAGCGGAAGTTGCTGCACCAATAGCCGCGCGAGCAGGAATTGATCTTCGGGCGGGAGGGCATTTTTTTTCTGCAGTGCTTCCAGCTGGGTGATTGCCGCGCCGCGCAGGCGATGATGCGCGATCGTGCCGAGCAACTTGCCTTGCAGGAGGTGCTCATCCTGAGCGTCGGCGAACTTGGTGTTCGGCGCGAGGCCGTTGTCGTCCACGGCGAGGCCGACGATTTGCAGCGCCTCGGCGGTTTTCGCAGGCCGATTTTGCCGCACCAGGGCGAGCGCCAGGCCGCGGCGGGCGGCGTTCACGTCGTCCTCGCTGGCACGGATTTTTCGCTCCGCCAATTTCCGATAGAGCTTTTCCGCTTCGCCAAAGCGGGCGACGCGCATCTGAAAGTCCGCGGCGGCGCGATGAATCGGCGCCGACGCCGGCTGCTTCTCCAGCGCGGCCTTGTGGCTCTCGGCGGCGTCTACCAGAAATCCCGCCAGCTCGTAACACATGGCCAGCGCGCTATCCACGCGATCCGCGGGCAACGCGTTCTTCGTGTTGTCAATCTCCGTGCGCGCGGCGCTATGCTGCCCGTTGCCGATCAGGTGACGCACCAGGCCGATCCGCGCCTCCGGCTGTTCGGGCGCCAGCGCCACGGCTCGGCGCAGCGCCTTCTCGGCGTCATCGGGATTCTGGCCGCCCATCGACAGCACCTGGCCCATCCACAGATGATCTCGGTAGTTCGTCGAATTGCTGGCCACGATTTGCCTGATGAGATACTCCGCTTTCTTGAAATCGCGGCGATTGACGGTGTGAGCCACATAGTAACGCACGATTTCGTCCGTGGTTCCCTGTTGTTTTTGCATGCGCGCCAAAAGCTGTTCGACTTCATCGTGCCGCTGTGCCTGGCTGAGAAGGATGAGCAATTGCTTGACGGCATGCGGATCGCGGCTGCCCAGATCGACGGCGCGGCGATAGTTGGCGATCGCTTGATCGGGCCGGCCCTGGAGTTCATCGAGGTCGGCGCGAACCTGGATGATCGGATGCCAGTTGGGCCGCTGCGCCGCCGCCACGGTTAACAGATGCCGCGCCGCGTCGAGGCCGTCCTTCTTGCCCTTGCGCGCGGCGTGAATGAGCCGCATCGCTTCGCCGAAGCTCCAGTCGGGTCCGCCGGCGTTGTCGCCTTCAAGTCGCTTGATTTCATCGAGCACCTTGCGGGCCAGGACATCGTCATCTTGCAAGAACGCGAGTTCGAGCATTTGCATGCGAATCCGCACATCCTGCACGTGCATCGGCAAAACCAGGACGCGCGCCAGCACGCGCGCCGAGTCCACATACTTGCCCGCGTAGTAATGCGCTTCCGCCAGCGCTTGCAACAACGGACCCCGTTCACGCGGCTCGAAGCGGGCCAGTTCGTTCTCCAGCCGCAGCAGTGCCGCGTCGCCTTGAACGTCACGTTTCTGCGCGTAGTAATGGATTTGCGCATGACGGAAGTCGGCCTTGTCCTTGAAGCGCTCTTCGGCCGTCTTCATCAAGGTTTCGCCGTCCTTGCCGTCCGCAAACGCCAACAGTGAAACCCACGGCTCATGCCGATTGGGATTCGCCTGAACGAGTTCTTCCAGGAGCGCCTTCGCCTTCGCCTTGTCGCCTTGAATGAAGTGCCATTCGGCGCGCAGCAGCGCGGCATCCATTGACTTACCCGCCGCCCTTTCGAGGCGGTCTATCTCGTCGCCGATCTTTTTGTGCTCCTTGGCGTTCGACGCGGACGCACGCAGCAAGAATCGCACATATTCGATGCGGCGCTTGGTCGATTCCTGGGCATCCTTCGTCAAGCCGATCAGTTCATGATAAATCTGCAGCGCCTCGGCGTTTTGACCCAGCGCAGCGCGCGCGCCGGCGACGCCGCGCCGCGCCAGCAGCGACTTCGCATCCCCTTGCATCGCCCGTTCATACGCGGCCAACTGCAACATCGGTTCGTCTAGCTGCTCGTAGCAGACGCCAAGATACAGATCGACCTGGAACGCGAGTTCTTGCGTGTTCTTGAGCGCGGGCCGAAGCTTCTCGAGCTGGCGGGACGCTTCGAACCAGCGGCCGCGCTGCATCTGGGCGCGTGCGTCGAGATAATCGGCGGAGAGCGGATTGACCTCGCGAATCGGGACGCCGATCTTTTTCGCCTCGTCGAGGTTGTTGTCATCGAGCAGAAAATTCGCCAGGCTCCAGCGCAATTCGAAACGATGTTCCTTTTTGACCGCTTCCAATCCCTGGCGCAGCATGGCAATCGCGTCGGCGCGTTTGCCGTTTTCGCCGTGAATGCGGGCCAGCGCCAGGTACAAGCGCGGCTCCGCGGGATTCTGTTTCAGGCCATCCTCAAGGTAGCTCATCGCGATGCGCGTGTTGCCTTTTTCCTGAGCGTGCTGGGCCGCGAGGCTGAGGACCGCGGCGTCGTGAGGGGATTTCTCCATGGCCGCGAGCACGAGGGTCTCGATTTCATTCGCGTAGATCGGCTCCTTGCCGAAATCGAGATGCTTCAGAAGCGCGACGAGCCGCGTGTATGCATCAACCAGGCCGGTGTCGAGCTTGAGCGCCTTGCGATACGCGTCCGCGGCCTGGCTGGGCCGATTCTGCGCTTCGTGCCATTGCCCAGTGAGCAACGCGACCGGCGCCGATGCGGGGCCGTTTTTTTCGAGATAAGCAAGATGCTCCTTGGCTGCATCAAAGGAACGACCGGCGATCAACGTCTCGGCCAGACGAATGCGCAATTCGTGGCGTTGCGGATCCTTCGCGAGCACCTGTTCGATGACGAAACGAGCGCGGGCGCGCCGCTGGGGCGACGTCGCCATCCGCGGATCGGACAGGATCATGCCGAGATGTTCGCGCGATTCCAGATCGTCGCGGACAAACTCCAGGTAACGCCCCAGATATTTGGCGGCGCGATCAAGCTTGCCCTCCTTCTCCGCCTGGCTCGCTTGCCAAAGAAGCGCGTCGGCAATGTTGCCCGCTTGCAGACGATGAAGACCAAAAATCGCGCCGCCGAAAAGCGCAACCGCGATGACGAGAATGACGAACAGCCTGGTGTTGATCTTGCGCATGAGGACCTCGTTCAGCACGTTGTTTGCGGCCATCAGCGAAGGGAACTCGCCGAAAAAGCGCGGTGCATTACGATCGTAATGGAGGAGGGGAGGGTTTCCTTGACGCCGGGTTGCCTGATCACTGTTGCCGGAAACTTCGAGAAGAGGAGTGCAATCACCGCCTGCGTTTAGCGTTCGCACGGGCGGTGCGAACGCCAAACGACAAGCGTTTGGATGACAATATCAGGCTTCGACTTGAGCCTTCTTCATGCGGCGACGAACGAGGACGACCAGCGGCACGCCGAGGCCGGCCAACAGGAGCGAGGCGGGTTCCGGCGTCCCGTTCGGCGGTGGGTCGCCCGAACCGCCGGGGCCTTCGGTCGGCTCAATCGTCACGACGGCCTGGATCGAGCCCGGAGCGCCGCCCGGTTGACCCGGAGGCGTGAAGCTCGAAATCCCCACCGTGTACTTGCGCCAACCCACATCGTCGGCGCCGAGAACGAACTCGGCCGTCGACGGCGAGGTCCACGAATTGGTGCCAGGCAGGAGGCTCTTCGTGGTGACGTTGGTCGCGTTGAACAGACCGGCGAAGTTGACGCTTTCGCTGATCTTCGCGCCTGCCGAGCCGCTGCCGGTCGCCTTGACGTCGGTGAACGTGACGCCCAGACCGAACGGGACGTTCGAGAAGCTGTCGGGCGAATCGTCCGCGGCCGTGCTGGCCGTCGTCAGGTTGTAGATGATAATGCCGGAGGCGCCGCTCGCGACGCCGCTCGAACCCGTGAACTTGATCGACGAAGTCATGATCGGGTTGTTGTTGTTGAAGATTTCCGTGTCCGTGGCGGAGTAACCCCACGGAATGTTGTCCGCGCGAACGCTCGTGCCGGCAGCGAGCAGCCCCGCGAGGGCAACCACGAACCATGCGACTAACGACTTTCTCATCTCTGGCATCCTTTCCATCTGTTCGAAGGGGGAAAAAGACCTAGACATTTTTACTTATACCTCCGTTTTCGGTCCCACCCTCAGCTCGAATGCGTGCGGCCAATCGTGGTGCTCGTTCAAGCGTCATGCTTGCTGAGGCATTACCACACGGGCGGCATGGTAATTGAAAATCGAGAATCGAGTCAAGGCCAAGAATCGCCGTGCAAACCACGGTTTTTTCGAGCCCGGGCGCGAGCACAGGCGAATTTCACTCGAATGTCTTGGATCGCATATCACCTCTCTTCCATTGGCGAGGGAACGATGCACGGGCGCTCTGCAGAATCTGGGCGACCTGAAGTCGCTTCGCCCGTTTCGAGCAGTTCACGAAATAGCTTCGCATACTGCCGGGCTTGCGCCTCGAACGTGAAGCGATCGCGCACCCGGTAGTAGCCGCTCATGCCCATCGTTTCGCGCAAACGCGTATGGCTCAACAGCGAATGAATGCGTTGTGCCAGCGCGGAGGCGTCGCCGGGCGGGACCAGATAACCGCTTTGGCCGTCCTCGATCACTTCCGGCGTGCCGCCCACCGCAGTCGCGACGACCGGAACGCGGGCCGCGAACGCTTCGAGAACCACGTTCGGCAATCCCTCCGTGTACGACGGCAAGGCAAACACATCGAAGTTCGGCAGCCAGCGATCGAGATCGTTGCGGAACCCGGCGAGGACGAAATGGTCTTGCAAGCCGCAGTCGGCAATCTGCCGCGCCAGCTCCGCATGCAGGGGACCGTCGCCAAAGAGGAGGAAGCCTGCCTGCGGGCACGAAAGCACGACCTCCGCAGCCGCGTCCACGAGATGACGAAAGCCCTTCTCCGGACTGAAACGCCCCGCGGCGCCGACCAGATGCGAGCGAGGCGACGTGAAAAACGATTGAAGGAAAGTCCGGCCCGGCTCATCGGGATCGCCGAAGCGATCCGTGAAGATCGCATTGCGAATGACGCACACGTTTTCATCGCGCACGCCGGCGGCACGCACCTTGACGGCCTGGGCTTCGGAGACGCAGACGACGCGATCCATCCAGCGCAGGCTGAAGCGATCAACGCGTTCATACATCCGCACCTTCCAGGTCGCCCCCGTCCAGCCGCGCGAGACCGACACAACGGGAATACGCATGCGGCGCGCCGCGGGCCGGCCGAGCAAATCGGCCTTGTAGCCGTGGCAGCACAAAAGATCGATGCCGTAGTGCGTCAGCTTGTCGGCGATCTCGCGGATCGCCGCGAAAAAATGCGGCGCGTTGTTGAATAACGCCTCGGCGACGAAGCCGTGGCGCTGCATTTCGTCGAGGAACGGCTGGCTCAAGCCGCGTTCCGGAAACGAAAAGAACATCGACTGCAGTTCGTCGGACTGGCACAGCGCCAGGCCGAGCATTTGTCGTTCCGGTCCGCCGAAAAACGGGGACGCCGTCAAATGTGCGATGCGCATCCTTGCGCCTCCCTTTTCGCTTGGGGCGATGCGTCCGCGCATTCACCGCAAACGACCTGGTAAATCTGTTCGTATCGCGCGACCATGCGGCGAATGTCGAAATCGTGTTCGACGCGGCGTCGCCCGCTGTTTCCCAGGCGATGCGCCAGATCGTCGTCCGTGTGCAGGCGCACGAGCGCCGCCGCCAGCGCATGCGGATCGCGCGGCGACACCATCAACCCGTTATCGTCATCGAGAACCTCAGGGATGCCGCCCACGTTCGTCGCCACGCACGGCAATCCGGTCGCCATCGCCTCGAGCAACGTCAACGGCACGCCTTCGGAGATCGACGAAAGCACGAACATCCGCGCCTGTCGCAGAAGCGCCGGTACATCGCACGTGAGGCCGACGAAGCGCACATGATTGGTGATGCTCAACTCGCTGGCAAGTTGGCGCAACGGCGACATCTCCGGACCGTCGCCCGCGATGTCGAGGCGGAAAGCCGGCGTCGTTCGAACCACGATCGCGACGGCTTGCAGGAGCGTCGCAATGTCCTTGTCCGGGCACAAACGCGCCACAATGATGGCCGGTCCGTCGAGACGTGGCCCGGCGAAAGCGTACTGCCGCGTGTCGATGCCGTTGTGGAGCGTGCTGACGCGATTGGCCGGCACGCCTTGTTCGCGCGCCAGGCGAGCGCTGTCTTCCGAGACGCAAACGAAGCGATCGACGAGGCGTGCCGACAGCGCCGTCAGCCAAATCTGCCTGCGCGAGTTGTTCGTGCTGCGGCCATGCTTGGTGTGAATGACGCCGGCCACACGCGCTAGCCGGCCCGCGGGCGCGCCGTAAATCAACGGACGATCGTTGTGCGTGTGGACGATGTCGGTTTGCCAATGTCGCAGAAGTTTCGCGAGCCGCAACGGCAAACGCATGTGCAGACCCGGGGCGATATCGAGCGCCTCGACGGGCCAACCGTTTGCTTCGATTTCGTCCGCCAGGATCCCGCGTGTGCCGAGCGAGACGAAGCGCAGCTCGAAGCGATCGCGATCCGCGTGCTTCGCGAATTCGACGAGCAGCTTTTCCTGGCCGCCCATGTCGAGGCAGCCGGTAACGTGCACGACGCGCAAACGCCGGGTCATCGCACGGCCTCCTGCATGGATTCGGTAGTTGCGACTTGCTGAGCGACGCCATTCGTTGGCCCGCTTCGACCAATGAGCGAGTCGAGATAACCCGCAAGCGCGCCGGTCAAGTTTTCGCGCGTGAATTGACGGACGCGAATATCGTCGCTTGCGGTTTCGCGCGCCTGAATCGCCTCGACCAGTTCACCAACGGCTCGACGAATCTGCGCAACGTCCGTCGGCAATGCGACGCGATGCAGGACGCCGCTCGCACGCAAGATATTCGCGGTATCGCCATCCGATTCGGCCAGCGCCAGGATCGGCCGGCCGGCGCCGAGGTATTCATAAAGCTTCGCGGGCACGCCGATGGTGCGGCCGGGGCTGTCGAAGAGCACGAGAATGTCGGCAACCTGCATCGCTTGAAGCGTGTCCCGATAATCGCGCTGGCCCTCGAAGGTCACGAAGTCGGTCCAGCCACGTTCGCGCATCAGCGTCGGGCCGTCGTTGGATTCGCAACGGCCAAGCAATTGCAGTCGCCATTTCTCGCCGGCTGCGTTTCCGTCCGCCAGCGCCTGAAATAATGGCGCCGGATTTCGCCCCGCGTAAATCTCCCCCGCGTGCAACAAGCGAACGCAAGGATCCTCGCGCAGCTCGCACTCGAACAGACGCGGCTGCGGATCGTAGCCGTTTGTGAGCGTGACAATCTTGGCGCCGGCGGACGCTGACGAGCACCAGGTCGGCGTTCGCAAAAACGCGGCGTTCCCAGCGCAAGGCCCATCGTTCGGACCAGCCGAGTTTCCTGTGCGTGCCGTTGCTGATCCATGGATCGCGAAAATCGGCGACCCAAGGCAAGCCCGAACGCCGCTTGAGATAATGGCCCAACACGTGCACGCAATGCGGCGGCCCGGAGGTCAGGATCGCGTCGGGGCGATGTTCGTCGATCATGCGCTTGCACGCCGACCACGCCCGCGGCAACCACACGGCGTTCTGAGCCAACACGCGCAAGAGCCGCGGCGCGCCGATGGGGTAGGGCACATTACAAACGATCGCGGAATCGGGAACGTCGTCCACCAGACGCGGATCGATCGGCTCCCATGGCAACGTCGGCGGCGCCACGACGAGCGGCTGCCAGCCGAAAGTGGGCAGATGCCGCGCGAAGCCGAGCATGCGAAACGCGCCGCTCGCCGCTGACGGCGGGAAGTGGTACGTGACCAACAGTATTTTCTTTGCCAGCATTAACGGTCCTTTCCCACCGTGGTGCAAGCGTCTCGCTTGCTCGCTTCCATCGGTGCAAGCGAGACGCCTGCACTACGGGTCGTCAGCACATCGAGAATGCGTTCCGAAGCCCGGCCGTCCCAAAGTTCCGGAACGCCGCATTGCCCGGCGCCGCCTTCGAGCGCAACCAACCCCTCCGCGATAATCATTTCGGGATCGAGCCCGACGAGGCGATTCGTGCCCTGCGTCACCGTCACGGGCCGTTCCGTGTTCTCGCGCATCGTCAAGCACGGCACGCCGAGGTACGTCGTTTCCTCCTGCACCCCGCCGGAGTCGGTGAGCACGAAACGGGCGTCGCCGAGGAGCTTCATGAAATCGAGATAGCCGAGCGGCTCCGTGAAAATCAAGTTGGGCAATGGTGCGCCGACGAATTCATCGATCGCCTTGCGCGTGCGCGGATGCACGGGGAACACGAAGGGAATGTCATTCTGTAATCGCGTGATCGCGCCCATCAAGCCGGCGAACACGTCGGGCCGATCGACGTTCGCGGGCCGGTGCATCGTCAGCACCGCGTAGCCGCCGGGCATGACGCCGACCGTTTCGAGAATGCGCGACTTCGCGATGCGCGGCTGGCAAGCGATCAGCGTGTCGATCATGACATTGCCGACGAAGTGAATGCGCTCGGACGCCACGTTCTCGGCCCGCAAGTTTGCCAGGCCGCTCGGCTCGGAGACGAACAACCAGGTGCTGATCGCGTCGGTCAGGATGCGATTGATTTCCTCCGGCATCGAACGATCGTTGCTCCTCAGGCCGGCTTCGACGTGCGCGACGGGGACGTCGAGCTTGGCGGCCGTCAACGTGCAGGCGAGCGTCGAGTTCACGTCGCCGACGACGAGCACGACATCGGGCTTTTGCTGAAGGAGCACCGGCTCGAAACGTTTCATGACCTCGGCCGTCTGCACCGCGTGCGAACCGGAGCCGACTTCGAGGTTGGCGTCGGGCGCGGGGATGTTCAGCTCCGCGAAAAAGCGCTGCGACATGCGTTCGTCGTAGTGCTGGCCGGTGTGGACCAGGAACGCATCGATGTCGTCGCGCTTTTGGATTTCCCAGAGGAGCGGCGCGACTTTCATGAAGTTGGGGCGAGCGCCGGCGACGAGGAGGAGCTTCAACGGCATAGGTAATATTCCTTGAGTGCAACCCCCGGGAATCGCTGCGCTCATCCCGGGGCTTGAGTTCACGAGCGCCAGTTCACCAGGAGACGCACGAAAACAAAGGACGCAATCAAAAAGCTGCAACTGACGCCCGCCAGACGCGGCCAGCTTGCGAACGTCCATGCCGGCATGGGCACGGCGACGCTGCCCGAATGCAAGCGCATGAACACCACCGCCAGGCCAAGCATCATGTAGGTCGGCACAATGTAGCTGCGCGACAAAAAGCAGATGCCCATCGTGTACCCAACCAGCATCGCGGCCAGGAATGGATAAAGTCGGGCGAGCTCCGGATCGACGTCGTCCAGCCGATTGCGCAAGTCGAACACGCCCTTGAGCGCGAAGTAGAAAGCGCCGAGAAACAACGTGCCGCCGATGACGCCCAGCTCCGAAAAACAATGGATGAACGATTGATGCGCCACGTGATTGGAAAACTGGCGATAGTTGTCCATGCCGATGCCGATGAGCGGCGACACGCGAAAGATGTCGAGCCCGTCGCTCCAGAGCTGGATGCGCGCCTGGCCGGTGCCTTCGTCCGCGGAGAAGCTCGTCATGCGCCCCGCGAAAACGGCGAGCAGCAGCGGCAAGAAAATCATGCCGAGGAGGACGGTCTTCTTGGCGCCATATTTCAGATGAATCAGCGTGACCGAACCCGCGATCAAGGCGAGAAAGCCGCCGCGCGATTGCGTCAGCATCAGCGCGTAGACGAAGAAAAGCAGCAGGATCAGCCAGATCGGCCGCATCGCCCGCTGTGTGGAATCGGTGAGCCAACAAAAACAAAGTGGAATCGCGGTGACGAGGATGAGGGCGAAATCGTTGGGGTCGTTGAAGATGCCGGTTCCGCACATGCGATTTACCTTGACGAGCTCGCCCGTGTTCGCGTCGCGCACCTGATCGACGACGAAGGTGCCGTGCGTCGTGCTCTTGTTGCCCGGATTCGCCTTGGGCGGCGGCGCGGGCAGGGCGACATCGGCGTGATAACGCAAGACCGCGATCAGCGTCACCGCGGCGGAGAAGATGCCGATCCACTTCAGGAATTGCTTGAGCCGGGCGACGTCCGTCACCAGGGCGATCAGCAATAAGAAGTAGATAAGGACTTTTGCGTATTCGATTACGGTGTCCAGAATCAGCTCGAAGTTGCCGTGAAAGAAGCCGGAGACCAAGATCGCCGGCAACAGGAGGACGACGCACGTGACGACGGGCGGCACGCCGGGAAACCGCAGCGACGCCTGCTTGAACACCGCGGGAAACGACACCGCCAGGCAAGCGAGGATGAACCAGCGATAGATTTCGACGGCGTGCAGGTCCGGGATCAATTCGCTGGGCCGAATGAACAGGAACGCGTTCGCCAGGATGAAGAGGAAGAACTGCATAGAAAATCATCCCTGCGAGCCACGGGGTTGATCCCCGTGGGATGGATGTCCCTGCCACGGGGATGAACCCCGTGGCTCGCCGGGACAATAATCACGCCGCCTGCTTTTGCTTGCGTGGCTCCTGAGCGATTTCGGCCGTTGCCGGAAGAGCTGGTACGATGCGCAAGGTTCGCAGCATCGCAAACGACATGCCGAACATGTGCAGGACCGTCGCAACCGCGATGCGGCCATCGAGCCACATACTCACGTGTTCAACGAAATAGCGATCGCACACCAATTTGCGACGCACGCTTTCGAGGTCCGTATCGGGGTGCAATTGCACCTGCGCCAAACCGGTGATGCCTGGCAACACCGCATGGCGATCGTGGTAGCCTTCGAGCGCCTTCTCGAGTTCGGCGACGAACTCCGGCCGCTCCGGACGCGGACCGATCAAGCTCATCTCGCCTTTGAGCACATTCAACAGTTGGGGCAGTTCATCGATGTGCGAGCGGCGCAGGAACCAGCCGATCGGCGTGATGCGCGGGTCGCCCGGCATGGTCCAGCGCGGGCCGGTGAGCGATTCGCATTTGTCCACCATCGTGCGAAGCTTGAAGATCGTGAACGTCGCGCCGCCGCGGCCGGTGCGCGTCTGCGTGTAGAACGCCGGCCCGCGCGACGTGAACCGAACCGCCAGCGCCGCCAGCGCGACGATCGGCAATGCGATGAGCGTTAGGACGAACGCCGCCGAAAAATCGAGCACACGGCGGACGACGAAGTAAAACTTTTGGGCCTTGGAAAACCGGGGGAGCGCGGACGAACTGCGTTTCATCGCCCGAGGGAACTTCAGGATCACCTCGGTCATTTCTGCTGCGGGCGCTTCTTCCATGTCCAGATTGGTCAGCATCCTACTAACCTCCCTTAACGTTAACGGCTGAGCCGAAATCGGCGTCCATTGCCAATTCCGTAGGACGGACATTCCTGTCCGTCCAAACGCGGACGGACAGGAATGTCCGTCCTACCTTCGCTCGGCTCAGTCCAGGACAAACTGGCGAAAGGCGGGGAGCACATCATTCATGAACTCCACGCAGGCATCGCTTTCCATGGGCTCGTCGGACTGCACCATTTCGCGGATCAGGTACATCTTGTAGAGCACCTTCTCGCCGGCGAAGCTCACGCGCGGATTGTCGGCGACTTTCCACGCGTCTGCGCCGTGCCACGACCAGAAGATGCGCAAGTTCGTCTTGCCGGTGGCGCGTTCGCGGACGAAGCGGGCAGTCCAGAATTCCGCTGCACCGGCCGACGACGAAAATCGCTTCGGCTTCTCGACCTCGAAGCCGCTGCCGGCGTAACAGACATCGGGCGTGTGCGTGCACACCGGGCCGGCGCGGCCGCAGCCGAGAAATAACGTGACGCTCTTGCCGCTGGTGGCGTGCACGTAACGTCGCGCGAGCATGCCGGCGAGGCCCATTTTCGGATCTTGCTCCATTTCGACTTCGCTGCCGTGCCACGAGCCGATGGTCATGGGCAGCTTTTCGAGGCGATTGGCGACTTCGGCGAGGTCGCTTTGATCGGACCAGCGATCGGTCCACACGCCGTGGACGACACCGGACGCGATCAGGACAATGCAGGCACTGGCGATGGCGATGGTTCGTAGCATGGTGAAGTCTCCGGGTTGCTCCCTCTCCCCCTGTACTCAGGGGGAGAGGGTTGGGGTGAGGGGGTTTCGTATCCCGCGGTTGTGCGTCGAGTTTTCGCGCGGGATATTGACCCCCTCACCCCCGGCCCCTCTCCCCCGGAGTACCGGGGGCGAGGGGAGAACGGTGCGCTAAACGTGAACGGCCGCCGCCGGGGCCTTGGTGAACGATTTCATCGGCATGCCGCTCATGACGGCGCCGAAGACGCGGATGCCAAGCGTCGTCAATTGCTGGCACGCCGTGTGGACGTTCTGCATCTGGCTCACGTCACGCATCAGCGACACGATGACGGCATCGGCATGCTGAGCGATTAACAACGAATCGGTCGCCGCCAAAACCGGATGCGAATCGACGATGATGAAATCGAATTCGTCGCGCAGCTTCTCGAAGACGCTCGTGACGCCGTCCTTGGCCAGCTCCTGTACAACGTTTCGATCCCACAGCCCCGCCGGCAACAGATACAAATTCGCATCGACTGTCGTCACATGCACCGCGTCCGGCAGTTCGACCTCATTCAGCACGACCTCGCTGAAGCCCGGTTGCAGCGGCCGTTCGAACAATTGATGGGCCGCGGGCTGACGCAAATCGCAATCAATCAAGAGCGTCTTGCGGCCGGCGCGGGCCAGGCTCATTGCTAAATTGCTGGCGAGCGTCGTCTTGCCTTCGCCGCTCTCGGCGCTGGTGACCATGACGACGCGCAAGTTTTCGGTGTTGGCGCTGCGCAGCAGCATGGTGCGAATCGCGTCGATCGATTCGATCAAGTTGTGTCGCAAGATTTCCTCGGCCACGGGGTCGGCGCCGAGGCGTTGGCGGCGTGGATCGGGCAACTCCGGCACCGCGCCGACGACGCGCATCGCCAGGCCGGCGACGACCTCATCGGGCTCATGAATGCGCCGCGCCGAGAACTCCCACCACGCCACCGCGAAGAGCACCAGGAAGAACACCGCGAGCGGCGTCCCCGCCAGCGCCATCATCCGCTTCTTCGAGTCGCGATTTTGCAGCTCCGCCTCGCCGATCGGCACGATGCGCGCCTCGGCTTCCTCCTCCATCTGGGCGTGCTTGTAAACGTCGAAAAGCCGATCGACGTTCTTCTGCTCCTGCTGAATTTCCGAATCCAGGAGATCGTATTTCTTCGACGAGATGTTGATGCGATCCAGATCCTTGGCCAGGGCATCGCCGCGTTCGCGCGTCTCGGCGACGAATTTCTCGAGCGGCCCGACCTCGGACTGCAGGTTCGCAATCGTCGCGTCGATCTCGCCTTCTTGTTTCTGGCGAAGTTTCTGCATGATCTGCAACTTCGTCTGCGCCATGCGGTCGTCCGCTTTCTTCTTGGCCTTCTCCAGCTCGATCTTGGCCTGCCGCATCGAGGCGTCGGTCGGCGGATGGCCTTCCTTGACCATGCGTTCGATGTATTTTTCAATGCGTTCGACCAGATCGATCTCCTTGCGCAAGTTTTGATCGTAGTCCTGCAAATCCTTGAGCGCGATTTCCGTGCCGAGCTTGTCGAGGCTCTTTCTCGCGGTCTGCAAATTCGCGAGCTGGGCGAGCCTGCGTTCCAGATCGAAGCGAAAGCGCGAGCCGTCGGTCTGGGCTTGCCGCAGCTCGGCTTGCAGGTTCGTCAACAGGTTCATCATCGCCCACGGGTCCTTGACGCCCTGGCTCTTGAGCAGGTTCTCCTTGGCGTTCACCTTCTCCGCGAGCTTTTCCTTGCCCGATTCGTAGAGGAACTTCGCCTTGTCGAAGCGTTCCTTGCGCCGGCTCTTGTCCTCATTGCCGACGATGGTCATGAAGGATTTGACCATGTTGTTGACGATGGTTCGCAAATCGTCCGGCTCCTCGCCCGTGAGCGAGACGGTCAACAGCTCGGAGCTGTCCTGAATTTCGATCTTCATGTACTCTTCGAGCCAGGTCAGCGTGCTCAGCGTGTCGGGATGTTTCTTGATGAGGCCGAGGTTGCGCACGGGATCCTGGCTCAGCGTGCGCATCAACACATCGCGGCTCTTCAGACGCGCGGCCGTGGTTTTCATGACGATGGTGAACTCATCGCGATTGCTGACGCGATCGACGAGCTGATGGGGCTTGGACGAGATTTGCAAAAGGGCGAACGCGGTGTAACGCGCCGGCAAGATCATATAGGCGGCGGCGCCGGCGATGGTTGCGAGCAACAGGCCCAGTGTGCCGGCGAGGATCCAGCGGCGTTTCAGCGCTTTGAGGAGCGCGAACGCGTCGGGCGTCGCGGACGGCATCGGCGGCGTGACGGCGGGCTTGATCGGGTCGCGGTCTTGTGGGGTCATGATGCGTCTCCAGTCGTTACATGAAAGCTCGGCGAGCCACGGGTTTTTCCCCGTGGTATTAACTTCCATTCCACGGGGATAAACCCCGTGGCTCGCCACTCAGGCGCTGGCTTCAATGGGCTCGGGTTCGGCCTTCGCACGGCGCGGCTTCGTGCCGCCGTCATAAAGGGCGAGCGCCGGCGTTTCGACGCGCTGCGATTGGACCGTGTTCGCAATCGGCGCGCTCGGACGTTCGATCAACAGGCTTTTCAAGATCCACAACTCAAGCGCCAGAAAAACCAGGCCGAGCGGCATCATCAGCCAGCCCGCCAGATCGTGAAGGAACGCGCCGCCGAAGTTGCTGCCGAAGGCGTCGTAGAAAAGACCCGTGATGACGATGCGGAGAATGTTCGAAACCAGCGCGATCGGAATCGCGCTGAAGGCGATCAAAAGTCGTTCCCACATCGGCTTCTTGATGAGCATCGCCACCGCGGTCGAAAGCGCGAAGAAAACGACGAGCATGCGCAGGCCGCTGCACGCCTCGACGATGCCCAGCTCGATTTCATTGAGCAAGATGACGTTGCCTTCCGCGAGCGCCGGCTTGCCGATTGTTTGCAAGACGACCGTGCTGCACGTCGTCGCCAGGCCCTGCATCGGCCCGGACATGGCGAGGGCGACGCGGTCCGGCAGCGGAATCATGAAGATCAAGAACGCGACCGCCGGCAAGGACCAGAAGAACGCCGGCCAGCTTCCCGCGAGCAGAAACAGCCCCGCCAGGCACGGCACGAGGGAGATTTGATCGAAGTAAGGATAGTAAAAATAAGCTCCCGCGAGGCGCAATCCAATCGCGCCGCAAACCAATCCGAGCCCCAAGACATTGACACTTAGCGCTCGCGGAGTCCGTCGATCGAAACGAAGCCACAACAAATACACTGCGAACGCAGGCACGAGGTACCCGTGCGAATACTGCGGGTCCCACGACCAGCGGTCGGCGAGGTTGGCAAGCGTGGTCCAGTACGACCAGAGAACGGCGACGCCCAGCAGCGCGGCGATGGAAATGGCGGCGGAAGAGACTTTCGGTGCGTGGTCGGTCTGCGCGGTCATGGTGTCCCTCCGTGGTGACCGAGTGCGTCCTGGTGCGATCGCAGTTGTTGTCTGACGCCGTCACCCCCGCGACGACGCCATCGGTTCGAGTCGGCGTCCCTCAATGGTGCGAATCATCATGATGCGGCAAAGGACTACCGAGCCGAGGGCGTATCTTACAAGCGAGCGGCTTTTTGAGTCAACCCGGAAAAGCTCACGCCAAGACGCCGAGCGCAAAGTCCATGCAATTCGTTCCTTGCGGCGTAGCGACAAGCTGCCAGCTTGTCTGCTTTAGTTTCCGCTCGCAAGCTGGCAGCTTGCGGCTACGGAAAGTCAGGCAATCGGTTTGAAGAATCGAAATCCGGCGGCGCCATAGGGCGAACCCGGCGGCGACTTGTCACCGGCCCAGGCGATCATTTTCAGCATGGTCTTGGCAGCATCTTCCGGCGACAGGTGTTTGCTCAGCATCAGATCGAAGTAGTTGAACTCGAGGATCGCGCTGCCGCCCCAGTCAACGCTCGTCGTGTAGCCGGAGATCGGGAACGGCGCCGTCGTGCCGATGCGTTTGACGAAATCGCCCGATTTGTCTTCCTTGAGCACGAGACACGTCGCGAAGTGCAATAGCTGGACGCTGCTCGCCTCGCGCAAATGGTCCACCACGCGTTTCGGCTCGATCGTATGATGGTGCACGCCGACGCCCGCTTGCGTGCCGTGACTGGAGATCAAGACGACCGCCGGCTCCGGCACGTAGATCAATTCGCGGCACCAGCGTTCCAGGCTCGGACCGTCGTTGAAATAACGTTGGCGGACGGCGACGGTCGGCACGCGCGCGAAAAACGTGCGGAGCATTTCGCCGTACGAATACTCCGCGTCGCCGAGCGAGCGTTGCCAATGCGCTTCAATGACGACGAGCCAGGTGAGGTTCGGCCGCGCGACGACGCGTTGGCCCGTCCAGTCGCCCCACTTGACGGTCCCTTCCGGACGCCAGGCGCCGCGGAAGTTCATCGCCCCGTCGTCCAGCTCAAACCAGCCCTCGCCCTTCGCGTTTGCTTCGACGTATTTGAAGACGAATCGCTTGCCATCGGTCCGGCCATCGACGCGGCCCGATGTCGCGCCGTCGTAGCAGCCATGGATGCGGTCGCCGTCGTGGTTTAGACGCATTCGGCCGAAGGACGTGTCCCAGATGCCGTTCCATTCGCGTTGGCCGTTCCAGGGGAACCATTGCTCGGCGCCGTTGAGGCGATATTGTCCTTGAAATTGGCCGCCCTTGGTCAATTCGAACCAGCCTTCGCCGGGACCGTGTGCGTCCTGATAGAGAAAGACGAGTCGGCCTTTCTTCAGCTTGCCCTCGATGCGGTTCGCCACGCCTTGATACCAGTACGCGCCCTGGATAACGTCGTTGGTTTCCTGTAGCTCCATCGGGCCGAACGTGGTGAGCCAGCGGCCGGCGAAAGTGGTCATGGAAGGTCCTTTTGAAACGGTATTCGATCGGGAACGTTCCATTATACGCGCAACGATTGGCCGATAATGCTGCGGACGTGTCGTCCTATTCTTCGTTTAGCGCCCGCGCGGCGCCATGCGTGCGCTACTGATCATCAGGAATGAATAACGCTTGCTTCGGGAGGGCGAGGCTCCTGCCGAGCCGTTTGGGCTCCGTGTTTTCGAGGTTCGCGGCTCGGCGGGAGCCTCGCCCTCCCGGCACGTCGCGCTTTCATGCGCGAAGACGAGCAAACGAAGAAAGGAGATCAATAGCCTTCAAGTTTCAGCAACACCGTCGCGCCGCCGCGAACGCTGTCGCCGACTTTGACCCAAATTTCGCTGGCAGCGCCGGCGGGGATGAGGAGGTCGGTGCGCGAGCCGAGCTTGATCATGCCGATGCGTTCGCCCTTGTCGAGCTTGTCGCCGGCTTTGAGCCAGCAGACGATGCGCCGCGCGATGGCGCCCGAGATTTGCTTGACGCGCATCGGCTTCATCGTGATCGGCTCGATCAGGTCGATCCAGAGCTGTTCGTTGCGCACCGCGCTCTCGGCATTACGTGCGTCGAGATACTCACCGGGGAAATAACGCACGTCCACCACTTCACCCGCGAACGGGCAGCGATTGACGTGCACGTTGAATACCGACAGGAAGATGCTGATGCGCAGCGCCTTGCCGAACTCCGGCTCATCGACTTCCTCGATGTGGGTCACGGTGCCATCGGCGGGGCTGACGACCACGTTCGCGTCGGGCGGAATGTCGCGCTCCGGATCGCGGAAGAACGTGACGATCTCCAGTTCCAGAAGTGACAACGCGACGAGAGGTATCCAGAACAACCAGTGCACGGCGAGCGCGGCCCAGACGCACGCGCCGCCGAGGATCAAGTAAGCGAGCGTGAAGAGGAACATCTCTGCGAAGCCATGCCGTGCGAAGCCCAGGCGATTGCGATAAGCGTGGGCATCGTCTTCGGGGAGGAAAGAGTAGCCGCAGACGTTGCGCGTGTATTTGAGATCGCGGCCATCGATGATGTCGTGCGGGCAATTCGGGCATTCGCCCTGGCGCTTGGCTTGCATTCGCGCAACGTAACCGGGGCGGAGCTTGCGAAGCCAGAATTTGCGGAAGCGGGCCCAGCACAGTTCGATGGCCATGCAGGTGCCGCCGCCGGGCTGGACGCTTGCGGGTTTTTGCGGAGTGGTCGGAAGAGGCATGAAGTTGATTCAATCCCAAGTATTATTGAGGGCGTCCGAGGTGTTTTTGAAAGAACGTCGCGATCCGGCCGTGCAAGCGTTCCATCACGAGCGGGTCCGGCACCATGTGCGTCAGGCCCGACAGCGGCACCATTTCGAAATCCTTGCCGTTGCGGAACAACGAATCGACAAGCTTCAGTGAATGACGAAAGTAAACGTTGTCGTCCGCCGTGCCGTGCAGGATCATGAGCGGGCGTTTGAGGTCCGGTGCGTACGTCAGCAAGTTGCCTTCCTTGTAGGCATCGGCATCCTTCGGCGGAATGCCGAGGTAACGTTCCGTGTAGTGCGTGTCATAGTCGTGCCAATCGCAAACCGGGGCGCCGGCGACGCCCGCGTGAAAGACGTCCGGCCGACGCATCGCTGCGAGGGCCGACATGTAGCCGCCGAACGACCAGCCGTAGACGCCGACGCGTTTCAGATCCATGATCGGATACTTGGCGGCGACCTTTTTCAATCCATTCACCTGATCGTCGAGCGGCACCGAGCCGAACTTTTGATAGATCGCGCGTTCCCAGGCCGCGCCGCGCCCCGGCGTGCCGCGGCCATCGATCGCGACGACGACAAAACCCTGATCCGCGTACCATTGACCGAGCAGCCAGCGCGTCTGCGTGGCTTGCACGTGAATGTGATGCGGTCCGCCGTACACATCGACGATCACCGGATATTGCTTGCGCACATCGTAATCTTGCGGCAACACGACGGCGGCGTGAAACTGGTTTTTCTTGTCGCCGACCTGGAACAACTCGACCACCGGCGCCCGTTTCGGGTTCTCCGCGACCGACGGCAATTCCCCTGCCGGTTGGCTGTTCTTGCCAAAGACCATCGACTGCGGCATTGCGTTCAGCGTTCGGCTCGTAATCACAAAGGCGCCGTGATCGCGCGTGAACACCGCCGCGTGCTGTCCGGGCTCCTTGGTCAATGGATACGGCTCCGCGAACGGATCGGTGAGCGAGAGGCGATAGACATGCGCCTGCGTCGGGTTTGTGCTCGCGGTGAAGACGATTTCTTCGCCCTTTTTGTCCACGCTGACGAGGCTTTGATAGCCGACTTCCGCCGGCACGATGACGCGGCGAAACTTGCCGTTGCGCATCCGCTGCTCCAGGCGCGGCATGTCGTCGATCTCGGACACCCAGAAAAAACCGTCGCCCGACGGCAGCCAACGCGGCACTTCTTGACGCAGGTTGACCCACGTCGAGCTTTTGTCAACAAGGAGCGTCGTCGTCTTGCCGGTGCGCGGATCGGCTTCCAGGAGGGCCATTTCACGCTGATCGCGCGATTGCACCGTCAGGCACAACGGCGCTTTCTTCGACCAGCGCACCGTCGCCAGGTACGGATAGCGCTCAAAATCCCAGACGATCCAGTCCGTCTTGCCGCCTTCGATGTCGATGATGCCGACGCGCACCCGCGCGTTGTTCTTGCCGGGCCGCGGATAGTAGAACGGCTGCGGCGTCGCTTCGGGCCGGATCGGATCGGCGACGTGCCAGACTTCGACGCCGTTGTGATCCGTCTCTTGATAGAGGATGCGTTCGCTGTCCGGCGCCCACCAGTAGCCGGTGAAGCGAGCCATTTCTTCTTGTGCGACAAACTCCGCGACGCCGTGCTCGACGAGAGCGGTGCCGCCGGTGGTGACCTGCGTTTCCTTCAGCGTTTCGAGGTTGAGCACGTAGACGTCGTGACTGCGAACGTAGGAGATTTTCTTGCCGTCGGGCGAGAAATTCGGATCGAGCAGGAAGCCCTTGCCCGTCGGCAGCTCGCGCACCTTTTTGGCGCCCCGTTCGACGGTGTAGAGCCGGCCCGACAGGCTGAGGAGGATCAAGTCGCCGTCGTCGTTGAGTTGAAAGTTCGTGAACCCACCGGCCGACACACGCATACGTTCACGAGCGGCTTTCTCTTCCGGCGACAGTTTTTCCTCGGCGCCCTTGAGCACGTCTGCCGGCGAAATCAGTTCACGCGTCTTGCCGGTTGCCAAATCGAATTCAAACAGGCTCAACTTCGCCGAGCGGGCCTCGGATCGCAAGAACAGCACCGCCTTGCCGTCGGGCGTCGGCAGCGGCTTCAGCGGTCTGCCGTTCTGAAAGCTGCGCGTCTCGGCCAGCGTGCGGAGATACGTCGTGTCCACGGCGATGTCCTTCCCCTGCGCTGCTGCGAACGGCGTCAACGTCAACAAAGCCAGGCAAGCGCCAAGAGATCGCGTCATGGGTTTGATCCTGGAGTGGGGCGGGCGATGGATGAAGTGTAAGCGGCGAGCCAGACTTCGACAACGAAATAACCACAGATGAACACGGATAGACACAGATAAGAATGAATCAAAGGCCGTCCCATTGACGCTGTTCAAGGCTCTGAATTGTCAACCGTCTCGTCAGAGCTACCGCACGTATTATCCGTGTTCATCTGTGTTCATCTGTGGTTTCATCATCCTCCGGCGGCTGCAGCAACTCCGGCTTGGCCATGAATTCGCTCAAGTCCACCTTGCCGCGTTGCTCGCCCTCGACGAGTTTGAGCCGAGTTTCGAGTTCCTTGACCTTCGCTTGCAGTGCGAGCAGCTTCGTCGTCGGATCGTCCTTGCCCTTGATGCGCGGCACCTCGGGATAGCCGAGCTGACGTTGCAGGGCCGCGAAAAGAAAGAGCGGATCGCGGCCACGATTCGCCTTGGCGATGCGGCCTTCCTTCTCGGCAAAGAGCGGCGGCAACGGCGGGTCGTAATCCGGTTTCTGACGGCGCTGATCCGTGACGTACCAGTCGGAACGCAGATACACGAGGTCCGCGAAATCGACGCCGCCGATTTGCCGACGCACGAAATCGACGTAGCCACGCCAGTTCTCGTCGTACATCGAATCCGCCTGCATGCGCCGCAGGCCTTCCTCGTAGCCCAGGCGATTACGGCTCAACGTCTCGAACTGGTAGACGAACAACCCCTGCGGCGTCGGCGTGCCGCTGCGATATTGCGATTCGCGTTCGAGGACGAGCAGGCTGACATCGATGCTGAAGCGATTGCGATCGTCCTCCGACTGCTCGATGACGTACGTTTGAAACGCGGTGAAGTAATGGGCGAGCCTTGCGAACCCGGAGCCGAGCATGCCGGAGTGTTTGAGTTCGGTCGAGAGAAACTGGATCGCCATCGGCAGCCGCGTGATCGCAAGAATCTCTTCGTGGATGCGATCGAGCACGATCTGCGTCGGGATTTGTTCCTCGAACATCCGTTCGCGCAGAGTGCGGAAGAAGTAGGCTTGCTCGATGTACTCTTCGCGATCGAGGATGGGGGGCATTTCGAATTCCAATCAACAAGCTGAATGTCTCGCTCTTGAATCATACTTGTTCCAATGTTACGATGCAACCAAAGGAGGCACCGATGATTGAACTCACTCCCGAGCAGGCCAAGGCTGTCGCTCAGCAGAAGGAGCCAATTCATCTCGTTCATCCCGGGACCAAGGAAGTGTTCGTTCTGATTCGCCAGGAAGTCTACGAACTTACCAGCAAGATCCTGAGGAAATGGGACGACCCGGAGGACGATGACTTGATCGAGGCGCCCCATGCAGCGCGGTGACGTTGTTCAACTTCATTGGCCATTCAGCGATCAGTCTGGAAGCAAATTTCGACCAGCCGTTGTCGTACGGGCGGATTATCTTGACCCGCTCATTGACGACACGATTCTTGTGCGAATCACCAGTAAGATTCATGGCATAACCGGAACCGAGGCAATTCTTGATCCAGCGCAAGAGCTTGCATCTGGTCTGAAGAAGAAATGCGTCGCTGCGTGCTCGGACATCCTCACCATTGACAAAACGCTAATTCATGGAAGGATCGGCGTGATTTCGGATGCGACCATGCAAGTGATTGACGAATGCCTGAAATCAGCTCTTGGGTTGAAGTGACAGACAACAAGTTGTTCACCGATATTGTCACTCGACTCCATCGCTCGCTTGCTGATTCGGCAACAACACTTCGACGCCGTGAATCTCGATCATCAGGTTCAACCAGACGCGGAACGGAATCATCATGAGCGCGATTAGGGTCGCCGCCGTGGCCACGACGGGACTGGGCATGAGTGCGAGCCCCCAAATGAGTCCGACGACAATCACCGCGGGGCGAAGCAGTGTCAACGGACCAAAACCCATGACGCTCGTCACGGAGCGCACGTCAACGGACGGAATGGCTCGGACCGCGAAGGTGAAAAGCACCACGGCCGCGTAGATGGAGTAGACGGCTGCCATGCGTTGCCCGACGGACACCATCTCGTCGATGGCATGTTGTCGATCGTCGGCGATGGCTGCGGCGCCGAGCAGAATGACGAACGCCAACAGGCAAGCGGCCTGGCCCCAGGCGAAGCCGTAACACATCGAGCGGGCGAAGTAGGCGCGCTTTTCGATCAACGCATTTCGGCCCGATGCCGCGCAGATGCCGCTGAACATCGAATCCAGGCCGGCGAGCACGTACAGCACGATGATCGTCTCGATCATTGCAAGGCCTCCAATCGGCTCGCGCGCGAACCGAGGGCGTCGCGAAACGCCGGGACGAGTTCGGGGCGCATGCCCAGGAGCGTGTGGAAGACGCGGGGAATCGGCAAGTTCCACACGCGCGTGCTGTACATCGCACACGTGAAGGACGTTTGCCGGGCCGCCGCAAGCAAGGTCGCAGCCGAGTGCGCACGGCGGGCCGATATAACGCCGTCGTGCTGCGACAACGGCTCACGCATGCGAATGTAATGAAACAGCCAGGCGCCGGGGCGGGCGAGAAGGTTTGGCTGAAAGTCGAAGTGAGCGAAGGCGCGGGCATTGGCGCGGTCGTGTTGGCGAAAGAACTCCGTCAAGCCCTCGCCGCGAAAATGGTGGACGACGCCCGTGGACAAGAACAACGTCGCCGGCTGTTCGAGCGCGAACGCGTTGGCGACTTCGAATTGGCAGGCGAGACGTTCGCGCGCCGCCAAGCGCCGAGCCTCGGCCATGAGCGCGTGATTGAGATCCACGCCGATGAGTTGCACGTCCGGTCCGAGGTTTCCGTGCGCCGCCAGCCAGCGTATCACGAAGCCGGTGCCCGAGCCGATATCGACGATCCGATACGGCGCCGGCGCCCCGCCGTTTTTCAATGCGGTCAGCATGGGCGTGATCAATTCGAGGACGCGCCGGCCGTGCTGGAACTCCTCGGACAGCCGTTGCATCTCGCAATGAACGCGGACGAGCAGCCGGTCAATATAATCGGAATCGAGCACGCCATGGTTCGCCGGCATGGCGTCGACGATGTGCGCCGCTCGCAGGTCGCCGGCGGCCCGAAGTTTTTCGATCACCGCACCCTTGTCAACCGGCCGGCGCTGCAACGTCGCCACGTCGTAATCGACAATCAAATCCGAGATCTCCAGCAACTCATCGTTATTCATGGATGAGGCCCCAATGGCAGCGTCACGGCGGTCCAGATCATGACCACCGAACGTAGCGTCCACAAAATCGCACGCGGCAGATTGCGCCGAACGAGGCTAAGGTGCGCCTCGCGATCGTAGCCGCGCTTCAGCTTCAGGTGCGCTGGGATCACCCAAAAGGTCGTGAAAATCCAGACCGCGCTCAGCGTCGCCAAGCCCAAGACGCTTTGCAGCGATGGCCAAAGCCAGATGAGGAGAATCGCCGTGCCGATTTCGCCCGCCAGCGCCGGCGTCACGACCCACAGCGTTCGCCTTTGATAATCGCGTGCGAAGGCGGCGAAACCACTGGGATCGCCGCGATCGAGATACGGGTAATGCACCAGTTGCGCAAACCACACGATGCCCGTCATGTATAGCGAACACGCCAATCCCAAATAGGCACAGACTTCAAGCATGTTGCAACCTATCCAGCAGAAATCCGCCAACGTTACGTCAACGGCGCATGCTTGGCAATCACCGCCAGCGCCGACCGTAATCCATCCACCGCGGCGCTGACGATGCCCCCCGCGTAACCCGCGCCTTCGCCGACCGGATACAGCCCCGCGATGTCCGGCGATTCGCGCGTACGATCATCGCGCACGATGCGGACCGGCGAGCTGCCGCGCGATTCGGGGCCGACGAGATACGCGTCCTGCAAATACTTGCCATGCCAGCGGCGATCGAGGATGGGCAAGCCATGCAGCAACGCGTCGCGAATCATCGGCGGCACGAGTTCGGCGACGTTCGCAAGGACGAGGCCGCGTGGATAGCTGCACGGCGGCAGGCTTGCGGTCGGTCGATTGGCGAGAAAATCCTTCGCGTTCTGAATCGGACATAGGTAATCGCCCCGACCCAGCTCGAAGGCGCGTTTCTCGTAAATCTGCTGCAAGCGCATGCCGGCGAGCACGTCGGCGCCGCCGAATTGCTCGATTGGAACCGTCACGACCAGGCCGCTGTTGGCGAACGGCGAATCGCGTTTGGACAGGCTCATGCCGTTGGTCGCGAAAAAACCGTTCTCGGAGACGCTGGGAATGACGTGCCCGCCGGCGCACATGCAAAACGAGAACAGATCGTGCTTGCCGCGCGCGACCACGTTGTAGTCCGCGGAACCGAGCTTCGTTTCCAGGTGCGTCGGGCCGTACTTGACGCGATTGACAATCTCTTGAGGTTGTTCGATGCGCAGGCCCATCTGAAACGGCTTCTGCACCATGGGCACGGCGCGGCGCACGAGCATCTCGATCGTGTCGCGGGCGCTGTGGCCGATGGCGAGCAAGACGACGTCGGCGGGCAAATAGCCAGACGATGTCGCAACGCCGCGCAGCCCCCTCACACCCGCCGACGCAGCAAAATCGAGATCCTCAACGCGGCAATGGAAGCGCACTTCGCCGCCGAGCGCTTCGATCTTGCGGCGAATCGCCTTGACGACGGCGGGTAAGCGATTGCTGCCCAGGTGTGGCCGATAATCGTAAAGGATGGACGGCTTGCCCTTGCATTCCGCGAACAACTTCAGGACTCGGCGCACGTCCGGCCCGCTCGATCGACACGTCAGCTTGCCGTCGCTGAACGTGCCGGCGCCGCCTTCGCCGAAGAGATAGTTGCTCTCCGGCTCGAACGCTCCGCCGGTGTCGAAGCGGTGCACGTCGCGGATGCGTTGCCGCACGGCCGGGCCGCGTTCGAGCACGATCGGCCGATAGCCTTGTTCCGCGAGAATGTAGCCCGCGACGAGGCCGGCGGGCCCGGAACCGATCACGATGGGTCGATGCTTTAGCGGCAACGTTCCGTGTGGCGGCATCTCGAACGCGGGTTCGGCGTGGCGATCGAAGACGATGTCGCGATGCTTGCGTTGTGCGAGCGTCATCAGGCGATCTTCATCTTCCTGCGTCGAAACTTCCGCGGTGTACACGAATTGGAAGGCATCCTTGACGCGCGCGTCGAGGCTTTTGCGCAGGATTCGCCATTGCGTGATTGCAGCGGGCGCGATGCCGAGCGCGCGGGCCAAGTGCGCCGGCAATGCGGCTTCCGGCTCGTCGATGCTCAGACGCAGATTGGCGATGCGCAGCGTCATGGATGTGCAGTTCGTGAAAGTTTCGTGGATTCTTGCTTCCCTTGTTGTATTTCGTTGACAAGCCGTTACGATATCTCCGTTTGTGGGATCCTGCGATTGATGCTTCTCTGCGGGCGCTAAACGGGGACTGTCATGAAACGAATTCTCCTGGCAAGTTTGGTCGTCCTCGCCGTCGGCGGCGCCGTCGTTTTGTCAAGCGTCGTCGGCGGCGGCTTGCGAACGTTCTTCCCGCAGGAAGCGCGCAACCCCGTCACGCACTTGCGCTGGAATGACGCGCCCGAAGAGTTTCGCTTTGCTATCGTCAGCGATCGCACCGGAGCGCATCGCGCGAACATCTTCTCGCAGGCGGTTGAAAAGCTCAACCTGATGCAGCCGGAATTCGTTCTCTCCGTCGGCGATCTCATCGAGGGCGGCAACAAGACGCAAGACGTACTCGGCAAGGAATGGCAGGAATTCGACAGCTACGCCAACAAGCTGTCCATGCCGTTTTTCTACGTCCCCGGCAATCACGACGCCGCGGCCAAGGAAGCCGCCAAGCTTTGGGAAACGAAGCTCGGCCGGCGCTATTACCACTTCGTCTATCAGAACGTGTTGTTCTTGATCCTCAACACGAATGACCCGCCCGGCTCCGTCGCGATCGGCAACGAACAAATCGCCTACGCCAAGAAAGTGCTCGGCGACAACGCCAATGTCCGCTGGACCATCGTCGCCTTGCACCATCCGGTCTGGACCGCGAACAACGGCGCCAAGAACGGCTGGGGCGAAGTTGAAAAGCTGCTCAAGGGCCGCGACTACACCGTCTTCTGCGGCCACGTGCATCGCTATGAAAAGTTCGTTCGCCAGGGCATGAACTATTACCAGCTCGCGACGACCGGCGGCGGCAGCAAGCTGCGCGGCGTTGATTATGGCGAGTTCGATCACATCATGTGGGTGACGATGAAAAAGGAAGGGCCCGTCTTCGCCAACATCCTTCTCGATTCGATTCACAATGAGAATTTGACGAAGGTCATCACCAAGGAATCGGGCGTCTCGACCGCCAATCGCAAGCCGACCTATCCGGTGCGCGGCTTCGCGTACTTCGAAGGGGCGCCGATGGCGGGCGCCGTCGTCACGTTCGCCGGCGATCCGGGGAAAGCGAAGGTCGGCGTCAACGCGGTCGGCATCGTCGAGGCGGACGGCTCGTTCAAATTGTCCACGTACACCGCCTTCGACGGAGCGCCCGCCGCCGCCAACTACAAGATCAGCATTTCCTGGCGCGACGGCGGCAAAGGCGGACCGAGTCTGATTCCCGCCCGTTTCAATTCGGCCGCGACATCGGGTTTGCAAGCGACCGTCACGAAGGGCGCCAATGACATTGTGCTGGAGTTGAAGAAGTAACCAGGTTGCGAGCCACGGGGTTTATCCCCGTGGTAGGAAATCCCAAACCACGGGGATAAACCCCGTGGCTCGCCGATGCTATGACTTGCCTTCGCGAACAATTTCCTTGCTCGAAAAATCGACGCCGATCACCGTCGTCGCGGACACATCTTTGTTATCCACACGCACGAAGCCGCGCCGCACCTGGACGCGCCAGGTGAATTCATCGTTCTTGGCGCCAGCAATGACGGAAACGTATTTGGCGCGATACCGGTCCTCCGTTTGCAAGACGATGGTGACCTCCTCTTTGGGCGAAAGCACCGGAAAGCTCTCTGGCTCCCCCGTCGCGTCCGCATTTTTGTAATAGGCAAGGTAACCACCGTAGATGTGATCGAGCGTGAGCGAACGCGATTCCAGGAACGTATATGGCTTGACCGGGTGCTTCCGCTCATTGACGTAGCTGTCATGCATCGGCTCAAAGGCGGACGAGGTGGATTCGTTGCGGACACGAAGCATGAGCTTGAGATCCCCTTCGGCCGTCAACACCACGCGCTCCGGCGTCACCAGCAAATCGCCGGCCTTCACCGACTTGCCGAGCGTCGTCTTGCGCCGCTCCGCAATTGGCAACGTGTGGTCCGGCTGCTTGCGTTGCACCTTGCGCGGCCCGCCTTTTTCCTGCGCCGGCATGGGATCGCGCAAGTATTCGAGCGGGTCGCCCTGCGCGGAGCCCCGCGCCCACATGAAAAACACGAAGAACGTCATCGTCACCGCGTACGGCACCAGGAAGATGAGCGCGATGATCAGCAAGACGCTGCTGTCCTTGCGCGGCTTCGGCTTGAACTCGGCGAAATTCGTGTCGCCCGCCTGCAACGGCGCGTCGTCCATCGCGACCGTCACGTCTTGCGACGGCGACGACGGCCGATCCGTCGGAATGGGCGCCAAGTTCGGATCCAAGAAGGTCGGCTCATCCGCGGGCGACACGTTTTGCGGCGTCGGCAGCGGCAATGTCGGATCGGCCGGCGCGGGCGCCGGCGTCTGCACGACCGAATTGCAATGGGGACATTGCACTCGCTGGCCGAGATGGGCGGCGCTGATGGCCATGATTTTTTGACAATTACCACACTGCAATTGAACCGTTTCCATTGGTCGCGATACTCCGTCGGGTGCGTTTGAAGCATTCAGGTTAACAAATATCCTCGCCAAAGCAAAGGGGCCAATGTACTCATCACGCTCCGCGTGATGGCGTTCGGCTTGCTCGCAGACGGATGTAGTCGTCCGTGAATTTTACCCAACTTCATCACGCGGAGCGTGATGACTACATTGGCGCCGACAAAAAATCACATGCTCTCCGCGTGATGGTGTTCGGCTAACGCACCGACGACTTTGGTCGTCTGTGAATCCTGTCGAACTTCATCACGCGGAGCGTGATGACTACATTGCCGTCTCATACTTCATCAGCAGCACATATTCAATGAGCCACATCAACGTTCCCAGGCAGCGGTCATTGACGTCGGCCGCCGGGTCGAATTCGGAGATCGACAGGCCCGCGAGACGCTTCGCGCCAATCTCCGCAAGCAATTGCAGCACGACATCCGGCGCCAGTCCGAACGGTCGCGGTTCCTTGACGGCGGGGAAGAACGCGGGGTCGAATGCGTCGCAATCGAGATCGAGGAAAATGCGCTCGGCGTCGGCGCATAGCGTCCGCAGCTTCGCGAAAACGCCGGTGCGATCGGTCGCCACATCGACGGCGGAGAACGTCGCGTGATAATACTTGTCAATGTGCTCGCGGCGCAGCAACAATTCGCGATGGCCGAGGTTGACGATCGGCGGCAATGGCCCGCTTGCGCGCATCAAAAAATTGCCGTGCGTCAATTCCTTCGCGCAATCGCTGAGATTGTAGATATCGAGGTGGGCGTCGAGCTGGATGACAACGGTTTTCACCGGCGCTTCCGCCAGTTCCTCATAGATCGGCAGCGCGCCCAGATGGTTGCCGGTGACCCAGAGAAGAAACTCTTTTTTGTCAAGTGCTCGACGGATGCGCGTGCGAGCCTGATCTTGCCAATCGGCGTAGTCGGCGATCGTTTCGAAAACGATTTCCTCGAAACGCACCTTGCCGGCGTACGCGCGGGCGCGGGTGGCGCCTTTCTCGCGACGATTGTCGGCGAGCATTTCTTCAAACGCGTCGGCGAGGAGTTCCGCGCCGGCCTTGGTGCCGGGGCTGCCGAAGAGGTCGAACG
>DAIOGM010000006.1:34464-44908 GCA_036745215.1 Gemmataceae bacterium
TATGACTTTCCATCACATCCCGAATAATTGTTTGGACAACTATTGTTCAACGGATTATAATGCCGACATGACCATTGCGCTAGCCAAGCATCGACGCTTCGATTCCCTGGAACAGGAAACGTTCCTCAACCTCTGGCGCGCCTACGATCGCTTGCGCGCCCTGGAAGATGCGCTGTTTGACGCCCATGACCTGACGCCGCAGCAGTACAACGCGCTCAGGCTATTGCGCGGGGCCCATCCGCAAAAGATCGCGACGCTCGATCTGGCGAGCCGGCTCGTGTCGCGGGCGCCGGATATCACGCGACTGCTGGACAAGCTACAAGAGCGCGGCTGGATCCAGCGCGATCGGCCGGCCGACAATCGACGCATGGTGCGCGTCGGCATCACCGCCGCGGGACTGACGCTGCTGGATGAATTGCAGGAGCCGCTGACGGAGTGCCATCGCCGGCAGCTCGGGCATTTGTCGCGGCGGAAGATGAAGGTGTTGATTGGACTGTTGCGCGAGGTGCGGGCGCCGCACGAGGATGAATCCGGGGCATGGTAGTAGTCCTGTTTACGTTTAGCGCTCGCGCGGCGCCACGCGAGCGCTAAACGCAAGCAGGCCAAACGTAAACAAGGGAGAATACCAAATGAACTCAACCACCACCGACGTCATCGTCATCGGCGGCGGGCCCGCGGGCAGCACCGTCTCGACGCTGCTCGCCCAGCACGGCGTCAAAGTCAAGCTCTTCGAACGCGAACGCTTTCCGCGCTTCCACATCGGCGAATCGCTGATCCCGGAAACGTACTGGGTGCTCAAGCGTTTGAACATGCTCGACAAGATGAAGAAGAGCCACTTTACCAAGAAATTCAGCGTCCAGTTCGTCAACGCCAACGGCAAGCTGTCTGCGCCGTTTTACTTCCACGACAACAAGCCGCACGAATGCTCGCAAACCTGGCAAGTCGCCCGCAGCGAATTCGACTTGATGATGCTGCGCAACGCCGAGGAACACGGCGTCGAAGTGAACGAGGAGACGCGCGTCCTGGACGTATTGTTCGAAGGGGAGAAGGCGGTCGGCGTGCGCATCCAGAGAAAAGACGGCACGACCGAAGACGTCCGCGCTCAAGTCGTCGTCGATGCGAGTGGCCAAAGCACCATGTTGCAAAATCGGTTCAAGCTGCGCCTGTGGGACCCCGTGCTCAACAAGGGCGCCATCTGGACCTACTGGGAAGGGGCCTATCGCGACACCGGAAAGGATGAAGGCGCGACGATCGTTATCCAGACGCCGAACAAGCAAGGCTGGTGGTGGTACATCCCGCTGCACAACAACATCGTCAGCCTCGGCGTCGTCGCGCCGTTCGATTATCTCTTCAAGGGCCGCGGCAATCATGAGCATACCTATCACGAAGAGGTCGAAGCGTGCCCGGCCGTCAAAGATCGCATCAAGGACGCCAAGCGAATCACCGGCTATTTCGCGACCAAGGATTATTCGTATCGCTCCAAGCAAGTTGCGGGCGACGGCTGGGTGCTCGTCGGCGACGCGTTCGGTTTTCTCGATCCGCTTTATTCGTCCGGCGTCTTGCTCGCGCTGAAGTCGGGCGAACTGGCCGCGGATGCGATCGCGGAGGGCATCAAGAAGGGCGACGTTTCCGCGGCGCAGCTCGGCAAGTGGGGCGACTTGTTCAACAAGGGCGTCGATCGCATGCGCCGGCTGGTGTGCGAATACTACGACGGGTTCAGCTTCGGCAAGTTCGTCAAGAACTATCCGCACTTGAAGAACACCGTCACCGATCTGCTCATCGGCGATTTGTTCACCGATCGCGTCGATGAAGTCTGGCAGCCGATGGAGACGCTGTACGACGCCAACAAGAGGGCGATCCCCGCGTGGAGCGCCGGCGCGGCGCCGGAAAACGCGGAGAGCAAGGTGAACGAGCTGTTTTTGCCGAGCGGGCGGAAGCCTTGACGAGGAATGCAACCGGGTAACCGAGAACCGAGAACCGAGAACCGAGAATTGGCGTTTTCATTCTCCGTTCTCGGTTCTCGGTTCTCCGTTACCCGGTTTGGGAATCCTTGAACACAGCGAATTCGGAATGCCTGACGCGCTGATCCATGTCCTGTTGACCCTCACCGCCGTCGTCGCGCTCGGCTGGCTGCTCGGCCGCGTCTTCCGCTTCTTGGGCCAGCCGCCCGTGATCGGCGAGGTCGTCGCCGGCATTGCGCTGGGGCCGTCGCTACTGGGCCGCGTTTGGCCCGAGGCGGCGGCGTTTCTGCTGCCCGAATCGGTCGCGCCCTTTCTCGGCGTCATTGCGCAGCTCGGCGTCATTCTCTACATGTTCCTCATCGGCCTGGATTTGAACCTGAACGTGCTCCAGGGCCGCGCTCGCGCCGTCCTGTCGATTTCCCAGGTGAGCATTGCGTTGCCGTTTGCAATGGGTTTGGCGCTGGCGTTTTTTCTTTATCCGAGGCTATCGTCGAGCGATGTGCCGTTCTTGAGCTTTGCCTTGTTCATCGGCGTCGCGATGTCGATCACGGCGTTTCCGGTGCTGGCGCGCATCCTGTCCGATCTGAAGATGCAGAAGACGCCGCTCGGCGTATTGGCGCTGGCGTGCGCCGCGGTCGGGGATGCGACGGCGTGGTGCCTGCTGGCGTTCGTCGTCGGCGTGGCGCAGGCACAGGTGCGCGGCGCCATGATCGTCATCGGTCTAACCATTGCCTACATCGCGGTGATGCTTCTGATCGTGAGGCCGAGCGCGACGCGGTTGCTCGCCCGCACGGGCAATGGCGAACTGACGCGCACCGTCACGGCGATTCTGTTCGTCGCGCTCTTGCTGTCGGCGCTGGCGACGGAAGCGATCGGCATTCACGCGATTTTCGGCGCCTTCCTTTTCGGCGCCATCATTCCGCATGACAGCACCATCGCACGCGATTTCATTCATAAACTCGAAGATACGGTGACCATCCTTCTCTTGCCTGCCTTCTTCGCATTCACGGGTATGCGCACCGAGATCGGTCTGGTTGCAAGCGTCGAGGAATGGCTCTTGTGCGTGCTGATTATCGTCGTCGCCACCGCGGGCAAAGTGGCGGGCGCGGCACTGTCGGCCCGCGCCGCCGGGCTCGGTTGGCGCGATTCGTCCGCGCTGGGCGTCCTCATGAACACGCGCGGCTTGATGGAGCTGATCGTTCTCAACATCGGCCTCGATCTGAAGATCATCTCGCCGACGCTGTTCGCGATGATGGTGCTCATGGCCCTGGCGACGACGATTGCGACGACGCCGCTTTTGCGATTGTTGGGCATCACCTCGACCAGCCAAAAACCCGAACCCATCGAAGCCGCGACTCAACAAGTTGGGTAAGATGTTCGCGGCTCGGCAATTCGACGCAGCCAGCCGCCCTCACATTCGGCACATTCCGCGTTTTCGTTAAAGTTTGCCTCATTGGCGCGACGATGCAATTTCCATCGGTATCGGTGCGGATATTCCATGCCCACGGCGGGAGCGGCACATGAAAACGTTGTACAAACGGCTGTTGTTGGCAAGCATCGTGCCTTGCCTGTTGTTCGTGTGCGGCTGTTCGCCGTTCGGGATGGGATTCTTCACGCCGGTGCCGATGCAGCCATGGGTGGCGGATCGCATTGAGCAACGGCTCGTCAATCGAAACGATCATCGCACGCCGATCTTGCCAGCGATCCCGCCGGGGCATCGCTCGTATTGCGAGGATCCGCCGGACGCGGCGGAGATTTTGCGGACGATGCCGCCCGTGACGCGTGGGGTGCCGTATATCTACGAAGAGTTCCGGGATGATATCGAGTTTTCGGTGGAAAAGTTGGTCGATCGAGTCGATCCGCCGCGGTTTTTCCCGCTCATCGGGCCGGCGCAGTTGCATCATTGTCACTGGAAGTGCACGGTGTATTTCACGGAGACGGTGGAGTCCGCCTACCCGTTCCCCTTCCGCGTCAAACGTCGTCGCGCGGAAGTGGTGTACATCGACAAGGACCACCTGCACCTCTGCGCGAGCGGCATGGACGCTCAGCAATCGGTGTTTCAGGACATGACAAAGGTTCGGCCATAATCGACGCCCCGCTTGTCGTTTAGCGCTCGCCATGAAGCGCCGGTTGCACGGCGCTCCATTGCGAGCGCTAAACGACAAGCGGACGCCAAGAGAGTTCCCCCGATGAAATCCCCCATCTGCATCGCCATCGTCTTGGCTATCTTCTCCATTTTGACCGCCGCGCCCCCCGCACAGGCTCAACTTCTGTGGCGCTGGTTCGGCCCAAAAACCCCGGACAAAGCCGCCCCCGCGAAGCCGACGCAGACCGACGCCAAGCGCGCCACCGAAGTCAGCGTCGAGATCGCCTGGCTCGCCGACCCCGTCACGTTTCCCTATTACCTCGAAGCGCATGCGTCGGCGAAAACGCTCGAGGTTCGCGGCTACGTGCCGAACAAAGCCGTGCGCGATCAGGCGCTGCGCATCGCGCAGGTCTATTCGGCGCTGCCGGTCACCGATTCGATGAAGGAGCATCCGAGCCTTCTGGTGCGGCCGGGCCTGTTGTCGCAGCAGCAACTGCAAGCGAGCGTGCAATCATCGCTCAGGGCGGCATTGCCCAAGCAATATCAACAGCTCAAGATAGACGTGGCCGGCGACGGCAAAGTGTTCGTGATGGGTTCGGTCAACAGCTACGACGAAAAGATCGCGGTGAGTCAGTCGCTGCGGCGGCTGCACGGTTGCACGAGTGTGCAAAACCTGACGGCGTTGCCTGCGGATGTGGTGCAGTCGCCGCCGACTTTCGAGCCGCGCGAAAAGCTGCCGATCGTGAAAACGTCGAACGTCGTGGAGCCGAAGCCGTTGGCGGAGCAGAAATCGAAATCGTGGCTTTGGCCGTTCGGCAAGAGCACGCCGGCGACGACGACGGACGAGCCGCCGCTTTTGGATCCGAGGCCGACGACGCCGAAGAATCCGGTCGTGGTGGACGCCAAGAAACCGGTCGCGCCGGAAGGCCCGATACTGATTCCCAACATGGTTGAAGTCAAGCCGCTCGTGCCGAACGATGTGGTGAAGGTCGAAGTGCCGGCTCCGCCGCCGATGCCAAAGTCGCCGCCCTTGAGCGCGGCGGAGCTTCAGAAGCGCGTCATGACGGCGTGGCCAGGCGCCAAGAGCGTCGAGGTGGAGTTCACGTCCGCGACGGAAGTGCGCATCACGCTCGAGATTCGCGATGAAAAAGAGCTGTCGCCCGCCGCCGAACGCGTTTTCGCGCTGCCGGAGCTCGAACGCTACCGGCCCGATCTGCAATTCAAGATCAGCACGCCGTGACAACGTTTGTGCCGTGGCGGCAAGATTTCATCTTGCCGAATCGAGTCGATTCATCGGCAAGATGGAATCTTGCCGCCACGTCCGGAAATACAATGCCCTCATGTTGAATGTCGGTGAACCTGCCTGTGCGACGCGTCTAACGTTGCGCTCGTGCCTCGCTCAGCGCGAGCGCGAGGCCAAGCTCGGCGTGTGCGACACCGGGCGCTATCGTTGCCGCTACGTCGAATGGGGCCGCGGGCCGACGCTCGTCTTGATCCCCGGGTTGGCGAGCGATGCGTTGTCGTTCGTCCTGTTGATGGCGCGTCTCTCGCCGCATTTCCATTGCATCAGTTATCATCTTCCCGACGGCATCGCCGACGGCGCCCGACTTCGGACGTATGGACATGCCGAACTTGCTGCCGACCTTTTCGCGTTGCTCGATCATTTGCAGGTCCGGGAATGCATCATCGCGGGCGCGTCGTTTGGCTCAACCGTCGCGCTGACGGCGTTGCACCAACAACCGGCGCGGTTTTCCTACGGCATCACGCTCGGCGGCTTCGCGCATCGACCGCTGACGGGGTTCGAGATTCTCACTTCATCTTTTGTTCGATTCTTGCCGGGCCGTGTCGCGCATTTGCCGCTGGCACGGCAAGTGCTCGAACGCAATCATCTGGCGACGTTTCAAGAACGTGAACCGGAGCTGTGGGAGTTTTACATCGAACGCAGTTTCGGCGTACCGTTGCGCGCCTTTGCGTCGCGACTGTTGATGGTGGGACGGCTCGACTTGCGGCCAATCTTGAGTGCGATTCGCACGCCGGTGTTGATGGTGTGCGGCGATCGCGATCCGCTCGTCGGCAAAACGTGCGAAGCCGATTTGCAGCGCGGCTTGCCAAACGTCGCCCGCGTCGAGATCGAAGAGTGCGGGCACGAACCACACTTGACGCATCCGGAAGTGCTCGCGGAGGCGCTGATGCAGGTGCTGATGCCGAAATTTCGGGAGGCGGGTTGCCGTTGACGGCAATGTGAAAGGAAGGCGTACGGCGATGGTGCAAGACCCTGTTCGAAAGGCAGCCACGATTACCGGCTCGGCGGGCATTTCATCGCTTTTTGCGTTCGTCGCCGCTGCCGTTTCGATGGTGATCTTCGCGCTGGCCGGCATGGTGCTTCTGGCGGTGTTGTTTGCCGTTCTCGCTGCCGTCAATTACGTGTTGGCGACGGCGGGATTGATGATCAATCCCGCCGTCGCCGTGATTCTCGTAGGTGCGGTCAGCCTCATTGGCGTGTTCGGCTGCGTCTATCTGTTTTGCCGGGTGCAGTTGCAACTGCTCGATCGCTTTCACCAGTGGGGATTGCGAAACCGGTATCCCGAATTGACCTGTCTCCTGGCGGCGTGGGCGTCGATTGGCGGCTTGATGGCGGCGGCCTGGTTTGCGTCAGCCGATCTTGGCGACGCGGGCAGCCAGATGATGCGCGGATTGTCGATGTTGACCGGAATCGCCGTGTTAGTCGTGACGCCGAAATTCATCATTGACGCCAACGACGCGCTCGGCCGATCCGTGTCCTACATCGATTTGACCACCTTTTTCCTCGGACCGTATCCCGACCGGCTTGAGTCGGATGGCGATCTCGCGGGGTTGATCGCCGCGTTGAAGCACAGCAATCAACTGATCCGCATCCGCGCGGTATGGGCTCTCGTGAACGTCGCCGACCAGCAATGTGTGCCCTCGCTGGAGCGGGCTTACATTGAACAACCGGGACTGGTAAGTCAAGCGGCAGCCATTGCACTCGTCAAGTTGGGCGGCGAGGACGCATTCAACAAACTGGTCGAAGAACGTTTGGGCTCCGAAATAAACAGGCTAAATTTCGCCGCCGAGCTGCTCAAGCATTTTCGCGACATGACCAAGGCACGGCGAAGGGTGATGGCGAGATTGACCGAGATCAGCAACAACTCAACTGAAAAATACGATCAATTGCTTGCCCAGTCCACGCTCAAGGAACTCGAGGCCATCGACGCCCAGGCGACTTGATTTACGATGATACCCCGAACCGTGGCGGCAAGATTCCGATCTTGCCGAGTACATTGGCAAGATCGGAATCTTGCCGCCACAATCAATGCAGTCGGAGACGGCGGGCGTGGACGAGGTTCCATGACCTGGCTCACTTTCCAGCGTCGTGCTTGCCAGGCGGTTGCGTTCGGCATTGCGTGCAGATTGGCATAGAATGTTCGGCATGGTCATCTGGACGCTCGCCAAAAAAGATCTGCGCTTGCTCGTGCGCGATGCGCGCGCCATGATCATCCTCCTGGCGATGCCGCTCATCTTCATCTTCGTTCTGGGCGTTTCGCTCGGCGACAATTTCGGCAAATCGCCGGCGTCGGGGCTGAAGGTCAGCGTGCTTGTCGAAGACGTCGGCGTGCCGCGTTTCTTCGATCGGCCGGCGATGATTCGCGAAGGCGTCGGCTGGTTGGCGATCATGCCGAATCCGGCGACCGGGCCATCGCAAGCATTGGCAGGCTGCAGTCTGGCGTGGGCGAATCATCAGATGTGGTTTCCCCATCAGAACTGGTCCGACCTTCTGCTTCATGATCTCAACGAGACCGCTAACATACGCGTCGAATACGTCAAGGATCGCGACGAAGCGCTGCGCCTCGTCAATTCTGGCAAGCGGGCGGCCGTTCTCGTCATCGGCAAGAAGTTCAGCAAGCGCGTCACGCGCTGTTCCTTCCTGGCGTCAGGCTGGCACGATCAATTCACGATCGCGTCTTGTTTTCCCGAACCAGGCAATCCGCTGGCGCTGGCGCAGCGCGGGTTGTTCGACGAAGGGCAAAGCATCCTGCCGATGTACATTCACGACGGCATCAACCCGTTTCATCGCGACGGCGTCAACCTCGACGTCCTGGACGTCGAAGTGCTCAAGGACGACAAGCAAACGATGGCGGCATCGATCATCCACGAGGTCGTGCAGGGCAGCCTGTTGCGGGTCATCATGCCTTGGATGATCGGCCGGGCGTTCGAGAAGATCGGCGACCCGGCGTTTCTGACACTGCTCGCCAAAGAGGAACAACTGCCCGGCTCTGTCAAGTTTTTCCTGAACGTCGCGCCGAAACAGGAACGCAAGGCGCTCAGCATGGGCTTGCAGAATTCGATCCAGAACATTTTCCCGCGCTACAACCTCACCGCGAAGACGTGGGCGGCGTTGACCAAGGAGCACGAACGCACGACCGACAAATCCGAGCAGAACACGCAATTCGCCGAGGACGGCGCCGGCTGGCTGCGGCGCGGCGGCAGTCGTTATCAGACGCTGGTGCCGTCGTATCTGGTGATGTTCGCGTTCTTTCTGGTGCTCACGGTCGGCTGGCTGTTCGTCGCCGAGCGCCGCCAGGGGACGATGAAGCGGCTCATCGTGGCGCCGCTGACCAAGGCGGAGATTCTCCTGGGCAAGATGTTGCCGTGTTTCCTGATGTCGCTGTTTCAGGGTTTCTTCTTGCTCGGCGCGGGGCGATTGATCTTCGACATGAGCTGGGGCGTCGCGCCGGGATGGCTCGCTGCCGTCGTTGTTGCGACCTCGTTCGCGGCAATGGGGCTGGCGATGCTGGTCGCGTCCCTGGCTCGCACGGAGACGCAGGTGGCGATTTACGGCACGCTGTTGGTGCTCGTGCTCGCGGGCTTGAGCGGCTGCTTGATGGGCGATCGCGGCTTGATGCCGGATCAGATGCAGACGATTAGCCGCGTGACGCCGCATGCGTGGGCGCTCGACGCCTACAAGGCGCTGCTGACGACGGCGAATCCCGATCCGCAATTCTTGCTCGAGGCATGCGGGGCGTTGACCGCGTTCGGCGCGGGTTTTTTGATATTGGCATGGTGGTCGCTTCGCCTGGACGCGGAAGGCTAATCCAAAGCATCGCTGGAGGGCGTCATTTTTCTTGCCGTGGCGTCCGCCATCACGTACGATTGAACGAACCACCCAGCACTTCTTCCATTGCAGGCGTCTCCCATGCCCGATGAAACCTCTTCTCCTCCGGGGCAATCCCGGGCGACAGTGTACTTGCTTGTTGGCGTTTACGGCGCAGCCGCGCTCGTCGCGTTGAGCTTCTTTTACTTCTATTCATGGATTTTCGTGTTCGCTCTCATGCCGGCGTGTCTGATCGCATTTCAGGGGATTTACCTGACCATCGGTCGCAGCGCGAAATTGCAAAGTCCCACCGAACCTCTAAAGACTTCCGATCGGCCCGAACCGCGGCAAAATGGCGGCAAAAAAACCGAGGAGAGCTATTGTTCCAGCCGGGAGGAAATCCTTCTCAAGGTTCGCAAACAGGCCCGGCAGGAAGTGAATCGGCAGTATGGTAGCTGGCTCATTTCCCTCGATTATTTCATCCCGGCCGGACTGAGTGCCATTGTCGGCGTCCTCGAAGCATGGGTCCTCTATCACAGTCCGCCAAGTAGCGATGCGAACGCCGTTGGCCCGATTCTGGATGGTGCAGTTTCCGCCACGATGATTCACGAAGGCGCGATCTTCGGCGCTCTGGGCGCATACACATATGTGATGATCACGCTCGGCCGGCGTACGCTCCAGCGTGATGTGACGCCCGGCGCCGCCGTTTGGAGCACCGTGCAACTCCTCCTGGGGCCCGTCCTCGGCGGCGTCATGGCCGCGGCGCTGGATCCGTCCGCGGGCGCCCCCTCGGAGACCTTCAAACGCGTCGCCATTTATTTTTTCGTCGGGCTTTTTCCGCTCGAGATCGTCGGCATCATTCAATCGACGGTGCGGCGATTTTTCGGCATCCAGGCCGTCACGCCGAAGCTCATCCCCTTGCAGCAGATTCGTGGCGTCACCGCGACGATCGAGGAGCGCTTGTTTGAAGAAGGCATTACCGACGGCTATCAGCTCGCCATGGCCAATCCGATTCGCCTGCAGCGCAACACGCCGTTCGATATGAGGCAAATCCTGTCCTGGATGGACGAATGCCTGCTTTATTCGTTCGTGCCGGAATGGGCGGAAGTGCTGCAGAAAAATGGCTTCCCGGGAGTTGTCGATTTCGCCTATTTCTGGGAGACCATCAAAGATAATCCGCGCGACGAGACTCTCGATGTCCTGGCGCAGCGCCTCGGCGCCGAACCGAAACTGCTATCGGAAGTGCTGCGCCGGCTCAATCAAGATGCACAGGTCCAGCTCATCTGG